>JBCBPD010000068.1:0-19192 GCA_039820925.1 Bacteroidota bacterium | reverse complement strand
CTCCTAGGATAAAAACTGCTAAAAGGAAAACCATCAGACCATTGCTTATCCAACCGTATCCGATACCCAACGGTCGCCAGTACCATGTCAAAACGCCAAAAAGGATAGTCAAAGAAGTCCAGCGTCGAATATTTTTTTCCAAAACCGCATCTGGTTTCTTCCATAACAGATAAAACTCCATCAACGCATAAAGCACCAAAGCCCAACCTAAATCAGAGCCAAAAACCAAGGCAAGAATTCCTGAAAGAAGTGCAAGTATAACAGTAACAGGAAGTTTCTTTTCTCCTTTATTGGTTTGAACAAAAAGCAAATAAAATGGAGGGATGAGCACAATGGAAAGCCCTATGGCAGCGAGCAAAACAAAGGTTTTGGTGAATGCCAATGGTTGAAATAGTTGTCCTTCCACCTCGGTAAGTGTGAACACCGGCAAAAAGCTAACCACGGTGGTCAACCCGGCAGTGGCAATAGCGCCTGAGACTTCCTGTGTGGCTTGAATGACCAACTCCTTTTTATTCCCAGTGGGGTTTTCGTCCAAATGCCTTGAAATATTCTCTGCCAAAATGATGCCCATGTCCACCACGGTGCCAATTGCAATAGCAATACCGGCCAAAGCGACAATATTAGCTTCAATATCGAAGATACGCATGGCGATAAAAGCGAAGAGAATCGCCAAGGGCACTAAAGCTGACACCAAAAAGGAAAGTTTCAGATTGCGCATCATGAAAAAAACCACGAAAATGGCGATGAGTGTTTCAAAGAACAACGCATTGCCCAAGGTTTCCAAAGTCTCTTCAATCAAAACAGAGCGGTCGTAGAAAGGGACCAAGGTCAATTTAGAAACCGTTCCGTCAGATAATGTTTTTTCTGGCAAGCCATCCGCGAGTCGCTTGATGTTTTCTTGCAATCTTTGGGTTACTATTAAAGTATTCTCCCCATATTCGGCAGATACCACGCCTCCAACAACTTCCGCACCACCCTTATCCAAAATGCCTCTTCGTTCTGCGGGACCTAAACTTACCCGGGCCACATCTCTTACATATACCGGCGTAAACTCGGTAGAAGAAACTACGGCATTTTCAAGGTCTTTTAGGGTTTCAACTTGTCCCAAACCGCGAACAAAATATTCTGCTCGGTTGATTTCCAGAGTTCGAGCGCCCATGTCTTGATTCGCACTTTGTACCGCTTCCACGACTTGATTTAAAGCAACCTGGTGAAAACGCATTCGTTCTGGGTCTACTTCAACGTGATATTCCTTTAGAAATCCACCAACCGAAGCTACCTCAGCTACACCTTTGGTCGCTGCCAAGGTATTTTTGACATAAAAATCCTGTACGGTTCGTACTTCTTGTAAATCCCAGCCTCCAGTAACATTTCCATTGACATCCCTGCCCTCTAAGGTGTACCAAAAAATTTGACCCAACGCGGTAGCCTCAGGGCCAAGTCTAGGTTTTACCCCCTGCGGAAAGGTATTTTCGGGTAAAGCATTGAGTTTTTCCGTAATCCGTGAACGGGCCCAATAAAAATCAATGTCATCTTCAAAAATGACATACACATTGCAAAAACCAAACATTGAACTACTGCGGACGGATTTTACTCCGCTAATACCCAATAGGCTTGAAGTAAGGGGATACGTAATTTGGTCTTCAATGTCTTGTGGCGATTGTCCCTCCCAATTCACATGAACAATCTGTTGGTTTTCCCCTAAATCGGGTAAAGCATCTACTTTAACTTTTAAGGAAGGAAACAACGTATTTTGTTGGGAAAGCGGTAGGGTAAAAAATCCAATCAAGACCAACCCAATGACCAGTATTACTGGGATTGTTTTATGGTTTACCAGAAATCGTGTTATTCTTTCCAACATCTTTGTGAACGATGTTTGTCACATTTTGGTATACTACAAAAATACGGCAAGACCTTTTGGTCAAAAAAATAAGAACCATGACCGATAAGGGCCATGGTTCAAATGTTCACCCGCCGTACTGGCTAAATCTTGACTACCTTGAACTCAGACCTTCTATTCTGGCTGTGTTTTTCTTCGGTACAATAGGTATTGTTATCACATTCATTGACCAGACTCTTTTCACCAAAGGCTTCGATTTGTATTCTCGATTCCGAAATGCCTTTGTCAATTAAATAGTCCCTGGTACGATTCACCCTTCTTTCCGATAGCCATAGGTTGTATTTATCCGTGCCTCTTGAATCTGTATGTGAATTGACTTCAATAATTACGGTTTCGTTTTCTTGAAGAATTACGGTAAGCTTATCCAAAAGTGCTTTGTCATTACTGTTCAAATAAGAAGAATTCAAGTCAAAATAGACATTCCCCAGGGCTCGGATGGCATTTTCAATGCTATCTCTTTTACGTTTGGCAGCCTCTGCCAATGCTTGCTCTGAGTTTTTCTCCTCTTCCAAACGCTTACGCTCCAGTTCTTCAGCTAAACGTTTCGCCTCTTCTTCTGCTTTGCGTGCGGCGTCGATAGAGTCTTGAACACGTTGCCGCTCTTTTTCAAGCTCTTGAAGACGTCTTAATTTTTCTTCTCCTTTTCGCGTCAAACCTCTTTCCACTTCAATTTGATAGACGACTCCGGCAGCATGCTGAATGTGGTTGGAGGAATTATCAGCATTCATAGTCCATTTACCGGTGGAATTGATATCGATTCCCCATTTATCGGACAACCAAGTTCTAAAACCTACAGCCGCATTGTACGTACCTCTACCTTGGTTGTTGGCATCGGTATATCCCACACCAATTCCAACATAGGGGTCGAACCAGCCGGTATGCCCTAGAATTTGGTTAAGGTCATAGCTTACACGAAAATCCGCAGCGTAGTAATCGATGTCCTCGTTGATTACAATTTGGTCTACGGTTTTTCCTGATTTATATCGATTGTATGTACCGATGATTTCCAGTCCCACTCCGTTTTTGAAGTATTTTCCAGCGCTAATACGGGAAGGAAAGGGAACGATATGAAGGTTTTCGTCAAAATTGAAGAAGTTGCTGAACTCGGAACCAGCATCATCCACAACATTCAATCCGAGGCCGAAAATCCAAGAGCTCACGATAACGCTATCCTTAGCGGTAAGCACCAAATCTTCTTCCTGTGCCTTAAGGTTGAAACTACCAAAAAGTATTACAGTCAAGCATAATACTGCAGAATGTCTCATAACTAACATTTGGGTTGAAGGGCAAAAGTAGAGTAATAAAGTGTTTCTGAAGAAAAACACCCTCTAAACAGTAAGATTACCTCGATTAATTGTTGATTTCCGTGGAATTAAGCTCCCAAATGAATTCAAATTTATCTTCGGTTCTTGGCACTTTATACACCATTAACGGGTAAGAAATGGTTGTATTTTCTTGATTTTTTTCGGTTTTCGTCCCCACAATATGATAGACTCCATCTTTTTTTGGATGCATCAATTTTGGGTAACCTTCTGATTGATAAGCTCCTACACAGACCACCAAAGCTACTTCCTTGGTAAAGTCTATTTGCGGAACGGGTAAACCAGGTTTTCGTGAGCGATTTACTTTACTGAAGAATGCTTTAAGCGATTTCTCATTCTCAATGACCAAAGCTTGCTTTTCATCCACGGGATAATACCCATCTTCCAAAATGGCCTCCATCCCATTTGATTCATTCGTTGCCATGACTTTATCTTGACTTTTACAGGAAACTAGAAACAACAAATTGAAAAAAAGGGCGAATGTGAAAACCTTAATAGGTGTTCTTGAAACGCGCTTTATAAGCTTTTTCATATACTTCTTCATATAAGGGTAGTATGTTCGAAATATCAAATTTTGAAGCGACTTCGAAGGCTTGGTTCTTGAATGTATCCAATCGTTCTTGGTCTTCCAATATGTGAATGGCTTTCTCCACCATCTCATCCACATCTCCTACATCAGCCAAAAATCCAGAGACGCCTTGTTTGTTGACTTCCGGAACTCCTCCGGCATTACTCGAAACCACCGCAGTCCGGTTAATCATCGCTTCTAGAGCCGCCAAACCAAAACTCTCCGATTCGGAAGGTAACAAAAACAAATCCGAAAAGCACAATATACGGTCAATCTCGGTACTATTCCCCAAGAACATGACTTTATCGCCAATACCCAATTTCTCACAAAGCGCTTCTGCCTTCACCTTTTCAGGACCTTCACCGACCATCACTAGTTTGGAAGGAATGGTTTGCTGAACTTTGTAAAACACCTCAACCACATCTGGAATGCGTTTAACCTTCCTAAAATTACTGATATGGGTAAGGATTTTTTCGTCTTCTTTCGCCATAAGCGACCGTTGACAATCGGTATAATCCAGTTTGTATTTTGAAGAGTCAATGAAGTTTGGAATAACCTCAATATCCTTATGGATGTCAAAAATATCCATGGTACTTCGTTTCAAATCCTCTGAAACAGAAGTTACCACATCAGATTTATTGATGCTAAAGGTTACCGCAGGTTTGTAATACGGGTGTTTCCCTACCAAAGTGATATCCGTACCGTGCAATGTGGTTATCATGGGAATGTAAATGCCTTCTTCCAACAACATCTTCTTGGCCATGTAGCCTGCATATGCATGCGGGATGGCGTAGTGTACGTGAAGTAATTCTATTCCATATAATTTGATGGTATCCACCAACTTGCTCGAAAGTGCCAATTCATAAGGCTGGTAATGAAACAAAGGATACTCTGGTACATGTACTTCGTGAAAGTGGACATTATTATTAAGAAGTCCCAAACGCACGGGTTGTTTGTACGTAATAAAATGAACTTCATGTCCTCGGGTAGCCAGCGCGGTACCCAGCTCAGTGGCCACTACCCCACTTCCTCCGAAGGTAGGATAGCAAACTATTGCAATCTTCATGAACACAAATCTAATGGAATTCTTTAGGTTTATTCTATAATGGAATCATAAATAGCTTGCTGTATTCGAGTACGCAAACCTGATTCCACCAACAGTCTGTTGCTCGCGCTGGGGTAAGTGCGATTGGAAAGAAAAACATATACCAACTCCTCTTCAGGGTCTGCCCAAGTATAGGTTCCCGTAAAGCCGCTATGCCCAAAACTCTTTCGGGAAACACAGCCGCAAGTGGGTCCAGAATCTTTCAATTGGGGTTTGTCAAAACCAACGCCACGCCGGACTTCTTTATGACAGAAGTAACAGGTGTTGAATTTTTTGATGGTTCGTTCTTGTAAAAAGCGTTTTCCGCCATACGTACCGCCCTGCAGATACATTTGCATGATTTTGGCCACATCTTGCGCATTGCTGAACAAACCTGCATGACCGCCTACACCCCCCTGCATAGCAGCGCCCATATCATGTACATAACCTTGTACGGTCTGATAGCGGTAATATTGGTCTTCCTCGGTGGGAACAATATATTCCTTGTCAAACTTTTGCAACGGATTGAAAGCCGTACTCTGCAACCCCATTGGTTCATAGAAAAAATCCCGAGCTAACTCGTCCAACCGTTTACCATAATGTTCTTCTATATATTTCTTGAAGACGTAATAGGCGACATCACTGTAGCGATAACGATTGGACTTTAAAGATTGTCGTCCAATCCGATTATAGATGGAGTCTCTATAGGCGTCGGTGATGTACAAATTGTCCGAAACTTTGTTGGAGAAACCTGGCGTGGGTTCAAATCGATAGAACTCCTGTGATGGTTTTCGGTTTTCATTCAAGGTGCTAAGATAAAAGGCAATCCACGCAGGAAGCCTGCCATAATGAGAGAGTGCCTTTAAAACCGTAACATCTTTAAGTTCTGAGTCTGCGTATTCAGGCACGAGTTCTTCAAAGGTATTGTTCAATGCAATATTGCCTTCTTCTTCCATTTTCATGATGAGCGGAAGCGTGGACAAAATTTTGGTTAACGAAGCTAAATCGTAAATGTGCATCCCGTTTACCTTGGCCGTGTCTTCATAAGTGGGTGAACCAAAGTTCTTCTGATAGACCACCTTTCCGCGTTTCGCTACCAAAACCTGAGCTCCAGGAAACATTAACGAATCCAAGCCGACTTGAACCAAACTATCTACGTAGGACAGCCCTGTTCCGCTTAACCCCACACGCTCTGGCAAGGTGAATCCCAATCGACCCAATGTTTTGGTTTCGATACCAGTACCTTCCAAAAACTTATCTTGGATACTCACAGGCAACTTCCCCTTTACGGAAATAGCACCAAAAATGGCTTGGGCGGTCTTTTGTTGGGCTGTGCTATCATTTTGATAAGAAACCAGCATAGCATCTATGCTTTTGAAATCGGTAACCCGCTTTAACGCATAGGGATTTGCGAAACAAGCGAATATGGTGTTGCTCGTGCGCAATCCGGCAATCTGTTGTAGCCATGAAAGCTCCTCGTCCGAAAATTTATAGGATTTCCAAGGTGTTTTGGAGTTTTTGTGATAACCGACAATAACCAAATTGTATTGGGAAAGCTTCACTTTGTATTCCGCAATGCTGTTGGCAGATACCTTCGTAACCTTGGCATAATTCTTCAACATCGTATAGAAAGGTGCATGCACTCCGTCCCCTAATGCAACGTAAGCTATTTTTTTGTTCTCCAGTTTTCTGATGGGCACTAGAGATACATTGTTCTTTACCAAGGTCAAAGCATTCTCATAAACATCCTCGGCGAGTATGCTATCTTGAAGCGTATTCAAATCTTCAATAACGTAATTGCTATCTACTGGCTGATATTCCGAAAGGCCTGCTTTATATTTCGCCATCAGGATTTTCTTTACGGAGAGGGCCAGTCGCTTTTCAGACAACCTTCCTTTTTCATAAGCTGTCTTAAAAGCTGAAAAAGCCTCTGGTAAATCCTTGGGCATCAAAACCACATCACTTCCTGCCATAAAAGCTTTCAAAGAAATGTTCGTTCCATCAGATGCTGAAGCAGCTAAAGCACCCATATTTAAAGCATCTGTAAAAATCAATCCTTCAAAGCCAATTTCCTTAATCAATAAGTCCGTCACCGTGGCTTTGGACAAGGAAGAGGGTAAACCTGACTTAGTTTCGATTGCCGGCACCTCCAAATGCGCCACCATCATGGCATCGATATGCTGGTCAGATAGTTTTTGAAATGGAATAAGCTCAATGGAATCCATTTTGGCCTTGGAAGCCAAGATTTGTGGTAACTCCGCATGGGAATCTTTATCCGTATCACCATGACCCGGAAAGTGTTTACCGCAAGCTAAGATGCCTTCCTCCTGCATGCCTCGCGCTAAAGCGGCTCCTTTTAAACCCACATTAATTGGAGATTCTCCAAACGAGCGGCTCCCGATAATAGGGTTGTCAGGGTTGCTATTCACATCCAACACTGGAGCAAAATTGATATGCGCACCAACCCTTTTCACCTGTTTGGCAATCTGACGCCCTACCCTTTCTATCAAATTGGTATCTTGAACAGCGCCCAAAGTCATGTTAAAGGGGTACGCAAAGGTGGAATCCAGTCGCATGGCCAAACCCCATTCGGCATCCGTGCCAATTAAAAGAGGTGTTTTGGATGCAGCTTGAATTTCATTGGTAATTTCTATTTGGGCTTTCGGTTGACCTCTTAAGAATATCACGCCGCCTAGGTGATATTCCGTCATCAGCTTTTTCAAGTTTTCGGAAGTATTTTCCGCGTCTTTGGCAGCTGTACTAACCATGAAGAGTTGTCCTATTTTTTCTTCTAAGGACATCTTTTCATATTGTGCTTCAACCCAAGTGATTTGCCCGAGAGAATCAGCCGCTTGGAATGGCAGTTTTTGGCCTATTATGGATGAAACGAAAAAAAGAAATGAAGCAATGCAGAATACGATGCGTCTAAAAACCATCAGAAAGTGTCCCTTTGGGATTCAAATCTAAAAAAAACGATGTATTCTGAAAGCGCTTTAAGGGAATTCTTGGATTTTTATCATAAAAACCTTGAATGCCAACTTTCACTGGCCGGAACCTCCCAATGTTCCATAAACTCCAGTTTATTGGTCACCAAATTGTTGAAAACGATGGTGTTTTTCGAAATGGCACGGTCTTTTGCCATTTTTTTGAAGTCTTGCAAGGTTTTGTACGCAATGTACTCCCCTTGCTTATACGAAACATTCATTCTATCCAAAAGAACTACATCGTAGCTTTTTTCAATTTCTTGAATAAAATGTACGGAAGCATCAATGGAACACCCTGAAGCACCTGCATGGGATTGGTCCAAAGCAATCACGATAAAACGTTTGTATCGAACGGTGAAGCCTGCGTTTAGCTGACTCCCGTGTGCAGTCCATTGGGTGAGAAACTGCGCAAGTCCCTCTTGTATCTCAGCAACTTCTGCATCTGTAAAGCTTCTGTTGGATTGGTAAATCCAAACTCGAGATTCATCGGGTAAAGCTTCAAAATCTACCAACATATCAAAGGGAATTAGCGATGAGTTCAGCGACATCCAATACCGTTACGCTATCTTCTTTTTCATGGGCTTTAATACCATCCGTCATCATGGTATTGCAATACGGGCAGCCGGTTGCAATAATATCAGGCTTCGTTTCCAAAGCATCTTGGGTGCGCATTACATTGATGTCCATGTCCCCTTTTTCGGGTTCTTTGAACATTTGCGCGCCTCCTGCTCCACAACACAACGCTGTTTTTTTATGGCGACGCATCTCTACCAAACTGGCATTGGTTTTTTGCAACACGTCGCGAGGTGCGTCAAAAACCGAATTGGCCCGACCCAAATAACATGGGTCATGAAAAGTGATTCGTTTCTCTTTATAGGTTTTGCCTTCGACGGACAAACGACCTGAATCCATCAATTCTTTGATGTATTCCGTATGATGGAGCACTTCGTAACTGCCACCCAAACCCGGGTATTCATTCTTTATGGTGTTGTAAGAATGTGGGTCACAAGTGACAATCCGTTTGATTTCGTATCCATTCAAAACTTCTATGTTCATCATGGCCTGCATTTGAAACAAAAATTCGTTTCCTGCTCTTTTGGCCACATCGCCGGTATTGCTTTCCTCTGCACCAAGTACAGCGAACTCTACATTCGCCTTGTTGAGGATTTTCGCAAACGCTCTAGATATTTTCTTGGCTCTATCGTCATAGCTTCCTGCCGAACCCACCCAAAACAGGATTTCGGGCTGTTTTCCTTCAGCCATGTATTGTTCCATCGTTTTAACCACTAATCCTTCGCTCATAACACTTTTCTTATTCGTTCACCCAGTTTAAACGGTCCATTTGGTTGTACGGCCAAGGTGCCCCATTGTTTTCAATATTGGACATCATATTGTTCAATTCCATTGGGGCCGCGGATTGCTCCATGACCAAGTATCGTCGCATCTCCATAATAATGGACAAAGGGTCTATACTTACAGGACAGGCTTGCACACAAGCATTGCAGGTCGTACAGGCCCAAAGTTCTTCATGCGTGATGTAATCGCCCAACAGCTGTTTTCCATCTGACTTGAATTCTCCTTTATTCGCATCGATGTTTTTACTTACCTCTTCCAATCGGTCACGTGTATCCATCATGATTTTTCGGGGAGATAATTTTTTTCCGGTTTGATTTGCTGGGCATTCCGATGTACAGCGTCCACATTCCGTGCAGGTATAGGCATTCATCAACTGTACCCAATTCAAATCCATAACATCGGAAGCCCCGAACTTTTCCGGTTCTCCTTCTTCTTCATCGGTAGCTGCAAAAGGGTCAGCGTTAGGGTCCATCATCAACTTCACCTCCTTGGTAACCGATTCTACGTTGCTGAATTTACCTTGTGGCGACACTTTTCCGTAATACGTATTGGGAAAAGCTAGAAGGATATGTAGGTGCTTCGAATAGTAGAGATAATTCAAAAAGGACAAAATGCCCAAAATGTGCAACCACCAAGCGGTGCGTTCCACTAGGACCAACTGCGGAATGGACATTCCTTCAAACAGCGGGGCAATAAATTGACTAATGGGAAAAGCGCCTGCTTTTACATAATGTTCGGCATTTAATTGCTGTAGTTGATAGTCTGCCGCATTCATTGTCAAAAAGAGGAACATCAAAACCAACTCGATATACAGAATCAGGTTTCCATCTTTTTTGGGCCAGCCTTCCATTTCGGGTTTGATGAAACGCTGCAGTCTTATCACATTACGTCTTACCCAAAAGACCACTACGGCAACAATGACCAAAAAGGCCAAAATCTCAAAAGAACCAATCAGAAAATCGTAAACTGTACCCAATGGTGCGAAAAGCCTGTGTGTACCCAAGAGACCGTCTAAAATTATCTCAAGGACCTCGATATTGATGATAACAAAGCCGACGTAAACAATAATATGCATCAATCCGGCTACAGGACGCACGACCATTTTGGTCTGCCCCAAAGCAATGCGAGCCATATTCGTCCAACGCTGAGACTTATTATCACTAACATCTACATCTCGACCCAACTTGATGTTTCGCGTTAGTTTTTTGACATTTTTAATGAAATACCCAATCCCCAAGAAAAGGAGAACTGCAAATACAATATTCGGTAAATAGGCCATTATGGAAATAGTTGAGTTCAAAAATACGGAATTTATTATGCATGCATAATAAATTTACCCGCTATTTATCTTACTATTGTTTATCGGCTGGGTCATCTTCAGGAAGTTCGTACTCTTTCTGTTTTTTGCCAAAGACCGATACATTGACGTAACGTTTCGGGTTCAAACGAAAATCTTGCAACAACAAATCAAGCTCTCTTGAGGCTTCGGCGAGATTGTTATACAGCTTCTCGTCGTGTGCAAATTTCCCAAGACTGCCTTCCCCCTTTTCTATTTTTTGCAAGAGCGTATTGAGTTTGGTCACGGTAGTTTGGAACTCCGTAAGGGTTTGCGCAAGTCCGGCCTGATTCAAAGAATCGGATAATTGGGCAAAATTGGTCGTAATGCTATCGATATTTTTCAGGGAACTGTCCAACGCTCCACCATTTTCATCCAAAAGCATATTGAGACGGTCAGCAGACTTTTTAAAAGTTTGAACGAGTTCGCTAAGTCCTGCAATACCCTTCTTCAATTCCAACTTGGTAGGTTCGTCCAAAATCGAATTCACATTCATCAACAAGGTATCTGCATGTGAAACAGCACCTTCCACTTTCATTTGCAGAGGCGTAAGCTTTTGCTGAACCAACTCTGTAATACCGGGTTTGCTTTCACTAACCAAAGTATCTCCAGATTGTGCCATGGGAGAGCCATCGAAGACTGGATTGATTTGAATACCTTTTCCTCCAATTATACCTGTGTCGTACAACTCTGCTTTACTATTCTTCGAGAAGGCAAAATCATTGTTTATGGAAAAGGTCACCAATAACTTACCGCTATCATCCTTAAATCTGATGTTCGTCACGTTACCTACCTTAAAACCATTTATGGTCACCTGGGTTCCTGCTTGTAACCCACCCACATGATTGTACACTGCGTAAAAAGTCTTGGAATCTTCAAAAAAAGGTGAGGACTTTAGGTAGCTCAAGCCAAAAACAAAGGCCACGATACCTGTTAAGACGATAATACCGGTTTTGATTTCTCTGGTCAGTTTCAAAAGATTCGTTTTCGGTTCCTAACAAAATTAGGAATAATTTTCTCAAAGGTTTTCCCTAATACAAACGCTATTTTAACGCATTTGTTACTGGAATTCGCGTCCCATTGCGATAAGCGACGATATACGCCGAAGTATATCCTTTGGTACTGGCTTCCGCTTTGAGCTGTTGTGCCATATCATATGAAGTGGCATTACCATACATGTAGCGAAACAAATTTTTGAAAGGCTCTTTCGAAAGCTGGTTTAATCCATTGAAATTTTCAGGGGTTAAGGGAATGTCCCGTCCACTAGCCACAAGCTGTACTTTAAATACTACGTCACTGGCGGGGGCTACTACCTCTTTTTTGGGCTCTGGGTCTTTTTGAACTACTGGGGTTTCCTTAACCGGCTCAGGGTCCTTCTCCTTGGGTTTGGTCACTTCTACAACCGCAGGGGTTACTTCTTTTTTAATTTCCTCCTTAGTTTCTTCCACTACTTCCTCAGGAGCTTCCTCTGGCGCATCTGGAATCTGTTGGAGGTCCGCGGCCGTCAATCCTTTATCCACATCAGCCTTATAGGCTAGTACAGCATCTGCGATGGCTTTTCCCATTTCCGATTGTCCTTTGCTGGAATTCAAATAGCTTCCTTCATCTTTGTTGGTCAAGAAACCGGTTTCGACCAAAACGCTGGGCATAAAAGTCTGATGCAACACGATAAACCCGGCTTGTTTGACTTTTCGGTCCTTACGATTCAGCCGTTTGGTGAATACATCCTGAAGTTTTTTTCCCAAAAGGATACTCTGCTGCAAAAACTCTTCTTGCATTATGGTAAGACCGATTACTGACTCGGGAGAGTTGATGTCATATTGCGCATAACGCTGTTGATAGTCGCTTTCCAAGTAGATTACGGAGTTCTCTTTTTTGGCTACGTCAAAATTTTGCTTGTTTTTGTGTAACCCCATGACAAAAGTCCCCGCTCCGTAGGCGTTTGAGGTATGCGAATCGCAGTGTACCGACACAAACAAGTCAGCTTTTGCCTCATTCGCAATTTTGCCTCGAACGAATAAGTCGACAAACGTATCGTCTTTTCTCGTGTATATTACCTTAATGTTGGGGTTCTTTTCCAGCTCCTTGCCCGCTTGCAGGACAATTTTTAGGGCGATATTCTTTTCCAGATACCCATTCCCCAAATTTCCAGGGTCGTGTCCACCATGCCCCGCATCCAAAACCACGATAAACTTTTCTTTGGGAGGATTCCCGGTATTGTTTTTGTGATTAGAAAAAAGCGCGGTTGAGGAAAACAGAAAAAGGAGAAATAAAAGCCGCATTGTCATCATAAGAACTCTCGATTTTTAGCATTCCGTTAGGGTTAAAAATATCGTAATCCCAAGGCAACGGAAGAAAAAATATATGTAAGTTTGAGCCCAAAAACTGAGCCAAACTGCCACAAAAATAGGATTTATCACGTTGCAATCAAACAAACCGTTTTACCTGCTCCTATTTGTTCTTCTAGGCTTAATGAACATAGGCATCGCTCAAGAAGACCAAATCAAACCCCTCCCGATAAAGGCCTTCAACGATAGCATTACGGCTCCCCTGATACCCGCCAATATCCTGAATGATAGCATTCAAACGGACTCTATTCAACTGGATTCCACACCACAAAGTGATGCTGCACTCCTCGATAAAATCAAGTATAAGGCTAAGGATTATGTTCGTCTGAGTCAAAATGAAAACAAAATATACCTCTATGACGAGGCAGAGATTTACTATCAAGATACCGAGCTAAAGGCGGGTATTATCGTCATGGATTATGTGAAAAACGAGGTCTATGCCGGTAGAATTAAGGATTCGACTGGAGTGTATAGTCAATTTCCCTATTTCAAACAAGGGGGCAACGAGGTACGGCCGGATTCGATTCGATTCAATTTCGATACGAAAAAGGCATTGATTTGGAATTCCAGAACCGAACAACAAGCTGGCTTGAGTTCTTTTGGTAGCGATGCCATGAAGGTATACGCCGAACTCACCAAAAAAGAAAATGATTCCGTTTACTTCTTGAGTGAAGGTAAACTCACCACTTCGAAAGATACGGTTGACCCCGATTATTACATCCGGATTCGGAGGGCGAAGTTCGTGCCCAAAAAGAAAATTATTGCTGGATTTAGCAATATGTATATTGTTGATGTCCCCACTCCTATCGCCTTGCCCTTTGCGTATTTTCCATTGGGTCAAGGTCGTGCGGCTGGTTTGATTTTCCCGACCTTCGGAAATGACCCACAGCGTGGTTATTTTATCCAGAATGGGGGGTATTACTTTCCGTTTAGTGATTATGTTGACCTGAGTGTCACCGGAGATTATTATACCAACGGAAGTTATGGGTTTCGGGGTCAGTCCATTTATACGAAACGCTATCGGTTTAAGGGAAACATCAACTTTAGTTTTGAAAACCTGATACAAAGTCAGAAGGGGTTCAGTGACTTTAGTCGAACGACAAACTACAACATTCAAATACGGCATACGCAAGACGCGAAAGCAAGTCCTAATTCCAGGTTTTCCGCATCGGTTAACCTAGGGAGTAGTGAGTTCTTTTCCAATTCCTTGAACCAACGAAACCGGAATGATGTGCAAACCAACACCTTTGCTTCTTCTATAAGTTATAGCAAAACCTTCCCGGCCTATCCATCGGTTAATACGAGTTTGACCCTGACACATACCCAAAACTCGAGAACCCAAGAAATTGTGATGTCTTTACCTACGTTTCAAGCCAGTATGGAGCGTATTTTCCCTTTTGCAGAACGGGATGGACTCAAAAAAGGGATTATACAAAATGTCAACTTTCAGTACGATGCCAACGCACAGCACACCTTAACCACTGCAGAAGAAAACTTTTTCGCTGAGGGAATGTTTGACAATTCGAGAATCGGAGCGCGTCACCGTATTCCAATTTCTACAAACTTTAAGGTGGCCAAATACTTCAGCGTTACGACCTCTGGAACGTATGAAGATGTTTGGGCCTTTGAAACCATCCGAAGACGATTCAACGAGAATACAGAAGAAGTAGAAACAGATACCATAGCCGGATTTGAACGCTTTAATCGCTACAATTTAGGGGTCAGTGTGGGTACTACGCTCTACGGAACCTTCAATTTTGGGGAAGACAAAAAAATTCAGGCGATTCGCCATGTGATGCGCCCCTCTATCAGCTACGGCTATGCACCAAGTTTTGAACAATTCTACGACAGTTATGTTGATGGGGATGGAGAAGATGTGCAATACACCCCTTTTGAAACCAGTTTGTACGGACGGCCTTCTTTAACCAAAAGCAGCTCCTTGAATTTCTCTTTGCAAAACACCTTGGAGGCGAAAGTCAGGGACAAAGACAGTACAGCTCTGGAACCGAGAAAGGTGAAAATACTGAGCAACCTCACCATGTCGGCCAGTTACAACTTTGAAGCGGACTCTTTGAAGTTAAGTCCCATCAGTTTGAATGGAGCAACGGAAATTATTCCAAAGGTTCCCATCAATTTTGCAGCTACGCTAGACCCCTATGCCATCGACAACAACGGTAGACGTATCAATACTTTTAATGTAAATAATGGCGGTGGACTCTTACGTTTGACCTCGGCACGACTGAATACTGGTTTTTCTTTGAACAGTGAAATATTCAAGAAAGGGGCACGTAAAAACCGTGACTCTAATGAAGAAGAACAAGACCCAAACTATGGTGACAATCCTTTTGAATTAAACAATTTAGCCAATCAGGACAACTTTTTCCAGCAGCGAGGTGAAGAAGAAGCTCGTGAAAACCAACCTTTTCGAAACAAACTGCCTTGGGATGCGCGTTTCACTTACGTCGCAACCTATAATAATAGCAACCGCCAACGCGAAATCACGAATCACTCACTCATGTTCAGCGGTAACCTTGAACTCACACCCAAATGGAAGGTGGGGTTCAATTCGGGCTATGATATCAAAAACAAAGGCTTCGCAGATACCCGATTTACTTTCGACCGAGATTTGGATAGTTTCCGGTTGAGTTTTGATTGGACTCCATTCGGTCGTTTTGAACGGTGGTACTTTTTTATTGGGATAAAGAGCTCCATCCTGAGCGACCTTAAATGGGAGAATCGAAGTCAACCCTTCACCAGTCGACGTTAACGCATCTTAAATACACTATCATGAAAAAGATTATCAAAACTTCAAAAGCGGCAGCACCCGTAGGGCCATACAATCAGGCGGTGCTTGTAGGGAATACCTTATATACTTCAGGGCAAATTGCCATTGACCCCGAGACGAATACCTTGCTTGATACAGATATCAAATCTGAAACAAAACAGGCCATGAAAAATCTAAAGGCTATTTTGGAAGAAGCAGGAATGGGTTTTGAAAACGTGGTAAAGACCACCATTTTCCTTAAGGACATGCATCAATTCGCTGAAGTGAACGAGGTCTATGGTTCTTATTTTGACGAAGACGAAGCGCCCGCCAGAGAAACGGTAGAAGTAGCTAATCTTCCCAAGTTCATGAACGTGGAAATCTCAATGATTGCTATTAAATAGTATTCTTATGGAATTCGACCAGTCCTTCTATGGGACGTTGTCGAATTACACCCAAAATCAAATCATTACGCTCTAGAACGGTGGCAAGCTCATCTCTCAGAAAGTGGGCGATGCTACCCACAAAGCTGATAGGTACCTTCGTAGAGAGTTCAAATTGCATAATGTAGTTATTGACGAACTGCTGTAATCCTTTGTCAATAACCCCGCGACAGTATGGGTGCTCTTTGTTTTCGATAATAAAACGCGCAAAGGTGGCTAAATACGTATTTGGGTTAGGCTGTTTGTAAAGATGCTCTTTAATGACATCAGCATCCAAATCATATTCCTTTGCAAAACGGATGCCCAAATCTTGTGGCATTTTATGGAAATAGTAATCCCGTAAAAGCTTTCGGCCAAAGAAGTTGCCGCTGCCGTCATCCATCAAAATGTAGCCTAAGGAAGTTACTTTCTGAAAAAGCTGGTGCCCGTCATAATAACTACAATTGGAACCCGTTCCCAGAATACATACAATACCTTGATGGCCAATTTTAGTGGTAGAATAAATAGCCGCAAAAGTATCTTCACGGACTTCAGCCTTGGCATTTGGAAAGAAATCCTTAAAAATCTCTTTTAAAAAATTCTTCATCCTATCCGTTCCGCACCCTGCGCCGTAGAAGTACAACTGCTCTACTGATTCTTTGTTCTTGGAGAGTTCAAAATTATTGGCCAAACGGTCCTCAATAACTTCGCGTGTCAAAACTTCAGGACTTAGCCCCAAAGTTTGCGTCAAAAAGAGTTGGTCTCCATTGTTGTCGAGTGCAATCCAATCGGATTTGGTTGCACCACTATCCACTATCAGTATCATACGGTATGGTTGTTAGGTTGAAAACCCCGACCTTATCAAGACCGGGGTATATTATTAAGGGTTGTTTCTACTTATAAAGAAGCAACGTGCTCGGCCAAGTCCACCAATTTGTTGGAGTAGCCCATCTCGTTATCGTACCAAGAAATAATCTTGAAGAATTTGGAATTCAACTCAATCCCAGCACCAGCATCAAAAATACTGGTTCGCGTATCGCTTACGAAGTCTTGGGATACCACTGGCTCGTCAGTATATCCTAAAATTCCTGCTAAAGGTCCTACAGAAGCTGCTTTGAATGCTTTCTTGATTTCTTCATAAGAAGTTTCCTTTTCCAAACGTACTGTCAAATCCACAACGGAAACATCAGCAGTTGGTACACGGAACGCCATCCCAGTCAGTTTTCCTAGTAATTCAGGAATCACCTTGGTTACAGCTTTTGCTGCCCCCGTAGATGCCGGAATAATATTCAACAATGCACTTCGTCCACCGCGGTAATCTTTTTTGGAAGGACCATCCACCGTCATTTGGGTAGCTGTAGTCGCATGCACTGTGGTCATCAAACCTTCTTCGATTCCAAAGTTATCGTTCAAAACCTTTGCCATCGGTGCCAAACAGTTGGTAGTACAACTTGCATTGGAAACGATTTTATCGTCTGCAGTCACCTTGTCGTGGTTAACGCCCATCACAAACATCGGAGCATCTTTGGAAGGAGCAGAAATTACAACTTTCTTCGCACCACCATCAATGTGGTATTGCGCGGTTTCCAAAGTGGTGAAGATACCTGTACATTCGGCTACGATATCTGCACCAGCCTCATCCCATTTTAAATTCTTAGGGTCTCTTTCAGCAGTAATTCGGATGGTTTTTCCGTTTACGACCAAGTGTCCGTCTTTTACTTCAACCGTTCCATCGAATCTACCATGTACGGAATCGTACTCCAATAGGTAGGCAAGGTGTTCCACATCCAACAAGTCATTGATGGCAACAACATCAACGTTGTCACGTTTTACGCTGGCTCTGAAAACCAATCTTCCGATTCGTCCAAAACCGTTTATTCCGATTTTTAAATTTGACATTTTCTAGTATTTGATTTTATTAAGTTGTCATGATATCTGAAACTTTGATGAGCTCTTCATCAATTTCAGTATGTGCTTTAATCGCTTCACTGATAGGTGTTAGGATAAGTTTGTTATCACGGATACCTACCATATAATTTGATTTGCCTTCCAGAAGACTTTCTACAGCTTTCACCCCCATTCTACTGGCGAGTACGCGGTCAAAACAAGTGGGGTTGCCTCCTCGTTGCATGTGTCCCAACACAGAAACCCGCACATCATAAATGGGCAAGTGCTCTTCCACATATTCCTTCAGCTCGAAAACGTTTTTACCTATTTTGTCCCCTTCCGCGACAATTACGATACTGGATGATTTTCCAGACTTTTTACTACGCTTCAAGGAATCCAAAAGTCTTTCAAGACCGAGATTCTGCTCTGGAATCAATATTTCCTCGGCACCAGCACCAACGCCAGCATTCAAGGCAATGTGTCCTACATCTCGCCCCATTACCTCTACGAAGAACAGTCGATTGTGTGAACTTGCGGTGTCACGAATCTTGTCAATCACGCCTACTACGGTGTTAATTGCCGTATCGAAACCAATGGTAAACGATGAGCCTAGAATATCGTTGTCAATCGTTCCAGGAATCCCCATCACAGGGAAGTTGAATTCTTCATTGAATACCAATGCTCCAGCAAAACTTCCATTACCTCCAATGACCACCAAAGCGTCAATACCTTCCTTTACTAATTGGTCGTAAGCAAGCTGTCTTCCTTGCGGGGTGCGAAACTCATCACAGCGAGCCGATTTGAGTATGGTTCCTCCTTTATTGATAATGTTGTTCACGCTACGCGCGTCCATAGGTTTGAAGTCTCCTTCAATCATTCCTTGATAGCCTCTGTAAATCCCTACACAATCTATCTTCAGGTACGCACAAGTACGCACTACGGAACGAATTGCAGCGTTCATTCCGGGAGAATCCCCTCCGGAAGTAAACACGCCTATTTTTTTGATATTTGATGTCATTCAAAAAATTAAGAAACCAAAACTAGGAAACTTTATCAAAAAAAAGAATGGGATAATAAGTAATTTACAATCAGCCGCTTTCGCAAACGTTTTCGTAGTTTTCTGTTTAACCAAAAGCCATTTTAAAGTCTAATTTCGTGGCTTTTTGATAGAAGTCGTGCTTTTGGTTCGGAATCGAATCAAACTGTCTTTTCCCATAATTT
>JBCBPD010000067.1:0-19231 GCA_039820925.1 Bacteroidota bacterium | reverse complement strand
TTGATATTTAATTCTTTCTCAGCGGTGTTATAGAAAGAGGTCGACTGCTGCAATTTTCCGTCTTCATCCCAAAAGGTATCATTGGTTCCAAAAAAGTAGCGGTAGGCATTGATGTTTCTTCCATTTTCAGGAAACTTTGTCAAAACACCTTCAAAACTGGTTTGCGTGTATCCTTCGCGGACAGTAACATCTGCTTCAGCATCAAAGTTGAATAATCGTGGGGTGAATCCCACCTCTGCTAGGTAATTTCTTTGCACCTGACGCACAGAAGCACTCAGTGCCGTTCCCCTAACATTGTAAAAAAGTCCGGTATTGAAAAAAAGGTTGTCTCCAGATTCTCCCGAGGTGAAGCTACTCGCCACGTTCGCTACCCCCGTCCATTTGCGGTTCAACGATTTATAATTCAAGTTTAAACCGGTGACACGGTTGTAATCATTTTGAAATGCAAACCCATCTGTCGCTTGGCGGTTGACCAAAAAACCTGTTGTCACAAAGCGCTTCGAAAGCTGTTGTTCACCCACTAAAACCCCGTAGTTCTGTGCTGCATTGTCTTCGTCAGCTTCCGTTTGGGCATTGAGCAATCCAATTCTTGTTTTTGGGGTCACATTACCAGATAGTTTCAAACCAAACTGCATATCGCTTGTCGCACCAATCCGTCGGGAGTAAAATGGATTGACATCCGCTTGGCCTAAATTGGAGAACAAATCGGCGTTTTCGAGAAAAAAGTTGCGTTGTTCTGGAAAGAAAATCGAGAAACGGGTCAAGTTGGTTACTTGTTGGTCCACATCAATTTGAGAAAAGTCTGGATTCACCGTGGCGTCCAGTTTTAAGGAAGAACTCAGGTTATATTGCACATCCAAACTGGGGATAAAAGTAGTTTCCCGAGCATTCTCAACAACATCTTCTTGATGGTTTACCGTGATGGAAGGAGTAACCGCAAAGCGCGCAGCAGTCGTTTTGGGTAAGTTGTCAATGGCAAAAGACTGTGCAAAACGCAAATCAAAAAGCCGATAGTTTCGACTCAAGTCTGTGAAAATCGTCCATGAGTTATTCTTGATATCCCGAACATATACCTGCAAGGCAATTGCATTATTGTTTTGGTTAAAGCTTAGATTCTTGAGCGGAATCGCCAACTCATATTGCTTACGGGTTCCATCCACTGAAGTTGCGGCCTTCCAAACCGTGTTCCAATTGGAGCTAAGGCTGAACCCATCGTTAATGCGTTCCACCAAACCATCTACCTGCGCCCCGCCCATGTTCACAGCAAAATAGTAGGCACTTTGTTGCTGAAGCTGCGTGTCCATGATAAAAACAAACGTTTCGCTTTCCGCCACTGTATTGCCTATATCATCCCGCTTTAAAGAACTCAACTGAACGGTACTAGTAGTATCTTGATAGACAGCTGATACAAAGAGAAACTCTCCGTTATGAAACAATTTGAATTCGGTTTGGTTTTGGGCCAATCCTTTATCGGTTGGGAGATAGTTGTAGAAGTTGGAATAGCCTGGCAAAGATGCCCAAACGGTTTCATCCAGTTTCCCATCTACGGAAATGGATTGCTCCAAAAACTGAATCTCCAATTTTTTTTGGGCATTAAGGAATAGGCTCGCAAAACAAAGGCTTGCGAAAAGTAGAGTTTTCATAAGGGTTGGATAAGGATGCGTTACTGTTTCGGCTTACGTGAAAAAATCTTGTTGACGATTTTCCATTGTCCTTCGATTTTGAGCAGGTTCACGTAGTCCACCACTGTGTTTTCGGGATAGGTGATTTCAAGTTTTGCATGGGCTGCTTTTCCCGTAATGCTGATGTAAGCAATATGGTTGCTTCTATTTTTTTCAGGTGCCCTACCCTTTTCAGCGGCGAATACTTCCAAGGCATTGTATACTTGGTAGCCCGATTTTGAAGAAACGTATTTCATGTCCGCTTGCGGATGAAATGCTTTTTCCAAGGTTTCGTAGTCTTTTTGGGTATCCCCATTCAAATAACTGTTTAAGGTGTTTTCGACCATTGCATAGTCCGATGCTTGAGCAGTGGTAAACTGCGAACATAGAAGCGTTAAGAAAATCAGAGGTGATGTGATAAAGAATTTCATGATGTTGTTTTAAAGTTCATCACAAACCTAGTTTTCAGGTAAACTGGTATTTTGAAAAATAGACGAAGGCTTGAATCTGGTCTACCGAACCCCATTTTAGGGTTGGTCGCTGAAAATCAAGCGCTGGTCTTTTTTTAGTTCCTGTCCGTCGACATTTGGTTGAGGCAAAAGGAAAGCGCTTATTTTTGAGGTTTGGCACTTAGTATATGCGAACCTGGTTTACATCGCGAATTGCAAGACACTTGTTCTTTTGGATAGGTATTTTCTCGTATTTCATGATTACTTCCAGCATGGTGTTCTTCAAGGATTATACGCATCTTATTCAGAGCACGCTGACCTTAATGGTTCCACAAATGATAGTAGCTTACGTACTGCTGGATTTCCTTATTCCCAAATTCCTCAATAAGAAGAAGTACCTCGCTTTCGGACTTTTGACTTTGTTTTTGTTATTGGCGCTATTCTTGGCATATATGCTTTTGCGGAAGTATTTTTTCGATGTAGTGTATTTCCATATCTACAATGAGCTTGCAAAAACCTACGCAAAGCGTTCGCTTCTCGAACGTTTCTTGGATTTGAATCTTATCGTTAGTAAGATGGTCTTGTTTGTTTCTCCTGCGGCACTCATTTTCGCCTATAGGATGTACAAAAACCAAAAGAACATCATGGAGTTGCGTGAGCAGAAACGCATTGCGGAACTTAGTGCGCTGAAAAATCAGCTAAATCCCCATTTTCTGTTCAATACCCTTAATAACCTCTATGCCTTGGCCGTGGAACAATCAAAAAAAACACCTGAGGTCATTGAGCGCTTATCCGAAATTTTGGATTACATCCTATACCGATGCAAGGCGGATTTTGTAGCCTTGGATAAAGAAATCACAATGATTGAAAACTATTTGGGTTTGGAGAAAATACGCTATGGAAATCGTGTTGACATTGTTTTCGAGCATTCCATTGACCAGCCTGTGAAAATTGCACCCCTGCTTCTCTTGACGTTTATTGAAAACGCCTTCAAGCATGGCGTGAGTCAAGAATTAAATATAGCAACCGTTTACCTTAACCTTCAAGCGGATGCAAATACTATTGCTTTTGAAATAACCAATACGAAACCCCCAATAAGCAGTGCTGAAGAGATAAAGACTGAAGGAGAGTCCTTAGGATTGGAAAATGTGACCAAACAGTTGAATTTACTATATCCAAATGCCTATTCCCTAAAGATTGATGACCAGGAAAACCAATATCGGGTTCAACTAAATATTCCAACCCATGGCGTATAAATGCATTATTGTTGATGATGAGGAATTGGCTCGGCGATTGTTAACCAACCATCTATCGCAACTGCATAACTATGAATTGGTAGCCAGTTGTGCCAGCGCTATTGAAGCCAATCAGGTCCTAAAGGAATATCAAGTGGATTTGATGTTTCTAGATATTGAAATGCCTGTTTTAAAGGGAATGGACTTCTTCAAAAACCTAGCAAACAAACCAAAAGTCATTTTTACGACCGCATATCGTGACTACGCGGTGGAAGGTTTCGAATTGGATGCGGTGGATTACTTGCTGAAACCGATAAGTTTTGCGCGTTTCTTGAAAAGTTTGGAAAAGTTTGAGGGTCAACAAACAAAGACTGTTCCCACTGAAACACCAAAAGAAACCAGAGATGAATTCATTTTTGTACGTATCGACCGTAAGCAAGTCAAAATACATTTGAACGACATCATATACGTGGAAAGTCTTAAGGATTATGTTAAAATTCACACTACGGATACAAGACATGTAGCCAAGTATGGCATTTCAGCCTTTCAGGATTTGTTGGATGCCCGCTTTTTACGAACGCATCGAAGCTATTTGGTGAATCGAGATAAAATAACCGCCTACACGGCATTGGATATTGAAATAGGAGACATCGAAATTCCGATTGGCGAACTTTATAAGAAAAATGTAAACGATATTCTTGGAGGATAAACCTTTTATTCCCCTGATTTCATCGAATTTTTGTCAATCCATGTAGGCATAGAAACTTCTTTGTCTTTTTGATTCTAGCTTGTGGTATGAAAACCTGTCTACCTCATTGAATCCTATGGGCTCTTTTCGGTATTGTCCTGAGTACCATCACCTGCACAAAAGACGAATTGTCCAATGACACCTTCGCTCCTATCCCGTCCAACACTATCGATGCGGCTTCGGGAAACTCTGGTTCTATTTTAGGTACATGGTATTTGGTGGAACTATATGCTCAGGATGGCAGTCTTTTACCGTTAACCCAGTGTGAAAAGAAAATCAACGCAACTTTTAGAAGCAATGGCCAGTGCTACCATGAGCGTTATGATATAGTAGAGAGCAGCTGTATCCTGATTGAGGAATATGCTTGCGACTATGTTTTTGAACAAGATATCATAACTAGCACAAGAGCTGACGGAAGCACTACCAAGTCAATTGTCAAGTTTGTTGGCGAAAAGAATTTGGAAGTTTACAATAACCTAGGAGACAAAATTGCCTTATACAAAAGAATTTAAGCCCCTTCCTTAATCCATCTGCCAAGACAGCTCTTGAATTTTCCATTCGAGGGCTTCATCCTTGACGAGAAGCATCTGATTTTTGGTTTTAAAAGGATATTGCGCTTCACTCCCTTTGGGTGAAAAAATTCCTTCTGAATATCCCTTTACCACAATCCTATCTCCTTCTCTTTCTATTTCAAGAGGACTATGGGTAATTTGAACGCTGCCTTTTTGACGTTCTTCTATAAGATGTGCGATAAAAGCTTCTTTTCCATGAATTGCTGCCTGGCCTGGGGGATGAACAACAAGGTCTTTGTCCGCATATACCTCAAGATAGTCCTGTACCGAAAGCTGTTGGTTATCCAAATGTTTTAAAAGTCTTGTTACTGCTGTACTGTCCTTATCTTTCACTAAAGTGGGCGCCATGCTATGATTAATCATTTGCCGATAGATTTTAATGGAATCATTAGGCAGGCGTTTGTACAGCGTAAGTCCTTTGCCTTCAATAAAGGACCGCTCACCCTCATAAACCCATTCCACATAATACTCACCAAAACGCAGGGCATATTCCCCCATGGGTTCAACATGGGTTAGTCTGGTCATTAGCGAATCCCGTTTGACCGCGGGATTGTAGTGGGATTCAAAATAATCCCGGATAGCTGCTTTTCCTTTAAAGGGAGGGTCGTAGTACGTCATGTAAACGGCATCCTCGCTATAGCTTGTCATTTGTTTCGTTAGGTCTTCATGCAACACGGCATCATACGCCTTCTTACGTTGTTCTTCGATAGCTTTTTCCCATTTCGACCGTGGTAAAATCGTTTCTTGGGGTGCTGTGATAATCTGTACGAAGTCTATTTTCTCCTTTTCGACATACGACGAAGCCCCCCAAATAAAAGCCCACACATAGGGTTTACCCGCTTTCATTTTCCAGTAGGTAGTATACTTCCCCGCGTAATCGAATGTAGTTCCTTCAGGTGTTTTGTATTGATGCGCAAATTGGCCAAGTTCAATGTACAGGTCCCCCACCTTCTGGATTTCAAAAGGTTTTCGTTCATACGAGTTACTATCAATATGTTCAAATAGCGTTTTGTAGTAGGCAAGAATTAGGTTGTTTCCGCGTAAAGCGGGATGGTATTCTGGAAGAATTGCAGAGTCCTCATCAAAAAAGCTGGAAAGTGCTTTTACGTCTTCTGTCAGCAGTGCTTTGGCGAAACGCTGACTCTGAATGGTGATTTGAGCTATATCCTTCTCCTGTGCCTTTACTACCAGACCAAAGAAGAGCCACAAAATAAGATTGATTTTTCCCATACTAAGCGTTTTCATTTATTGGCCAGGTTGAATCATTTCATGCAATGTCCCCCAACCCGTTGGACTCTCAGGGCAAGGAACATAAACCAAGAGGGTGCGACCACGATACACAAAAGAGGAATCGCCATTTTTTGGGGTAAGTTTCAATGCAAACTGAGCCTGCATCATTACCATATCTTTTCGGATATGGATTTTTTCGGTTTTTCTGTCATCCATAAACTCCATATCAAATTGGGACATCGTCTGGCGCAGCCCTTCAATTGCCTCCTCACGATTATTTACGATGTTGTCAAAAGCCAATGCTTTGGTCACGTCAGGATGATGGTATTTTGAGATGGTGGCCAAGTCGCCTTTCAAAAATGCTTCTCGCACGGCGCTATTGGTTTCGTCAATAGCGTCTTGTATTTCTTGTTTCCATTCGGGTTGCGCTTCTTGACCATGAATCGGATTCAACCAACAATAGAGCACTATTGCGAGTATGGATAAAGGGTTACTTCTCATTTGGAATACGGATAAAAGTTCCCCCATAAAAGTTACCAGTGGGTTGATTGTTGGAATCATATTGATAGGATTTTAGTTCATAGGTGTCTTGGTTGAGCCACACATAGCTGTACTTTCGGTAGGTTCCTTCGGGTTCGCTTCCTGTAAAACGCATGGTAAGAAATACGTTTCCTTGAGCGTCTATTGTCCCTTCCCCCAAACCAATACGATAGGGATAAAAACTTGACTGCATCACTACTTTCTTCGTACTCGGGTTATAGGTCCAAAGCGCATGACCCCTTGCGCTGGGTGCCTCAACCACCCACTGTAAGCTGCTGGGCGTGTTGTTAGCAGAACAAAGGGTATGATGATTAGGCAAATAGAGTGTGTCCATTTTGGATTCCGTTTCTCCAGAAAGCCATAAATCCTCTTGTAATGTCCATTCGCCAATAAAACGTTCAAACGGATTCTGCATGGGTTTTACATAGCGAAAACGATACGGTTTGGCTTCCTGAACTGATTCTGTCAGTTTTAGTAGGCGGGCGTCCCCACCCTCCCATTCTACTTGATTGAGCACAAATTTGAAATAGAGTTCGGAAGGAGCTTCACTGTCAAAGGTTACTGTCGCTTCATAGATACCGGGTTCTTTTGAAGGACGTAAGCTCGTATCCAAGACCCAAGTTAGTGGAGCGATGCTACCACGAAGTCCTATGGATAACACACTGTCTTGTGAAAAACTTGGAATGTCTTGAACATCCACTTGAAAGATTATCGCCCGTTGTGCTGATGCTAGCCCTGTAGAAAGAAATAACATCAACAATAGCAACTTTGAACATCGCATGGTTTCGGTTTAGACCACGAATGAAAAGGAGAATCCCAACAATTCGAAATCTGATTGATTTAAGTCATGATTACCGTGACGTAAGCTTTGTTTTTATGGATGAGTTCCAACCCAAGACGTTCGTCAAGTATTTTTAACAGTTGGTCAATCCGAGTGCTATTGAAAGTGTAAACGTGAAAGTTTTAAGTAATTTAGAATTCTGATGGATTTACAAAAAATAGGCAGCCGCTTACTGCGATTCGTGGTTCAATACAAATTGTACCACTTGGTTTTTTGGTTTTGCTATCACTATTTCTGGTGGGCTGTTACTTCTGGCAGCGCAACGGATGCCATGAACAATATTTTCTTTTCCAACTATTCCATCAAGTTCGCTTCGTACGTTTTGTTGCAGGCAGCTGGAGTATACATCAACCTGTATTATCTCATTCCTAGGTTTTTAAAACCAGGAAAATATCCCATATACATTGCGCTGTTTTTGTCAACTATCTTGCTGGTTTCCTTTGGTATAACAGGGGGTTATTTTCTAAATGCCTATGTGACGGGAATCTCTTTTGAAACCCTCTTTTATGTAAAACCTGAAGAATATATCCAGCTTTGGAAAAGTGGTCCTTTATCCTCCACTGTGGCCAGCATGACCTTGGCCATGAGCATCAAACTTACCAAAAATTGGATTGCTGCTGAGCAGCACAAAACGCTTGTGGAGAAAGAAAAGCTGGAGACGGAGCTCAAATTTTTGCGTTCCCAACTCAATCCTCATTTTTTATTCAATACCATCAACTCCATTTTTGTATTGATTCATAAAAACCAAGATTTGGCTTCGGATTCTTTGGCAAAGTTTTCCGAATTGTTGCGCTATCAACTCTATCATTCCAATGAACCCATGATTACCCTTGCCAAAGAAGTGGAGTACTTGGAAAACTTCATCGAACTAGAGACGCTTCGGCATGACACGCGAAACTTGGACCTGCAGGTTCATCTGGACAAAACCGGAATGGGTTCCTATGGCATTGCACCCTTTCTGCTGATTCCTTTCGTGGAAAATGCTTTTAAGCATATTTCACATTTTAAAAACCAGCGTAACTGGATAAACGTAACCTTTGAGCTGAAAGAAAACACATTGCATTTTTCCGTTACAAACTCAAGAGCCTTGCTACAAGTAGCGCAAGAGCCAATTAAAAATTCAGGCATTGGCCTTATCAATGTTGAAAGACGATTGGAACTGCGCTATCCCAACAAACATTTTCTGGAAATCAAGCAAGAAGACCAAATGTACTCGGTGAAGTTGAAGGTACAATTGGAAACCATTGACCAAATGCAAGCTAAAATCGCTTAGACCATGATGCGATGCGCAATTATTGACGATGAACCTTTGGCACGAGAGTGCTTGGTCGAGTATGCTTCAAAAATTGACTTTCTGGAAGTAGCAGGTACTGGTGAAAATCCTACCAGCCTTACTAAAATCGCTGAAAGTGGTCCGCTGGATTTGATTTTTTTGGATATCCAGATGCCCATACTCAATGGTATCGATTATTTGAAAAACACCTTGAACCGTCCGATGGTCATTATCACCACCGCGTATTCCGAATATGCTTTGGAGGGATACGAATTGGATGTGATTGACTACCTTTTAAAACCAATTACTTTTGGTAGATTTTTTAAAGCAATACATAAGGCAAAGTCTTCTTATCAAAATTCAATCAGTGTTTTACAGGAAGAAAGTGATATCGAAGGGAAATGGTTTTTTGTCAAATCGAACGGGGCCTACGAGAAGATTTGGAACAACAAGATTCTGTATGTAGAATCATTACAAAACTACATTGTCATCCATCTGGAAAACGAAAAACATATGGTTTTGATGACCTTAAAGAACATTGAGAACCTGTTGGGGGAAGACTTCATCCGGATTCATAAGTCCTATTTGGTAGCGAAGCAGAAAATCACTTCCATTTCTGGGAACATGGTCCATATGGGAACCTCTACCCTTCCCATTGGGAAAAGTTATAAGAAATCATTTTTTGATGAAATCATACACTTAAATCTGTTGAAGTAATTCGGAATACGGTGCAGTTATTATTTATTCCACGTTTTCTTTAGTTTGGTTATTTCGGCTTCAATATCTTCAACCTCGGGGTGCAGTTCTAAAGCTTTGCGATAATTTGCTTCGGCCTCTTCATACTTATTTAGGGCAACAAAAGATTCACCATAGCTGTCAAAGACATTCCAAGATTCAGGATACCATTGGGTATTTTTCCGGAATACTTCATTGGCTATAGCAGGATTACCACTTTCGAGATAGTAATACCCCAAATCATTGATATCACTCTCGCTCACGCGATACTTGTCGTTGGTTTTGAATGTTTCCAATTCCTCATAAATATTGTCCAGTTTGGTAGCATCCATTTTGCGCTTAAACGCTATGGATATTGGAATTTTTGGGTGTTGAATGGTATCTCCTTTGAGAAAACCTGTTAAGGCGTTGGCAAAAGCACCTAAGTTAAACGCCTTACCGCAACTTGACACGATAATAACACTGCTCTTGGTTTCTAAATCACGAAACACAAAACTCCCGTAACCTGCCGCTCCACCGGTATGGAAGGTTTTAATGGTCTGCTTTTCGTCATTCTGGGCATTATGCCATCCAAAGCCATAGTCACTATATGTACTGTCCAGTAATTGCGTTTGTTGATGCGCTCTTTCCATTGATTTCGATGAAATGATGGTGGTATCATGCAGTGCCCTTTCCCACAGATATAAATCATCAATGGTTGAATACATCCCTCCTGCTCCAGTGGTGTAAAACGGATAAGGATAGGGCTCACCAAACTTACTCGTCCCAATGACCTTATTGGGAACTGTTTGGGTACCATCATGTACTTGGGTATTCTTCATTCCTAGCGGTTCGAAGACCGCTTCTTTGAGATAAGTATCTAAAGAACGTCCGGAAAGCTTTTCAATAATAACGCCCAACATAATGTAACCACTGTTACTGTAGGCATATCGTTCGCCAGGTTGGAATAGCAAAGGATGCTTTTTCACTTCATCCAACACATCTTGATTGGTCATTCCTTCTTCTTGCATTCCCAAATCGTAATGATTTGGAATACCCGAGGTATGCGTCAACAAATGACGAAGGTTAACGCTGTCGGTATAGCTTGCGAAGTCGGGAAAATACTTGGAAATAGGGTCTTCAAAACGCAACTTTCCTTGTTCTTCCAGTTGCATGATGGCCAAAGCAGTAAAAGGTTTGGAAACTGAAGCAATATAGAATCGCGAAGAATCAGTCAGCGCAATTTGTCGGGCAGTATCTTGCCAGCCCATTAGTTTTCTATAAACAATACTGTCATTTTGAACAACCAAAACTCCGCCATTGAAGGTTCCTTGTTCATAATTAAATCGAACAAAACTGTCAATCTCTGAGTTGTTGACAATCGGTTTCGGGGTGTTTTTGATTTTCTCGTCCGTACAGGCAGAAAATACGATTAGCAAACACCCTAGAAAGCTCAATACTATACGCATAACATCGAATTTTAAACCAAGGTGTTCAAAATTCTTCTCAAAAAATTGGTGTTTTGGGACATCGCTGCCCTAACTGTAATTCCAATAGACCTTGGCCCCCATGTTTTTTAAGGATTTGAACAACCTTTTCGGAGTAGCGGAGGACATACTTTTAAAGTGGTTGATAAAATCGGCTTGGTCGTAATAATTGCTCTTGTAGGCCAACTCTACGAGTTTTTGGGCTTCATTTTCGTCAAATCGTTCAAGCGTTCTTCGAAATTTGACAATACCTAAATATTCCCTGAAAGACATTCCGAGGTGTTTGTTGCACCAACGGGTGATGGTTTTGCGATGAAATCCCAATTCTTTAGAAATTTCATGTAGCCGAATGTTGCCATCTTGTTTTTCTATCAGATGCAGCACTTGAAAAAACCTGTCATCCATAGTATTATGAAGAAGGGATTTGAAAATTCCATCCAACAAATCTCTTTTCTTCGAAACCGAATCTATTTCAAAGACCTGTTCAATTTTTTCATTCCAATCGGCTCCCAACCCACCGAAATGCATCACTTTCCTTCCTTTTAAAAAGTCTTCAAGCGTAGTAGGTAAAAAAGCATTGAAACCATATGGATTGAAAAGAACTCCAATCTTATCAAAATCCCCTGCCAAATGAACGTAGCCTACGTGGTCAATGGCATTGGTAAACACGGTTTCGAGACGTGTCGTATCACATTTTTGATACACGCGACCAGTGGCCTCAAGCTGCACTGTGACGTTTTTGTAGACATTGAGTGCGGTACGATACGAGGGGTAGTAAAAAAGGCGTCGTTCTAAATCAGGATTGTTGGAAGTATGGAAGTAGTAGCAATCGATATAGGGAATGACCGCTGGGTCTACAGGGTGTATATTTTGAAAATGGTCCTCCAAGGTTGTGCTATTCCTTGGAGAAGATAGTAAATTTCAAAAGGGGTGCTTAGGGCTTTCTTCTGGGTTTGTCAGTTTGTTGTACCAATTGGTCATCTTCCCAAAGACCGCTTGCCACAACATCACCCTCTTTGCCATAGAAAATACCTTCACCAAAACGCTCATCTCCTTTCCACTGACCAACATATTTTTCACCATTGGGCCAATAGTAGGTTCCTTCTCCTTCGCGCTTGTCGTTAACGTAAGCACCTTCATAGGACTGACCATCAGGCCAGTAAAAAGTTCCCTGTCCGTGGCGTTGATTGTTTTTCCATTGGCCCTCATAGCGACTGCCTGTGCTCAAAAGCGCTACGCCGATGCCATTGGCTTTTTTGTTTTTCACCTCTCCCACATAATGCACTAGGCTTCCTTTGCTAGTTGTAAAGGTGAGGTATTGGCCGTTCGCTTTTTTACGAAGTTGTTTTTGGAGTCTGGAGACTTGTGCGCGCATTTTTTCCATGGCAAAACCTAAAGAATCCATTCGGTTGATATCGGCTTCACTCAGTTCCAAAGCCGGCGCAATGGTAGTATCTACTTCGGCAATCTGATTAGAATCATTTGCCCGTGGTCTTGAATTCAACTCTAAAAACGCTTTTGCAAAAGCCATACGAAGTTCTAAAGCGGCACCATCACTTTCCGTTTCAGGTACAACACTTTCTTGATAGGAACGAATAGCGTTATCGTAATCTCCACGAATCACCAAAGAATCTCCTTCCAATAAGGCCTCATGCATGGCCAAGCGAGATTCCAATTTCTGTGTAGCAGCTTGTCCCTCTTCCATTTGGTTCTTCAACCCTTTGGAATGTAGCCCAAAATACAAGGCCATGATTACAGCGACTAGTGCTATGGCATATGCGGTTATGAGATGGTTTGATTTCTTCATGATGTACAAAACTATTATGATGTACGAGATTAATCATCAAAATGGATGGATGGTAACTTATTTTTAACCTTTCTAAAGTCAGGAGAGAAGTACATATGGAAGCGCATCGTCCAATTTTGCTTGTAAATTCCCCCATTGTCCAGTGATTGCCCAGTGGAATACATCATTCCGGCAGCAACCGTCAATCTTGGGTTGATGATATATCCAACTGTGGTTGTCAAACGTAAGTCTTCCATGGGACTCGCCACAACAGGCTTACCACTTTGCATGATGAGTTCCGCTTCCGGGGATACATAAAACGTACCGGGTTCAAACTTGTAATTGTTTAAAGGAACCTTGGCGCGAAGCATATATCGCCAACGATTACGGAAAATATATTCACTATTCTCAGCGAAACCCTGTGTCCATCGGTGTTCAATTCGAATTCTGTGGTAAAACATTGTACTTCCCAAAGGCATGGCATACTGATACTGATGCCAAATTCGCCATTCAGGGACTACGCTGCGGCCTTCCGAATCCTCATCAGTATTGAAATTGATTCGCAAGACACCACCCAAGCTTACGTTGAACTTTTTGGAATAAATGTATCCAATAGCATGTCGGTTGTAAATCTGTCCAATCTGGCCTATGTACGGCGTATTCGCCGTTTCTTCAAAACGGAAATGGGTTTGGGCATCCCAAAACAAGCGTTTTGAAATCCGAATGTTACCATAGGTATTGAACCAAACCCGACCAATGGGGTCTTTGAATTCTGCTTCCTCTGGTAAAACGTTTTCCTCCTGTGCAAAGAGGTTCATGCTCAAGGTTGAACACAAAAGAAAACACCAAATCCATTGCGTATTGTAAAATTTTCTCATTGCTCCACGGTGTTAAAAGGTGAAACAATGCCCAACAAAGCCAAAACCGTTTCTGGGTCTTGTTCTCTGCGGAGTTTACGTTCTAATTTCGAGGTAGACTCATCCCTCAGCTCGAACAAACGTTTTTCGGTATCTTCCAACAATTGCACGATACCCAATGCCTGGTCACAAGACACAGGAGCGGCAACTTTTTCCAACACATAAGGGACAATTACATTTCTATAAGCTGCTGTAATGCGTTTTTTGACCTCTTCGTCCATGATGGTAGCCGTGAACGGATTCCATACGGCGTCTTGGTACTTTTCAGTGATGGCTTGCTGCTGCTTTGAAAGATTGCCCAAAGTCACGGTGAGCTGATTCAAATCCTTTAAACATTGCAAAACAGTTTTGCCATATTCCAATTTGTCATCAGAAGCCTCCATGTTGGCATAAGCTTTCAGGGATTCTTCTTTTGTAGACAAAATACCATTCAGTGCATTGGTCATTTTGATACTAGCCGCTGATTTCAAGCTATCGATACGCTCTTCCAATTGTTTGGTTTGTGCTACCAGCTCTTTATCCAATTCCACAAATTGCTGTTGCTTCATCTCCTCCCGAAGCCATTCGGTAAGCTTTTCCGAGATGGAAGACAAACTTTGGTTCGCATAAGTAGCCATATGGGCTATATTATCCATTCTGCTTGCTTCCTGTCCGTAAGAAATAGTTGTGGTAAACTCCCAGGAAGCATATTCCTCACTTTGACCCTCCAATTGAATTTGTTTTGCAGGAAGTCCATTGGGCCAGATTTGTCCATACAACTCATCCTTGGGCAAGAACGTCAAGATTTGTAGTTGTTCGAATGTCAAAAAAGACGCTAAGGGGGAAATGAAATCTTGTTGCAACTTTTCCACCACACTATAATAGTATTGGGCTTCAGGATTGGAACGAATCAGCAAATCCAATTGGGGATTATCCAACAATGAATTGCTGATGGCGCTAGCTTCGGCGAATGATTTTTTTGCCTCCTGCAACTGAGTGGTTTCCACACTATCCAAAGGATAATATGGCACCTTCACTTTGAATCGCGGCATGAACGCTGACTGGCCCAAATCATTGAAAAATCTATCAATACTTGCATACTGGGCGGCATTTTGTTCCAAGAGCTGGTACATCGCCATTCCCTGCGGATTTATATCTGAGTCCTGAGCGGATAGATACCATTCCAATACTTTAAGGTACCGTTGGTCCAATACGATTTCAGTATTCTGTTGCAAAGTGGACCCAAACACGGGGTAGGTCTGCTTACCAGATTCGGTCGTCTTTTCTATTTTTTCCAAAAGTCCATTGGTAAAAAACCAATTTTCGGCAGGGTCGCTTTCTGTATCGGAATAGACTACCCAAACATCATGGGCAAAACCATTCCGTAAAAAACGTCCAACTAACGAGCTGGAATCATTTTCGATTTGAAAACTCTTCTGGGGAACACCTTTATCATAAGAAATTTGGCTACTGAAGAGCACTTCGCTTACTTCCGAATTGTCTACTTCAGCAATTTTGTAAGTCCAATCACCATCCGGTTTTCCTTGGGCTAGATTTCCAAACGCATCATGCTGCACACCGCTGACATTGATGCGATATTGATAGCCGACCACTTGACTGGCTTGATTGGATGAAAACTCGCCAAATTGGAACTTCCAAAATCCGGTTGGATATCCTTTGTCAAACGCACCGGAAAAGGAAAAGAAGCTATCTTTTTCTTGCAGCAGGGCATTTACATTGGATTTGTACATCAAAAAGGACCCATCTGGAATGGAATCGCCATCCACAATGACAAAGGGATATTCGGCTGTACCGCTGTACCCCCCAGCAGTAAGGTCGCCTGAAAAAAGCTGGGTTTGTCCAAAGGTTGTTCCTAAAAAAAACAAGAACAACAACGGAAATAAAATCCTTTGGAATAGTTTGTTTCGTGGTTTCATACAGTGTTAGGTACGATATCAAAGCCAAATACAGTTTGGATTCGACATCAAAACATACCCCTTACTTACGTATGAAACCTCGTTTCGGTCTACAAACGATTAAAAAAAATTGATGAAATCAAAAGAAACTTACGGGCAAGTCTTTTTGACACTAAATGTATCTGCTGCTCCTAGGGCTTCGTTGAAGGACATATCACTATGAAAAAGCATGAAACGGTCGATGCCATGGAAACTGGAACGGGCTGAAACCTCCATCGTATAAATGCCTGGAGTATCAAAGGTCACGAAGATGTTATGGGCATCATTATCCGAAGTAGACGATTGCCATTTGAAGTCGTTGTTGTTTCCGCTACGGTAGATTTTAAACCATCCGTCAGCTGAACTGCCTTCGGGATTTGGTGTTTTTCCGGTTCCTTTAGGATACACAATGCTGGCGCCATCATTCTTTGAACCGAAGAAATCTGCTGCGTCTGCAAAACGCAACCAAGAATCGTTGTGCTCGCTACCTTGGTCTCCTTGACGGAAGGAAGAATTCCAAACGAAGCGGTACGTACCTGTTTTGGTAATGGCAATCGGAAAAACGACTAGGCCATTCCCTGGCTGGCCCAAGGTTTGATTTCCAATCCATATCCGATAGCCCTCTCCAGAGGTACCAGTAGCATCATTGCGCAATTCCCAATCGGAATCAAACTCATTGTCTTCGAATTCGACAGACACCAAGCCGTCTTTTTCTTCAAAGAAAAACGATACTTGACTCGGACATTCATCAGAACTTTCTTCATCCGAATTTTCTTCGTCAGAACCCTCTTCTCCCGAACCTTCATCTCCTGAACCTTCATCTTGGTCTGAGGGCTCTTCTTCTGAGGCTCCCTCTTCTTCGAGTTGTTGCAAAACTTCCTGCAGGTCTTCATCACCGCTACAAGACCATACGGTTAGAGCGAATAATAGGAATAAGGAAAAGGCAAAACGACTTGATTGGGATAAGGTTAAGCGATTGGGGCGCATAATACTTTTTTTGCGCTAACGCTGTTTTTGTGGTATTTGTTTTACCCAAGGACTGTTATTCGATGAAATACGATGACAACATCGAATATTACGCATTCACCTCCTATTCTTGATAGAAATCCTCAAAAGTTTTGTTTGTCTTAAAATCGTCTGTAAGGACTTTGTACACCATAAAAATGACTAGTGCCTGCCCTATTAAGGTTAGAAAGAAAATAAGTCCAAAACCTACTGGAAGTGTTGACAAAAGCACCAAAATAAAAAGGAAAAAGGTGGTAAACCCTACCAAACCCATCGCTGTGATTTTCATAATCTTATTAAATGTTACGGATTGGATTTGTTATTTATGGGTTAAGGTTGTTTTGTTCTTCTACATATCCGGTATATGTAATGGGAAAACGATGCGTGCTTCTCACTCGAAAATAGCCTTTTCCATCAGGATAAATTTCTCCTCGAACGGTATATGATTCGCGTTTGTCCCGCATTTTGAATTGGACTTTATACTTATCCTTATCGGATTTTACAGTCATATCCCGCATTACATCTTCAACATTAATCCCATTATCAATTTCGTTGTATCCTGATATCAATTGGCGTTCGCCAGCATAAGTCAAACTGCAGATTACGGAATCTCCCTTTATCTTAAGAAAATTCCCTTGACCATTAAGGTCCAATACCCCGGCGTTACTTCCGATGGGTAGTAATCCGGAATCGGCAATATTCCCATATGCATTGGTAACCGTGGGTTTTGCGGCTTTGGCTACAAAAAACAATGTTTCGCCCTCAGCAAAAGGATTCGGCATATTCTCGGTGGATGAAGTTTCAATAGACTTAGAAGAAGAACAACCTACCGTTAGGAAGACTGTAACCATTGAAACCCATAAAAGCTTGATTTTCATAGTGTCTTTTTCTTGAAGATAGCCTTTTTTGGAGGATTATTTCCATCCTTTAACCTCGATCTAAGAAACTAGACTTCCTCCTCGTGCTTCAACCTCCTATATTTTCTGGCATAAAAAACAACAAAAAACAGTCCTGCTGTAGTGGTCAGCGCGCAAGCAAACCAAACATTTGGAATTTTGGCTATCTCGCCTTGATAATACCATCCTGAAAGTAACGCGCCCAATCCGATTCCGGCTTCTAGACCAATATACATAGTTGCCATGCCCCTGCCTTTTTCTTGTGGTTTACTCAAATCAATGGTCCAGGCATTTAGGGCTGGAGAAATACTACCTGCGGCAAAACCATACAAAGCAGCAGCAAAAAGTAATCCTGTAGGCGTTCTGGTTACACCCAAATAAATATTGGTTGCCAAAAGCATTAACAACCCCACAAAAATTACCGTAGTTCTCCCATACCTGTCGGAAAAGGAACCGGCAGCAAAACGAACCAAGAGCGACGCCAGCGCGAAAACGATGAAAAAGGTTCCTCGGTTTTCCACACCCAAATGTCCGCTCCAATCGGGAATCAAAGTCAACACTACTCCTAAAGATACATAGGTAAATAAAGTGACGATTCCTGCGGGCAGCGCATCCTTACTCAAGATTTCTTTTCGAGATATTTTGAGTGTTCCCAAGGAAAATGGTTTTTTCTCAACCAAGGTTTCTGGTAGACGCCAAAGCAATAACATTGAAAATAAGGCCATGCTAGAGGACGTTAGGAAAAGGCCAACGTAGTCGAAATACAAACGGACAAAACTCCCAATGGCGGGGCCAATGGCCAATCCAATACTAAAAGCGATACCCTGAATACCCATGGCTTCCCCCAAACGCTCCCTAGGGGTAACATCAGCTACATACGTAGAGGTTGCCGTAGGGGTAAATCCTGTGGAGAACCCATGAACAAGCCGAAGCAACAAAAATCCAAATACCGTCAACCAAATGGTGTAGAGCATTCCGCAAATAATACAGACGATTACGCCAAACAGCATAACGGGACGTCTTCCTAAAGTATCGGTTAGTTTTCCGCTGAACGGACGAGAAAAACCAGCGGTTAGCGTAAATAATCCAATGATGAATCCGATATATTTCGCTCCGCCCATATTGGTCAAATAGGCAGGCAATTCAGGAATAAGCATATTGAAGCTCGCGGAAAACAGCAGAGATGCCAGACATACCGAAATAAAAGTCTTGGTATACATTCTTTGACTTCTTTGGACCGTCTTACGAGATGAAATCACCGCCATGATTATTCACTACATTTGAGTCACAAAGAAACTGTATCACCTACTCTGAAAAAAGGACATTTGTCCCGCTCAAAAAATGATTCGAACCAATCCCAAATTACTCGATTATGCGAAAAATCTTCTCGAGAAGCAACCTACAAAGGTCTCGGTGACAGACTATAAACGCAAAGGAGAAATCATGGGCCAAGGCCATCGTTACCCTTACGTTGGCATCATTATCAAAGGCATTGTGAAATGCTATATCAACGAGGCGAACGGTAAAGCTTTCATTCAGGAATTTATGACGGAAGGAATGGAGGTCGGAGAATTGGAATTTTTTGAAAAAGGAGGCGCAACCTGTTCCGTTTCAGCGGTTACGTCCGTGACCATTTTGGAAATTCCACATCAGCTATTTAAAACGCTGCTGGACGAGGATTTAACTTTTAATCGCTTGATATTGGAATCCTTGGCCGATAAGGTTCGATACAAAGCACCGCGCCATGCCTTTCAAACTTCGTATTCTCTGGAAAGGAATATTGAAAAGATGGGTGAGCTTTACCCCGATTTTTTAAAGGTGCTACCCAAAGGAGATATTGCCAATTACTTGGGCGTCAGTGCAAGAAGTCTCAATCGTGCTTTAAAAACCCTTCGCGAAGAATCAAATACCTAATCCAACCCTTCAAACGATGGTTTGAAGGG
>JBCBPD010000066.1:0-19750 GCA_039820925.1 Bacteroidota bacterium | reverse complement strand
GCCCACGAAATACCGCATCTTTTTATGGAACTTGTTAAAAGAGGTGCCTAAACTCCAAAAGGATTTTAAGTATCCCGATTTTGGTTTGCGTTTGATGAAAGGCCTCCCCATGCTCTTTTTTGGTGGAAGCAATTCCCACACCTTCATGCACTACGATATTGATTTGGCAAACATCTTCCACTTCCATTTCGAAGGACAAAAACAGTGTATTCTTTTTCCGCAATCCGAAACACCCCATTTGTATAAAGTGCCCCATTCGCTGATTACACGTGAGGATATTGATTTTTCAAACCCCAATTTGGAAAAGTGGCCTGCTTTAAAAAACGCAGAAGGTTTTATCGCCGAACTAGAACACGGTAATGTGCTTTATATTCCAGAAGGGTACTGGCATCATATGAAGTATATCACACCAGGTTTTTCCATGAGCTTGCGTGCCATAGCGCGTAGGCCGAAGAACTTTGGAAAAGCCATTTACAACATCGTGTTTATGCGCTATTTTGATAACATCATGCGCCGTTGGAAAGGCCAAAAGTGGATTGATTGGAAAAACCGCGAAGCCATCAAACGAACGCATCAGTTATCGGCACAACAACAATCTTAAATCAGCTCGTTTACTTTTTCAAAAACCAGATGGGATTCCCATCCGCGGTAAAGGAGATAGTCTGCCAATTTCTTACGCTTTTTTTGGGGATGAATCGCAGGTAGTTGTGCCACCCTTTTTTGAGCTAATGCATCAAGTGTGGCCGTATAATCGGAGGGATTGATTTGCTTCAATGCCGCGTTAATGTTGAACTCGGAAATGTCACGAGCTTTCAACTCCCGAACGAGACGAATCTTCCCCCATTTTTTCTGGTTGAACTTTCCGCGAACAAACATTTCTGCGAAGCGTGTTTCGTTCAGAAAATTGTCTTCAATCAATTGGGTAACTATGGTGTCTATGGCAAGCGGAATCATTCCCATTTCTTGAAGTTTGCTTTTTACTTCTTTGTGACAGCGTTCTTGATAAGCACAATACCTTTGCAGTTTTTGGGTGGCTTCTGCTACGGTAAAATGTTGTCGGACCTTCATATGGGTAAATGTACAAAAACAAAAAAGCGACCCCTTTTGAAGGTCGCTTTTTGTCAATATATGGTTTTCCCATCTTTGTTTTTAAACCGGTACTCGAGATACGTGTAGGCATCTCGCGGTTGAATTTTTATCCATTTACGGTGGTCGAGCCACCATTTAAAACGTGGTGAAGGCATACCTTTCGTCAAATAGGCTGCGATGAACGGATGCAAATTGAGGATGATACCATTATCGCCTCGTTTGTTCTTAATGATTCGTTCCAAATCTGCTTGGATTTTATCAATAATCACAATTGGTGCTTCCACTTCATTGCTACCCCCATTTGGGTTTTCTTCACTGGTTTTGATTTTCATTTCGGGGCGTACACGTTGCCTGGTAATTTGAACCAGACCGAATTTGCTAGGAGGCAAAATCTTGTGTTTGGCACGATCGTCCTTCATTTCTTCTCGAAGATGGTCGAAAAGCTTTTTTCGATGCTCTCCTCGAGTCATGTCAATGAAGTCAACGACGATGATTCCACCCATATCACGAAGGCGCAATTGTCTTGCAATTTCAGAAGCTGCAAGTAGATTGACTTCCAAGGCGGTATCTTCTTGATTTTTGGCTTTATTGGAACGGTTGCCGCTATTCACATCTATGACATGCAGGGCCTCGGTATGTTCAATAACCAAGTAAGCTCCTTTACTCATGGATGCTGTGCGTCCAAAAGATGTTTTGATTTGGCGTTCAATACCAAATTTTTCAAAAATAGGCGCAGACCCGTTATAGTGCTTCACAATGGAAGCTTTCTGAGGTGCGATTTCAAGAAGATAATCCTTAATCTGATCGTGAAGGGTTCCATCATCTACATGAATACCGGTAAATGAATCGTTGAATACATCCCTTAAAATAGATGAGGCTCTGTTGAGCTCTATCAATACTTTCGATGGATGCGGTGCATGTTGTAATTTTTTGCACAGGGCTGACCATTTGGTCAGTAAATTCTGGAGATCTTTGTCCAGTTCAGCAACTTTTTTGCCTTCTGCAACGGTACGAATGATAACACCAAAACCCTTAGGTTTGATGCTTTTGACCAACCGGATAAGTCTGTCTTTTTCTTCTTTAGTACCGATTTTTTGTGATACGGATACACGTTCCGAAAAAGGAACCATAACCAAATAACGGCCTGCAATCGAAAGCTCGGAGCTTATACGCGGACCTTTTGTGGAAATAGGTTCTTTTACGATTTGTACCAAAAGTGACTGATTGGCTTTGATTACATCGTTGATGCTGCCATTCTTGTCAATATCTTTTTCAAATGGAAAATTCTTTAAGGTGTAGTCTTTCAACTTACCTGTTCTCACCTTTTTGATGAATTTCAACATGGACGATAACTGCGGGCCAAGGTCATGATAATGCAGAAAAGCATCTTTCTCATATCCTACGTTGACAAAGGCTGCGTTTAGCCCCGTAACGGGTTTTCTGATTTTGGCCAAAAAAATATCTCCTACTGAAAAGTTGTTGTCATCTTCATCCTTGTGAAGTTCAATAAGTTTTCCATCTTTTAGTAAGGCAAAATCGACTGCTTCAGTGTTAGATCTTACAATTAATTCTCTATTCACCTGAATCGATTTTGTGGTATGGGATTATAACCCATACTGGATTAAACATTATAGGGTATCGGCGATTGCCGATGAATTATAAATTTTGGAATTGCTAGGATGTCAAAGAACGTATGGATGTAAAAGGAAAAAGTAGTTAGAACAACTACTTTTTCTTGTGTCGGTTGGCACGTCTACGCTTTTTGCGCTTGTGCGTCGCCACCTTGTGTCTTTTTCTTTTTTTACCACTCGGCATAGAGCTCTTGCTTTTGAGTTGTTAGTATTATTTTACTTGAACGTTGCTTTTGACTCCCTCTACAAACACTTTGGCAGGTTTGAATGCAGGTATATTGTGTGCGGGAATTTTAATAGTAGTGTTCTTCGAAATGTTTCGACCTGTTTTTTCAGCTCTTGTTTTGATAATAAAGCTCCCAAAACCTCTTAGGTATACATTATCACCGTTCTCTAAAGACGATTTGACCTCCTCCATAAAAGATTCAACAGTCGCTTGGACGTCTCCTTTTTCCATCCCTAATTTTTCTGAGATTTTAGTTACAATATCCGCTTTCGTCATTTCGTATTTATTTTCTGATTTTTTAGGCTTGCAAATATAAAAATTAAAATTAATCTTTTGTTTAATGCCTTTAATTTTAAGTATATAAACCACTACATTTATTTTTTAGTATGGTTAAAGCGGACTTTTCCCCAAAAATTCTGGAATGGTATCAAGAACATCAACGGGATTTACCTTGGCGTTCCACAAAAGATCCTTACCGTATTTGGCTTTCCGAAATCATTTTACAACAAACAAGAGTCGTTCAGGGCACCCCTTATTATCACAAATTCGTTGAGGCTTTTCCAACGGTTCATGATTTGGCCCGGGCCAGTGAGGAACAAGTATTGAAATTATGGCAGGGACTAGGTTATTACTCCCGAGCCAGAAATCTTCATGCTACCGCCAAAATGGTTTCAGAAGAATTTCACGGCGAGTTTCCAAACACGTACGAAGGATTGAAACAACTTAAGGGTGTCGGGGATTATACCGCAAGCGCCATTGCTTCCATAAGTTTTGATTTGCCTGAACCGGTGGTGGATGGTAATGTTTATCGGGTTTTGGCTCGTTATTTTGGAGTGGACTTACCCATAAACTCACCCGAAGGGGTGAAATATTTTAAGTCTTTGGCACGGGATGTCATGAGTACCGAAAATGTCCGTGATTACAATCAAGGTATTATGGAGTTTGGTGCGATTCAATGCGCGCCTAAAAAACCTTACTGCTTGGTATGTCCCTTGCAAGAAAACTGCGTTGCTCTGAAGACGAACCAAGTTCAGGTTTTGCCTCAAAAGTTGAACAAAACAAAGGTAAAACAGCGGTTTTTTGATTATTTGGTCCTTTTGGATTCCGAAAAAAATACTCTTTTGGAACAGCGTACCCAAAAAGGGATATGGTATAAACTGTATCAATTTCCACTACTTGAAGGTCAGAAGCTAGAAACCGTAGATACTGTTGAAGAACAAATCAAAGCTTCGAGCACCTTACCCAAAATACAGAAGTTATGGTTGTACAATGAAACTCCTGTGGTGCATAAACTATCCCATCAACACTTGCACACACGTTTTTGGATTTTGGAAACCGAAGAAAAACTTGATGGAGGAATTCCTTGGGAAAAAGTGGAAGACTACCCCGTTCCGGTTTTGATATCAGACTTCTTGACGGCTTTTAAAATTTAGTACCTTTGCCCAATTAGAAGCGTATGAGCGGAACATTAAATAAAGTCATGTTGATTGGGCATCTCGGAGATGAGGTCAAAATCCATTATTTCGAAGGAGGTAACTGCATTGCACGGTTTCCTTTGGCGACCAACGAGATCTACACCAACAGACAAACTGGTGAGAAAGTCACCAATACAGATTGGCACAATGTAGTGGTGCGAAACAAAGCCGCGGAAATTTGCGAAAAATACTTGTCCAAAGGGGATAAGGTTTACGTCGAGGGAAGACTTAAAAACCGCCAATGGCAAGGAGAAGATGGCAATACCCGTTATACGACCGAGGTACATGTTCAGGATTTCACTTTTTTGTCTACGAAAAAAGAAGGAATGCCCGTGCAGAATACTCCTGCGCCCATGAATACGGGAACTGCTCCAGTGCCTACCGCATCCAACCCAACTACGGAAATGCCGCAGGAAGAAGCGGATGACGATTTACCATTTTAAACCAAAACTCCACTGATTTGGACCCCGAGCCCCATAGTCTGTTTTTACTTTTGGCCGAATCCAGCAGCTTTTTTTCGCTAAAAATCATTGTGTTTTTGTTGTTGCTTTTATGCTCCGCCTTGATTTCTGGGGCGGAAGTAGCCCTGTTTGGTTTGTCACCAACGGACCTCAATGAATTGGAGGATACCCATTCTTCAAAAGGAGCAGTTTTGAATGCCCTCCTCGATAAACCTAAAAAATTACTGGCCACCATCCTTATCACCAACAACGCCATTAATATCGGCATTGTACTGTTGTTCAGTTCAATAGGCGATACTTTGTTTTCGGATATCAATCAGACCCTTTTTGGGTTTATTTCTGTGCGATTCGTATTGGAAGTCGTGCTCGCAACCTTTTTGATTTTGATGTTCGGCGAGATTTTGCCCAAGGTATATGCCAACCGAAACCAAAAGGAGTTTTCGCTCTTTATGGTATCTCCGGTTCATGTATTGAACACCTTGCTCACTCCCTTAAGTGCGCCTATGCGGCATTCCACTATTTTTTTACAGGAACGCTTGGGACGTCAAAAATCCAATTTGAGTGTCGACCATTTGTCACAAGCGTTGGAATTGGCTTCAGAAGGGGATACCACAAAAGAAGAGCAGAAAATTTTAGAAGGGATTGTTTCGTTCGGAAATACGGATACCAAACAGGTCATGCGCCCTCGCATTGATATTTTCGCCTTGAATGAGGAGATGAAATTTCCTGAAATTATTGATGAAATTCAAAAGAACGGCTATTCACGTATTCCTGTTTTTTCAGAAAGTGTAGACAACGTACTAGGCGTACTTTACATCAAAGATCTACTTCCGTATTTGGACCGGAAAAACTTCGCTTGGATGTCCTTAGTGCGTGAACCGTACTTTGTGCCAGAGAATAAAAAACTGGACGATTTGTTGTTGGAATTCCAAGAAAAAAAGATTCATTTGGCAGTGGTGGTAGATGAATATGGCGGTACTTCCGGAATTGTCACGTTAGAAGATATTATTGAGGAAATTGTAGGGGACATCAGCGACGAGTTTGATGATGAAGATTTGATTTATTCCAAGCTGGATGATTTCAACTATGTTTTTGATGGTAAAACCGCTTTGAAGGATTTCTACCGAGTGGTTAAAATAGAAGATGAAGAAGATTTTGAGAATCAGAAGGGCGAATCGGAAACTATTGCTGGTTTCGTTTTGGAGATTTCAGGGAGTTTTCCCAAAAGAGGGGAGAAGGTCATGTTCGATAAGTATAGTTTTGTAGTAGAGAGTTTGGATAAAAAGAGATTGAAACAAATTAAAGTGACTTTACCCCATGAAGCATAAGGTGTTCTTTTTGATTTGCATTGTAGCCTTGGCTACGTCTTGTAAAGAGGATGTTTTGCCCAAACCAAAAGCATTTCTTCGATTGGAATACAATCAAGCGCAATACGCTCAAACGGATGTCGGGTGTACCTACGTCTTTGATAAAAATCTCGCAGCGGATATCAAAGAAAACAAAGACTGTTCCCTAGTCTTGGACTATCCCAACATGAAAGGGTCTATTTATTTGACGTACAAACCCGTAGAGGATAATTTGGATACGCTTTTGATTGATGCCCAAAAATTATCCTATGAACACGTAGTAAAAGCAGATAATATTCTGGAACAGCCCTTCGTAAATGACACTGACAAGGTTTACGGCATGTTTTACGAGGTTAGTGGCAATGCTGCCTCCCAATCCCAATTTTATGTAACGGATAGTACCCGCCACTTTGTGACGGGCTCCTTGTACTTTTACGCCAAACCCAACTACGATTCTATTCTTCCAGCTGCCGTGTATTTGCAGAAAGACATTCGTAAGCTCATGGAAAGCATTCGCTGGGATTAGAAGGCTATTCCTCTTCACCAAGCAAGGCTTCCGCCTTTGCGATGCTTGAATTTATGCTTTCCTTGACCTCCTTCACTTTGACCTCTTCTTCGTCGAGCCATGCTTTTTTCTCATCAGTCAAGGGTTTTCCCTCCAGAATTTCCTCAGAATCAAAACGGTCTCCAAAGCCCATCATCCATTGCATCATATCCTCGTTGGCCTTTTGAAGGTCCAACATGGCGGCTTCGTATTGTTTTCCAGCTTCCGTGGTATCGACTTTCTCTTTGAGTTGACCTACCAATTCTCCCAACCGTCCCATTTTGGGCATTACTTCGTCATGAATGGCCATGACCTGTTCCATTTGGGTAGGTCCTTCCTCTTTTTTCGAATCCTTGCATCCGATAGTAAAAACAGCTACCAGTGCGAGGAGTGCGAGTACATTTTTCATTTCTATGATTTTTATCAAAATTATTCGTTTTCCAAATACGGTTCGAGTCCTTTATCAAACATTTTTACGAGCATGGCGGTGACCAATCGGTCGGCTTTTTCAGGATGCCCGCCCTCAAATGGTGGTTCTGGGTCGTATTCGATATTCAATGCGATAAATTCTGCATAATTCCTTCCCATGATTTCATCGACCAAAGCCAAGCTCATGTCTATTCCTGCGGATACGCCAGCGCTGGTCCAGTACTTTCCATCATTTGTATAGCGTTTGCGAACATATTTCGCATTGTATAAGGCAAGTTTTTCTTCCGCCCTATACCAGTTTGTGGTGGCTTCTCTACCCTCTAAAAGTCCCGCAGCACCCAAAATCCAAGCACCGGTGCAAACGCTCATGGTGTACTTGCTGTTTTGGTCAATTTTCCGAATCCATTCCAAAAGCTCCTCATCTTTTGTGGCTTGATAGGTCTGGATAAACCCTCCGGGAACGACCAAAATATCCAATTGGTCAATATCCTCAATACTATATTCGACGCTGAAAGTAACGCCATCATTGCTTTTGATGATGCCCTTGTTCCGTCCAATTAGATATTTTTCTGCAGGATAAATCCCATTAAGCACCGAAAGCGGTCCCATTGCATCCAAGGCGAAAAATCCATCATAAAGCAAATAGCCAATTTTAGTGATGGTGTCTTTCGGGGTTTCATGAAGCAACGCCATGGCCTCCGAATGACTCATGTTGGCCAATTCTTCATCGGAATAGGGTTCTCCATTCGATTTTACATTGCGATTCTTTGAGAGGGGCTCTCTTTCTTTCAAATTTTCATGGGTACTGATGGTTTCTTTCTGCGCTTGTTGGCAACTTATGTATAGCATGGCCAAAAGGGCAGAGCACAAGATATTTTTCATAGTGTAAAAATTAAGCCCGGAGGGATTTCCTCCGGGCGAATGAGTTAAAATGCGTATTGCGTACCGAAGGTCAAGGTCTCCTTTTGCTTGAGTTGGATGCCATTGACGTCTTGGTACAGTGGCGTTGCAAATTCAAATCCGAAGCGGAGGTTTTTCAAGGCACCTTTGGGGATGTAGATATTGAGTCCTAAACCTCCATTTAAAAAGTTTGCTCCTGAATTCGCTGTATCGGCCGTTATCACCATCATGGGGTTTAAATTGGGGTCAGCCCCGTCGATTTCACCGACGACTAAAGCTTCCAATCGCGTTGAAAAACTACACCAGTCCGAAGCTTTTACCGCGAACCAACCAGTTACGCTTTGCCGGTTGCCGTATCGGAATTCCCGGTCATTTTCACCAAATCGCAAAACAGCTCTGAGTTGTCCGCCCCAAGAAATCTGGTCGGTTTGTCCCAAATAGGTCAAAGCCAAATTTGTGTCAAAGGTTCCGCTACCAATTTGCATGGGATAGGGCAATTCTACGGCGTTGGGCGCGGAGGCTGGGGTTACATCACTTTCGGTGATACTTCCTGTAGGAATGGAAACCCCAACTTGGGCGTGTAAACTTTGTCTTTTTTTATTGAAAAAGCGGTACATACCGGATAGTTGAATATCACCAAAACCACTGGATTCGGTAATGAAGGTTCCTCCCATTCGGGTAAGATGGTCCATTTCCATCGACAAATAGTTGAACATGGCCATTACGGTGATTTTGTCACTTGGTGCATACATGGCACCCACCATGTGCATGTTCATGGGCATTTCGGTAGGAGTTACCATATAATCTTCTAGGGCATCGGCAAATGATGCGTCGTCACTTCCTTGTTTTAAATCGCACATGTTCATATACATGTAACGGTAAGAGAGCATCCATTCGCCCTTTCCGTGCATATGGTCGCCCATCACGGATATGGGAGCGTGTCCATCTGGTCGCCCAGCGGACCATTTTTGGGTGGAATCAGTTGTTTCTTGCGCATACAATGCAAGAGTTGCCATCATCATGACAGCAGTGAAAATATGTTTCATTTGATGTTTTATTATTGGAATGGAAATACCATACCTCACCTCAGTATTCTACAAAGAGGATGGGTATGCTAAAAGTGTAATCAGAGGTTAAGCGGCTGTGCTTGGTGGGTGGAATTGCTCCGAAACAAAAAGGAACGAATAGGGATTGTTATATGTGAAGGTTGTTTCGAGATGAATTGATTCCCTTTGGGAAAAGGATAGCGCAAGAAGCTCCACAAAACCAATAGGATACTCCTCCATCGCGATACGAGGTACACTGTGGTGTTTTTCCTCGTTTTGTTCCTGAAGCATTTGCATGAGGTAACATTTCCCGTTACACTCCAACGCCTCATTGTCCTTGTTTATGCACAAAAACTCCGCGATATAATCCTCATACACAAGATATTCTGCCAAAGGGATTACCGGTCTGGCCATGGCAACCAAATACAGCAAAACAAATCCGTATGTGTACAAACGTCTCAACATCGCTAATCGGAATACAAAAATACGTTGGAATGCCGATATAGTCTTGAATTATCAGCACTTTTGTAGCCCAATTCCAATGTATGGGGGATACCAACAAAAAGTGGCTGTATTTAGGAATTCTTTCCATCATATGGGGTACCTCATACATCCTTATCAAAAAAGGACTTTTGGGATTTACCCCATTACAATTGGGCTCGGTACGCGTAGTATTGGCCGGGTTGTTTCTCTTTCTAATTGGGTTCCGAAGTATTCGGGGCATCTCAAAAAAAGAATGGCCTTGGGTGATTTTGTCTGGTTTTGTGGGAAGCTTTCTACCCATGTTTTTGTTCGCTTTCGCAGAAACCGAAATTGATAGTTCAGTCGCCTCCGTTTTGAATTCACTTGTGCCCTTGTTCACCTTGTTTATTGGATATCTGGCCTTTGGCGTTGGGTTTCAACGCAATCAACTTTTCGGGGTACTTCTGGGTCTAGCAGGTGCCATTTTGTTGATTCTGACTGGGAAATCCTTGAATCCTGACCAGAATTATGGGTATACGGGTCTCGTAGTGATTGCTACTATTTGTTACGCACTCAACACAAATATTATTAAAAGCAAGTTGCAAAACGTTTCCCCTATGGCCATCGCCGTAGGTAATTTTTTGGGAATATGGCTGCTTGGTCTTTTGGTCATGTTTGGTTCTGGGTTTTTTGATGCTGCTACGATAGGCGGACCTAATTTTTGGCCTTCTTTGGGTTATATCGTTATTCTTTGCATACTCAGTACTTGTGTAGCCAAAATCATGTTCAATCGACTGGTTCAAATTTCTTCAGCTGTGTTTTCGGTTTCAGTAACCTATTTGATTCCCTTGGTTGGCATTTTCTGGGGCGTCTTGGACGGAGAAACTTTTGGATTGCGCCAACTGTTGTCGGCGGGATTGATTCTTTTCGGGGTGTATCTCATCAACAAAAAAAGGACGCCAAAGGCGCCCTAGTTTTTTGCAGAATTGGATTTCTCCTTATGAGTCAAGGAAAAATCACGGATTACTCAGGTTTGGTGATTTTATTAGCGTATTGGTCATACCGCAACAAAGGCACCTTTTTACCCTTAAAGTCGAAGTTTTCCAATTTTTCAGCAATTTCACTTGCCTTTCCCGTTACCACCAGCCGGGCGTTAGCCGTTGAAAAATATTTTTCCGCAGCCTTTTGCACATCTTCAATGGTTACTGCATTGATGCGCTCTAAATACGTTTTGTAAAAATCGCTGGGCAAACGTTCCGTTTCAATGTTGAGGGCATAATTGGCCACGGTTTGCGGTTTTTCCAGAGCCATCACAAAACTTCCAGAATATTTGGATTTCGCATTTTCCAATTCTTCCTCGGTTACGGGTAGGGTTCTGATTTTATCAATTTCCGTGAGCATTTCTACCATCGCACTATCCGTAACGGCATTGCGTACTTCCGCGGAAGCGCTAAAGCGCATTGGGCTGAATTTATTGTCTCGAATGGCAGAATAGGAACCATAGGTGTATCCTTTGTCTTCTCTTAAATTCATAAAAAGCCTAGCTTGGCTCCCTCCACCCAAAATTCGGTTGGCCAAAAGGGCATGCAGGTAGTCCTCATCTTTCATTTTCAATTCGGTGATGTTTTGCACGGCAATTTCGGACTGGACGGCATTCGGCATATCCACTAAATTAATTTGAGCATACTGTGCATCCACAGGTTTAGCATAGCTGAACGAAGGCGGAGTTGCTTTTGACCAAGGCGTAAAGTACTGGGTAACTAATTTCTCCACTTCAGCTAAATCAACATCACCAATAATGACAAGATATGCGTTGGCTGGGACGAAATTGGCACGGTAAAACTGCTCCACATCCGCTAGGGTGACGCGGTTCACGGTTTCCTCAGAAGTAATTTCGCCGTAGGGATGATTTTTACCATAGGCCAAGGCCAGTTGTACCCTTGATGCAATAGCACCCACGTCTTTTTCTTCGGATTTTAAGGCCGTGATAAGTTTATCCTTTTCCTTGTCAAATTCTTCTTGTGTAAAATTGGGATTCAAGGCGGCATCAGCCATCAGTTCCAAAATTCTTGGGAAATATTTGGAAAGACAACTGGCATAAGCACTTTGATCGCTCAAAGAAATGGTGGCTCCTAAAAAATCCACTTCCTCATAAAAATCATCTTTGGAAATGCTTTTGGAGCCTTTTCCCACCAAACTGGCGGTCAAGTCTGAAACGCCTGCTTTTTCACCTTGCAGAATGGGTGCATTGTCCAAAGTAAGTTGCATGGAAACTCTGGGAAGCTTATGGTTTTCGACAACCATCACCTTGAGACCATTATTGAGCTCAAAACGAACAGGTTCTTTTAAGTTTATGGTCGGCGCAGGACCAGGTTTCGGTGGCTGCGTGCGGTCAATTTGTCCCTGAACGGTTAAAAATGAAACGAGGAATATGGAAAGTAAAAGTGACTTTTTCATTTTAGTTTGAGTTTTGTTCGGGTAAATATTCCAACTCTACACGTTGGTTTACTTTGAGATACTTTTTGGCCACATCTCGAATCTCTTCGCGAGTGATGGAACGGTAAATATCAATTTCGGTATTGATGAGATTGGTATCATCTTTCAACAAGTAATTCTCAGCAAGTGATTCGGCAATACCCGATACGCTGCTATTGGCGTTGACAAAATTATTCTCAAACTTGTTCTGTAATTTTTGATAATCCTTTTCAGAAATCAATTCGCTTTGCACCTTTAGGATTTCCGCATCAATGCCATCTTTGATTTGTTGAATGGAGTTTTCCCCCACAGGTAGGCCTCCTACGATATAGGCACTGTAATCTTCCGCATCAACTGGAAAAGAAAAGATTTGAAGCGCTAGTTTCTGCTCGTCAACCAGCGTTTTGTAGAGTTTAGAACTCTCACCGTCACTTAAATAGGTTGAAATCATGTCGATAACATAAGCATCCCGTTCTTTTTTGCCTGGCGTGCGGTACGCCAAGAATATGGCGGGAATCTGAATGTTAGGGTCATTGTACTTGGCCATGACGGTTGTTTCAATCGGGTCTTCTTCAATTTTTACCCGCTGAATGGGCGCACCCTTAGGAATCGGGCCAAAATAATCGGAAACCATTTTTTTGGTTTTTTCGATTTCAAAATCCCCTGCAATTACCAAAACTGCATTATTGGGCACATAGTAGGTGTTGCTAAAGTTTTTAAAGTCGTCCAAAGAGGCTGAAGACAAATGCTCCATGGACCCAATGATTCCCCAACGATACGGATGTTTGGTATACAAGTAGCTCAACAACTGCTCAAAAAAGGCGCCGTAAGGTGAATTGTCAACTCGCAGCCTTCGCTCTTCTTTAACGACTTCTCGCTGCGTATCTACACCAACTTGAGCGATTACGGGATGCAAAAGTCTTTCCGACTCCAACCAAAGCCCGGTTTCCAAGCTATTCGAAGGGAAAGTTTCATAATAATAGGTTTCGTCGAGAAAAGTGCTGGCATTCCCACTACCGCCATTGGAGGACACGATTTTATCCCATTCCCCCCGCTTTATGTTTTTGGTGCCTTCAAAAAGAAGGTGTTCAAAGAAATGGGCAAAACCTGTTTTACTGGGATTCTCATCTTTTGAACCAACGTGATACATTACTGAAATATTGACCACAGGTGCCGAATTATCTTGATGAAGAATGACGTGCAACCCATTATCAAGGTCGTATTCTTCAAAATCGACTTGTTGTGCGCCAAGCATAAGGGGAAGCGACAAGAACAAGGCATAAAATGCTTTTTTCATAGGTGTTTGGATTAATGAATAGAACGTCTTCAAGTACGCAGAGCGCAACTCTTTTTCTGACCTCACTAAGATAATCGAAAAGTGTTCTAATCGCCAAGGAAGGCCTTCGGAATCCTAAGGCGAATGAATTGGCGAATATTCACTAAATTAAAGAGGATAATCTTTAAACACACCAACATGAAAAACATCACCCTTCCCATTCGTTTTGGACTTGTGACCGCCTCCGTGCTTATTGCGTACTTTTTAATACTTTCCCTTTTGGGAAAACATACCAATGTTTTCTTCAGTTTGTTCAATGGAATCATCACTGGGTTCGGTATTTATGAAACCATTAAATACACCAAGCTACGGTTGGGGAAAGAATTCAGTTATGGAAAGGGATTTACAGCGGGAGTCACCACTGGTTTTACCGCTACTTTGCTGTTCACGATTTTCTTCGCTCTGTACTCTACTGAGCTGAATACTAGCTTTTTGGGAGAGCTTTCTGAGGTTTGGTCGAAAGATTATGCCAACTTCGAAGGTATCGTTTTCTTCACGGTGGCCATTATGGGTTTGGCTACTACTTTGGTGTTGACTTTGTCTTTTATGCAACTCTTTAAAACCTCAAACAATCTTAAAACCAAATGAGGTCCAAAAAACCCTTGTAGATTAGGGATTAAAGCGTATATTTGCACCCGCTAAAATAGCGAGTAAACACAAATTATACACTATGTACGCAATTGTAGAAATGGCAGGGCAGCAATGTAAAGTTGCAAAAGACCAGAAAGTGTACGTTCACCGTTTGCAAACAGAAGAAGGGAAAAAGGTAACTTTTGACAAGGTTCTTTTGTTGGACGATAACGGAAGCGTGACTGTTGGCGCCCCCGTCATAGATGGTGCAGCTGTAGAGGCTAAAGTTGTAAAGCACCTGAAGGGAGACAAAGTAATTGTTTTCAAAAAGAAGAGAAGAAAAGGGTACCGTACCAAAAACGGTCACAGACAAGCTCTTACTGAAATCGTAGTAGAAGGCATCATCGCCAAAGGCGCCAAGAAAGCTGCTCCTAAAAAGGAAAAAGCTGTAGAAGCTCCTAAGGCTGAACCCGCTAAAAAAGCTGCTGCCCCAAAAGCAGAAGCTGCAAAAGCTCCAAAAGTATCGGAAGATTTGAGCGGTAAAACGGTTGCCGAGCTAAAAGAAATGGCAAAAGCCCAAGGCATTACAGGTATTTCTTCTATGAAGAAAGCTGAATTGATTGAGGCTTTAAGTAAATAATCAAGCGTTAAAAACAAGATATCATGGCACATAAAAAAGGTGTAGGTAGTTCTAAAAACGGAAGAGAATCGGAATCGAAACGCTTGGGCGTTAAGATTTTTGGAGGTCAAGCTGCGTTAGCGGGCAATATCATTGTTAGACAACGCGGAACCAAACACAATCCTGGCGATAACGTGTATGCAAGCAAAGACCATACGTTGCATGCTAAGGTAGACGGTATCGTAAAGTTTGAAAAGAAAGCTGGAGGCAAGTCTTTTGTTTCCATTGAGCCTTTTCAAGCGTAATCCAAGAAAAGAATAGAGTTTTGGGAACCCCGTCATTTGACGGGGTTTTTTAATGATTTTATAACAGGTTTTTAATGTACTCTTGGCTGGAAATTAACTTCTTGCGAAGTTAAGACCAGCAAATGCCGTACTGTTTAAAACAATCTCTGGCTTTTTTTTGCCTTGCCCTATGTATAGGTAGTATTCCCTCGCTCCTCGCATTTCAACAACAAGCAAACCCTAGGCAGTCCATACAATCGGACTCCGCTTTTGTCCAAATGAAGCGTCGCTTGCAAGGAGCTTCAAAAATCGGTTCCCGTCAAAGTATCGCCAGTATCCATATTGAACTGGGCGAGTTTTATCGAAAATCTGGTTTGTATTCCCAAGCTATGGATGAATACAATCAAGCTCAGTTCTATCTTGAAAGTGATGCAAAAGACACCTTGCAAGTACAGCTGAACAAGGCCATTGGCAATGTTTATCTTTCCATGCACCGATTTGAAGAAGCCAAGAAAAACTTCAATGAGAGTATTACAGTTTCCGACCAATTGAACGATCCAAAAGGAAAGGCAATCGCACTAGGTTTATTGGGGTCTTGTTTCGAAAAACAGAGTAAGTATGAACAGGCGTTGACCTATCAAAAACAGAGTCTACAGCTATTTGAAGCCTTAAACGACGCTCAGGGTGTTTCAATTATCAATGAAAATATTGGAAGTATTTATGAAGATTTGGGAGAGCTGGATTTGGCGTATGAGTACTTTTCGAAGTCTTATCAATATCTGAATGGGATGAATAACGCCCAAGAGGCAAATGTGCTCAATAACCTGGGAGACGTATACCGCAGAAAGGGAAACATACCGCTAGCATTGGAATATACTGGAAAGGCTTTGGAAGTAGCGACAAACATTGTAGACCTCCATCAATTGGAACGTGCCAACCGTGACATGGCAAAGGCCTTCGCTCTTCAGAATGATTTTGAGAAGGCGTTTTACTATCAGAAAGAAGCTGAGGCGAATAACAAAACACTGCTTCAGCATCAAGATACCGATAGATTAAGCGTACTTCAAACCATTTATGAATCCAATAAAAAAGAAGGAGAAATCAAACTTTTGAGAGAACAGAATAAGGTTGTCAAAGCGAATCAACGTCTGCTAGTGCTGGCAATGATTGCAGTACTTCTTGTACTAGGAGGAATCTATTTTCAAATCAACCGTAAGAAAAAGGAGAAACTAAAACTTGAAGAGTACAAACAGCGAATGCTAAAAGCTGAATTGGATAAAAAGGTATTCGAAGAAAAAAATCTACAACGAGAAGTTCAAATGAAGACAGCAGCACTTTCTCGTTATAGTCTCCATCTATCACAAAAAAACAAGATTCTGGAAGAGTTATCCAAAACACTGGCGAACATTGCCCAACGAAAGCACATGGATTCTGGTGCTAAAATCAAGAGTATTGTAAAAGAAATTGATTTTAACTTAAGACAAGAAGACGAATGGGACGAGTTCAACAATTTTTTTAAGGACATTCACCCTGATTTTATCAAAAAATTGAGTACTCTATCCGAAAACAAGCTTTCTCCTGCCGAAATGCGCTTGGGCATGCTATTACGATTAAATCTAAGTTCCAAAGAGATTGCTTCAATTCTTAGGGTTACACCAGATAGTGTTCGTGTGGCAAGGTATCGCCTTCGAAAAAAACTGCCAATTCATCAAAAAGAAGAGTTGGTAAACTTTATGGTGGCTCTTTAACCTTAAAATTTTGGATGTGTTACTCATACGTAAAGTTAAGGTAATTGTTGCCTTGTTGTTTCCTGTACTTTTCGGGTTTGTATCCTGTTTGTTGCTTTTATAAATATGAGTTAAAGTATTGATAATGATAGTTTTGGTTATCAATCAATTTTAACTACGATGAAACTAGCACCAACATTTAAACTACATTTTGTAACGCTACTGATGCTTGTGTTATCCATGGCCGGTTACACACAAATGGGAAATCTTCAAGGAATTATTTCCGATAACAACGGGATTTATGTTCCTGGAGCGAACGTTTTTTTACCTGACCTTAACAAAGGGGCCATTTCCAACTTTGATGGCAAGTTTACCATTATTGGAATTCCAGAAGGAACCTACACCTTACAAATATCATATCTAGGTTATTCCGATATGGATCAGGAAGTTATTATTCTAGCCGGAGAAACCACACCTGTTTCCGTTACCATGAATCCTACCAATGTCCAATTGGACGAGGTACAGGTCACAGCGTATGGGCTGAGCGGCCAAGCGAAGGCATTGAATGCTCAAAAAACCAATTTGAACATTACCAACGTGGTCTCTACCGACCAGATTGGAAAGTTCCCTGATGCCAATATCGGAGATGCAGTAAAACGTATTCCCGGTATAACCATGCAGGTGGATCAAGGAGAAGCGCGTAACATTATTGTCCGTGGTCTATCACCACAACTAAATTCCGTGACCTTAAATGGAAGTAGGATTCCTTCCGCCGAAGGAGACAACCGTAATATTCAAATGGATTTGATTCCCTCAGATATGATTCAAACCATTGAAGTTAGCAAAGCGGTTACACCGGATATGGATGCCGATGCTTTGGGAGGCTCGGTAAATTTGATTACGCGTACAGCACCACAAGGATTTCGTCTTTCTGCGACCATGGGCTCGGGAATCAACTTTATTACGGATAGACGCATTTTGAACGGTTCCTTCTTGGTGGGAGACAGAACCAAGGATGGAAAATTCGGATGGATGTTGTCCGCCTCGATAAATGACAATGATTTTGGGTCCGATAACGTCGAGGCAGAATGGACCGACGAATTTGCTTTTTTCAATGGAGCAGAAGAGGAGGAGGTTGAGGTAGACCCTTATACCAATGTATTTGAGCAGCGTACCTACTTGGTGCAACGGATACGAAGAAGCTTTTCTGCCAACTTCGATTATCAAATCAATGCCAACAATAATTTGTATCTAAAGACCATGTACAACTGGCGGGACGATCGTGAGAATCGCTTCCGTTTAGAACATGAAATTTTGGATGCGGAAGATATCGAAGCAGGAGATTTTACCATTACCAATGGGGTGCCGACACGTTTCCCTGTTGAAGTGAAACGACAAAGCAAAGGTGGGTTGGATAACAATCGAAGTCAGAGCAGACGCTTAGAGGACCAAAGAATGCAGAACTATACCTTGGGTGGAAACCATATTCTCGGTGGACTCAAAATAGACTGGATGGCTTCTTATGCACAAGCTTCGGAAGAACGCCCAGATGAGAGGTATGCGGAATACGAAACGGATTATATTATCGATAACGATGTGAGCGACTCGGAGTTTCCATTGTTTACTGCAGCGGACCCGGCTAACGCAGATGATTTGGGTAGTTTTGGTTTTGGGGAAATCACCAATGAAAATCAATTTACTGAAGAAGAAGATATCAACCTTTTCTTGAATTTCGAATTACCGGTAGACCTATTCGGCAAAGGTGATGGCTTTGTGAAATTTGGGGCTCGTGGACGTTTTAAAAACAAGGTTCGTGACAACAACTTTTTTGAGTTTGATTTGGAAGACACTTTTCCAACCTTGGCAGATGTGCCCACAAAAAGTTACACTGACCCAGATTATTTGGCAGGAAGTCAATATCAAGCTGGTTTTTATGCCGATGAAGCTTGGTTGGGCGGTTTAGATTTAAATTCAGCACTAGGAGAAGCAGTTCCAGATGAATTTTTGAGAGCTAACTTTGATGTTGAAGAAAATGTTTGGGCCGGATATGCCATGGCGAATCAAAAATTGTCAGATAACTTCACTGTGCTATTCGGTTTGCGCGTAGAAAATACCAATATTACAGCTACTGGAAATCAAATTGAGAACGAAGAAGATGTTGTGGGAACTATCACGGAAGAAAGTTCTTATACTAATGTCCTTCCCGGAGTTCATTTTAAGTATGATTTATCAGATAATACCATATTGCGTTTGGCTTGGACCAATACCTTGGCAAGACCTAACTATGTGGATTTAACACCAACGCTTGACATTGTTCGAGGTGATGAGGAAATTTTTGTCGGAAATCCAGCTTTGGACCCTACAACTTCCATGAACTTTGACCTTATGGCTGAGCATTATTTCCAGAATGTTGGGATACTTTCAGGAGGTGTTTTTTACAAACGTATCCAAGATTTCATCTATACCTTTCAAACTGAAACAACAGACAACGGTTTTGGAACCGATACGGAAGGTTTCGAAGTCTTTCAACCCCTAAATGGAGATGATGCAACCGTTCTTGGTGCTGAGGTAGCGTTTCAAAGACAACTGGATTTTTTACCTGGTTTTGCAAAGAATTTTAGTTTGTATTTGAACTATACCTTTTTGACTTCAGATGCAGATGGTATTCGCAATGAAGACGGGGATGAACGGGGCGATACAGATTTGCCCAATACAGCTCCCAATATGTTCAATGGTTCTTTGGGATACGCCGATAAGCGCTTTACCGCAAGGCTGTCTGCAAACTTTTCAGATTCCTATATTGATGAGTTAGGGGGCAATGCGTTTGAAGACCGCTATTACGACAAACAGTTTTTTTTGGATTTTAATGCCGCATACGCCATAAACGACAACTTAAGAATATATGCTGATTTGAATAACATTACCAATCAGCCGCTAAGGTATTTCCAAAACGTGAGTGAACGAACACAACAAGTTGAGTTTTACAGTTTACGATTGACTTTTGGTTTGAAATACGACCTGTTCAAGCTGTAGTTCAATCCGCAATAGTATTCGCATTATCCCCCGTCCATAGCGGGGGATTACTTTAATCGCATATATGAAACGAGCCATTATATTTCTTGGAGTAGTG
>JBCBPD010000065.1:0-19953 GCA_039820925.1 Bacteroidota bacterium | reverse complement strand
GGTGGGATACTTATCACTTTCGCTTGGCCGCCGAGACCGAAGTCCCGACAGCTAGTATCCATCGTTTACGGCGTGGACTACCGGGGTATCTAATCCCGTTCGCTACCCACGCTTTCGTCCATCAGCGTCAGTATATAGTTGGTCACCTGCCTTCGCGATCGGTGTTCTATGTGATATCTATGCATTTCACCGCTACACCACATGTTCCGGCAACCCCACTATGACTCAAGACCAACAGTATCAAAGGCAGTCCCACGGTTGAGCCGTGGCCTTTCACCTCTGACTTATTGGCCCGCCTACGGACCCTTTAAACCCAATGATTCCGGATAACGCTCGGACCCTCCGTATTACCGCGGCTGCTGGCACGGAGTTAGCCGGTCCTTATTCTTACGGTACCGTCAGACAGGTACGCGTACCTGCGTTTCTTCCCGTATAAAAGCAGTTTACAACCCATAGGGCAGTCATCCTGCACGCGGCATGGCTGGATCAGTCTCCCGACCATTGTCCAATATTCCTCACTGCTGCCTCCCGTAGGAGTCTGGTCCGTGTCTCAGTACCAGTGTGGGGGATCCCCCTCTCAGGGCCCCTAACCATCGCTGCCTTGGTAAGCCGTTACCTTACCAACTAACTAATGGTACGCATCGCCATCCCCGTCCGATAAATCTTTAATCACCATATCATGCGATACAATGATGCCATGGGGCATTAATCCACGTTTCCATGGGCTATTCCCCTGACGGGGGCAGGTTCGATACGCGTTCCGCACCCGTGCGCCACTCGTCAGCAGGGTGCAAGCACCCTCTGTTACCGTTCGACTTGCATGTGTTAGGCCTGCCGCTAGCGTTCATCCTGAGCCAGGATCAAACTCTTCATTGTTGTACCTTAAGTAACTTATTGTCCAACATGACGCTCTCCCGCCCAAGCTCCAATTTAAATCTTGGTCTATTATTCTCTTTTACGCTGTCTATACCAATATGTTAAATGAACTTCAAAAAAAAAGAAAAAAGCTCCTTAAAAAAACCCTCTCTTTCTTCCCAACTCAACCAGCCTTAACCGGTAAAGCGGGTGCAAATATAGATAGCTTTATTTAATCCCACCAAACTATTTTCAAAAAAAAATCAAAAAAAGTTTAAACAATTGATTATCAATACTTTAAAACAGTAAAAAAATCAAAATCCATTTCTAAAATGATTCCTGAAAAGACAACCTTTTGAATACCAATACGATACTCATATCAATATCATTCTTCTATTGTGTCCCTACTTACAAGAACTTATCTTTGCCCATTCTTAAATTGTCGTAATGATTCAGATTACATTGCCGGATGGCGCTACCAAACAAGTAGCTGAGGGTACTACTCCCATGGATGTGGCGAAGGATATTAGTGAAGGACTTGCAAGAAACGTGATTTCTGCAAAATTCAACGATACCATTGTGGAAGCTTCCACTCCTTTACAACAAGATGGAAAGCTGACCTTGTATACATGGACCAATGAGGAGGGAAAGCAAGCTTTCTGGCATTCTTCTTCGCACATTTTGGCGCAAGCTCTGGAAGAACTATATCCGGGTATAAAGTTGACGATTGGGCCAGCAATAGAGAATGGTTTCTATTACGATGTTGATTTTGGGGAACACACCATCTCCGAAAAGGACTTTCCTGCCATTGAAAAAAAGGCCTTGGAGATTGCCCGAGGCAAACATGAGTTTAAAATGCGAGCGGTAAGCAAAGCTGACGCATTGGATTTTTATCAAAAACAAGACAATCCATATAAAGTAGAGCTCATAGAAAATCTGGAAGATGGCAAAATCACATTTTGTGACCATAGCACTTTTACGGATTTATGTCGTGGTGGACACATTCCCAATACCGGGATTGTAAAAGCATTCAAAATATTGAGCGTAGCCGGAGCGTATTGGAGAGGGGATGAAAACAACAAACAGCTCACACGTGTATATGGTATTTCATTTCCGAAACAAAAAGAACTTACTGAATACCTTCAATTGTTGGAGGAAGCACGCAAACGAGATCATCGTAAACTGGGAAAAGAACTTGGATTGTTTGCATTCTCCCAAACAGTGGGTCAAGGACTTCCTTTATGGTTGCCCAAAGGGGCGGAGCTTCGGGAAAGACTGGAAACCTTTTTGAAGAAAGCTCAGAAAAAGGCGGGATACGAGATGGTAGTTACTCCTCATATTGGCCAGAAGGAGTTATATGTAACTTCTGGGCATTATGCGAAATACGGAGAAGATAGTTTTCAGCCCATTCACACTCCAAAGGATGAAGAGGAATTTCTTCTAAAACCGATGAACTGTCCGCACCACTGCGAAATATATAAAGTATCCCCTTTGAGTTATAAGGACTTACCCAAGCGTTATGCTGAATTTGGTACGGTTTACCGTTACGAACAAAGCGGGGAGCTTCATGGTTTGACTCGGGTAAGAGGATTTACTCAAGATGATGCCCATATTTTCTGTACTCCTGACCAATTACTATCCGAGTTCAAAAATGTAATCGATTTATCCCTTTACGTTTTAAGCTCTCTAGGTTTTGAAAACTTCACAGCTCAAGTATCCGTGCGTGATTTGCAGAAACCTGAAAAGTACATTGGAAAAACTGAAAATTGGGAAAAAGCGGAGAAAGCCATCATCGAAGCTGCAGAAGACAAAGGACTTAAATATACCGTAGAAGAAGGTGAAGCAGCTTTTTATGGTCCTAAATTGGATTTCATGGTCAAGGACGCCTTGGGTAGAAGCTGGCAATTGGGAACCATTCAAGTGGATTATAACCTTCCGGAACGTTTCGACCTCACCTATAAAGGGAGTGACAACGAGTTGCACCGTCCTATTATGATTCACCGTGCCCCCTTTGGAAGCTTGGAACGTTTTGTGGCCTTATTGTTGGAACATACAGGCGGAAACTTCCCTTTATGGTTGATTCCAAATCAAGCTATAGTACTGCCTGTCAGCGAGAAACATGAAAAATATGCGCAAAAAGTTTTAAATTCTTTAGAAAATCACGAAATTCGCGCGCTCATTGACGACCGTAACGAAACGGTTGGCAAGAAAATAAGGGAGGCGGAGATGCAAAAAATTCCTTTTATGCTCATCGTTGGGGAGCAAGAGGAAAATAGCGAAAAAATATCCGTGAGAAAGCATGGTGGTGAGGATTTAGGCGCATTGGATATCGACTCCTTTTCTGACTTGGTCGCTTCTGAAATAAGTGGTACCTTAAAGTCGTTCTAGTAAAGTTTTGTTGAATTAAAAAGAAAAGTCATAGCAATACGAAGAAGATTTAGGCCCCAACCTAGGAGGGAAAACAAAAACCCTCACAAAATTAACAAAGACATTTCCGTACCAGAGGTAAGACTCGTAGGAGACAATGTCGAAATGGGAGTATATCCTACTTCCAAAGCCTTGGCAAAGGCACAGGAATTGGAGTTGGATTTGGTGGAGATTTCTCCGAAAGCCAGCCCTCCTGTTTGTAAAATAATGGATTACAAAAAGTTCCTTTACGAACAAAAGAAAAGGGACAAGGCGCTTAAAGCGAAAGCTTCAAAAGTGGTGGTAAAAGAAATCCGATTTGGTCCACAAACCGATGACCATGATTACGAATTCAAAAAACGCCACGCCGAGAAGTTTTTGAAAGATGGTGCAAAATTAAAGGCATACGTCTTTTTTAAAGGACGTTCCATCGTATACAAGGACCAAGGAGAGATTCTCTTGTTGAAACTTGCACAAGAGTTGGAAGAACTTGGGAAGGTAGAGCAAATGCCAAAACTAGAAGGAAAGCGAATGACAATGTTCATCGCTCCGAAAACAAAGAAATAAGGCCGAAAGGTTTTAGATATAAGCGGGATATCGGAATTTCCGATACATAATTGAGAAAAAGCAGACAATGCCTAAGATGAAAACAAAATCCAGTGCTAAAAAGCGTTTTAAGCTTACAGGTACTGGTAAAATCAAAAGAAAGCACGCTTTTAAGAGTCATATTTTGACTAAAAAGTCCAAAAAGCGTAAGCTAAAGTTGACCCATTCTACTTTGGTACACGAATCGGATGTCAACAGTATTAAAGAGCAATTGCGTTTGAAGTAATCGCTCATTCGGTAAATTATTAACCCTGGAGTCGGGCTCGAACAAAGTGTCAATTTATGTTGACCGCCTGCTACAAAAAAAGTAAAAGAAATGCCAAGATCAGTAAACTCAGTTGCTTCAAGAGCTAGAAGAAAAAAAGTGATGAAGCAAGCCAAAGGTTACTTTGGAAGACGTAAAAACGTTTGGACAGTAGCCAAAAATGCGGTAGAAAAAGCAATGCTTTATGCTTACCGTGATAGAAGAAACAAGAAAAGAACTTTCCGCGCCCTTTGGATTACCCGTATCAACGCTGGAGCAAGACTACATGGAATGTCTTACTCGCAGTTCATGGGTAAAGTAAAAGCCAATGGAATCGAATTGAACCGAAAGGTTCTTGCAGATTTAGCGATGAACCATCCTGATGCGTTCAAAGCTATCGTTGAAAAAGTAAAGTAAAACAAAATACTCCCGCTTTATAAAAGTCCCGCCCGTGAGCGGGACTTTTTGTATTTTAAGCTTTCTCTCAATAGCAGTATGATTCGATACCTTCTCTTTTTTTATGTAATCGTATGCCTCCCTGCAATTGGTATCTCTCAGGAGGAATCTTTCAAGTTTTTGGCATTGGGAGACAGTTATACTGTGGGCACTGGAGAAACACTGCAGAATAGTTGGCCTGTTCAATTCGTGAGATCTCTAGAGAAGAAGGGAATTGTGGTTACAACATCCAAAACGATTGCGAAGGCAGGGTGGACCACTACAGACCTTTTAAGGGAAATAGCCAATGAAAAAGAAACGGACTACGATTTGGTGTCTTTGCTTATTGGCGTTAACAACCAATATCAAGGCATTGACCCGACTCTCTTTGAAAACGAGTTTCGTTTGTTACTGGAGAAAAGCATTTCATTCACAAACGATGACCCTTCAAAAGTATTCGTTCTTTCCATTCCTGATTGGAGTGTCACGCCGTTCGCAAAGTACAAGGCGAAGGACAAGATTGTGGAGGAACTAGATGCCTACAATACCTTCATTGAAACAGAAGCGAAAAAACAGAAGGTCACTTTTATCGACATCACCAAAATGTCGAGAAATGCCGAAGTGAACAAGGCATTGATTGCTTCCGATAGCCTTCATCCTTCAAAACGCATGTACAAGCTTTGGGTAAAAAAGATTCAAAAGAAGGTGTTGAAATAGTCTGCAAGTGAACTAAGCTTACATCCCAAAAGCGGTCAATACCAGGCTTCGACCTGAGGCATAATCCCGATGCTCGCATAAATAAATACCTTGCCAAGTACCCAAATTCAAACGCCCTGCCGTAATTGGTAGTTGTACCAAATTGCCTAACAAAGAAGCTTTGATATGGGCGGGCATATCGTCCGGCCCCTCATACGTATGTTTGTAATAGCTCGCTCCTTCGGGAACCATTACATTGAAGTGACTTTCAAAGTCAACCCGCACCGTTGGGTCGGCATTCTCATTTATGGTCAGGGAAGCTGAAGTATGTTTTATGAATACTTGCAAAAAACCTGCTTCAAGCTCCTTAATCTGGGGGATAGCATCCAAGACTTCGTGGGTTATTAAATGGAATCCTCTATTGCGTGCGTTCAGACGTATTTCCTTTTGGTAAAACTTCATGGGTTGAAAATAATACAAACTTTACTTCATTGCGGTTTCAAGTTCTACCTTTGCGGCTTGAATCTGAACTATGGATTTATCCAAAATCAAAATGGTGGTTTCCGACATGGACGGAACCCTATTGAATTCCAATCATGAAGTTAGCCCCAAATTTTTTGAACAATTTGAGCAACTTAAGCAGAAAGGCATCCAATTTGTTGCTGCTAGTGGGAGACAATACCATAGTATGGCCGAAAAGCTATCCACTATAAAAGACGATATCATCTTCATCTCTGAAAATGGCGCATTAATCAAAAAAGGAGAAGATGAAATATCCGTGACACCCATTCCCAATGGTTTACAGGATGAGCTTTTATCTATTGTGGAAGATATTGATGGCGCCCATGCCATGCTATGTGGAAAATATACCTCCTACTTCGATGGCAAATCCATGCCCTTTTTAGAGCAACTTAAAGAATACTACGCTTCGTATGAAATAGTGAACGATTTTGGAGCGGTTAAGGATGAAATCGTAAAAATCGCTGTATACCATGGCAAAAGTGCTGAGGCTTACATTTATCCCAAAATGAAACACTTGGAAAGCCAAGTAAAAGTGAAAGTTTCAGGACAAAACTGGGTTGACCTAAACCATAAAAAAGCGCATAAAGGCAATGCCTTGCTAAAGGTATTGGAGACCTTCGAAATACAAACTTCAGAAGTTTTGGTTTTTGGTGACTATAATAACGATTTGGAGATGTTGGCACTTGCAGAACATAGTTTTGCGATGGCCAATGCCCATCCCAACGTAAAAAGAGTGGCCAATTTTGAAACGTCCAGCAATGATGATTTTGGAGTAGAACGTATCTTGGAACAACTGGTATGACCGATATTGATTTGCTCATCAAAAAATTTAACCTGAAACCGCATCCGGAGGGCGGATATTTCAAGGAGACGTATAGAAGCTCGGGAATGATACGGGAGACTGCCCTTCCTGCAAACTACAAGGGGAATAGAAATCACTCCACGTGCATTTACTTTTTGCTGACGTCGGATATGTTCTCGGCCTTTCACAGAATAAAACAGGATGAGATTTGGCATTTTTATGCGGGTTCACCTCTGAAACTACACTTGATTTCCGAAAAGGGTGAATATTCCGAGCATACAATAGGTGATAATTTTTCGGATGGACAAGTACCACAATTTGTTGTATCTGGTGGAGATTGGTTTGCGGCAAATACCATTGCTTCCGACGGTTACTCTTTTGTTGGGTGTACCGTTGCCCCAGGGTTTGACTTTGCAGATTTTGAGTTGCCCGAACGAAAAGAGCTTATCGCGAAGTTTCCCAATCATGCAGAAATTATTACTGCACTTACGCGTGCCTAGGTTTTACTTCCTTTTTAATTCAAAAAGCGCTTTTGCGCTTCAGAAAGTGTATGTTACAAGCACTTTCTTAAGGGTGTTTTCTGTGTTAAAGTTTTGGGATTAGTAATCCCTTAACAACGCTGGGTTTTATGTTTGCGTAACTTTTACTACAAATTCTTCAATCATGAAACAGTTTTTTCTTCTTTTACTCATGCTAGTGTCTTTTGGTATTTCTGCTCAAGAGAGTCCTGCTGAAACCCCTCCGCCCGAGCGACTTACGCTTGATACGTTTTCCTATCCAGATTTTTTTGCTGGAGAACGACATGCCATGTTTGCACTCAATTACAAAATTTCCGATACGTTCCATGCCGAATTACAAACCTTTTATGACACCTATCTCACCAGCAATAGGACAAGGGCAGGACTTCGTTTCAAAAAATATCTCAGTCCCAAGTTTTATGTCTATTCCGGTGGTGAAATTGAAATTACGCAAGATAAACTAGGTTCTCCCGGTTGTGGAACCCCTCGTACTGGGGTCCTAGGCGGTGCAGGATACCATATAAAAGAAAACTTTGTTATTGAAGCAGGAATCAACGCAGCCGTAAATGTAAGTAGTACCGGGGCTTTTGGAGAACCTGCTTATGTTATGCCTGTGATTAGTTCGGTTACGAGCAGAATTCGATTTTGATTCAAAATCAAATCTTAGGTCTTCTGTTTCTTCTTCCTAGCCGCTGGGAAAAGCACATTGTTCAAAATTAGTCGATAGCCGGGTGAAGTTGGATGTAGTTCCAACTCGGTTTTGGGGTCTCCTACCCTATGTTGATAGTCCTCAGGGTCGTGACCACCATAATAGGTGAAAAACCCTTTTCCTTTTATGCCATGCACGTAACGTGCCTCACTATTCAAGTTATTTTCACCCAGAATCAGGACAGTAGATTTAACTTGTTTTCTAGTGAATGCTGTGGTTTGCCCCATAAAACCTTTCACCAAAGTGGTATGGTTTTGCGTGAGCATGGTAGGTACAGGGTCCCACTTGGCGGAAAACTCCATCAACGAAAAATAATCAGACTCTTTAGGTATGTTTTGTCTTTTGTTGGTCATGTCAATGGAAGAAAACTCATAGCGCAATGGATTTCTTTCCAAAGTGAAATTGGTAAAGGCAAAAGTATTTTTGAAGTCCAATTTCGATTGGTAATTGGCATCTGAAGGGTCACCGTCGAACATGGGTTCACAAATATCCGTGTTCATCGCAGCTAATGCGATATCGAAACTATCCGTAGCGGAACACATGGCAAACATAAAACCGCCACCAATCACATAATCGCGAATGGTAATGGCCACAGCTCTTTTTTGTTCAGAAACTTTATCGTAGCCCAATTTAGTTGCCAAGGCCTCAGCATCCTCTTTGTTTTTAATATACCATGGAGCAGCCCTGTAGGCACCATAAAACTTACCGTATTGCCCGGTAAAATCTTCGTGATGCAAGTGCAACCAATCGTAGAGAAGCAACTTGTTATCCAACACCTCCTCATCATAAACCGTCTCATAAGGTATTTCTGCGTAAGTGAGTACCATAGTCACCGCATCATCCCAAGGTTGGTTCCCTTTGGGAGAATAGACGGCTATTTTTGGAGCTTTTTCCAACACGACTGCCTCTTGATTCTGAGAGGGACTGCTGATATCATCCAAAATTTGCTGTGCCTGCGCATCCGTAAGTACTTCAAACGATACTCCCCGAATTTGACACTCTTTTCGAATGACATCGCCATCAGGCAATAAAAAAGACCCTCCGCGGTAATTCAACAACCATTGTACTTTTTGTTGTTTGGTCAGCACCCAATAGGTAATTCCGTAAGCTTTCAAATGGTTTACCTGACTCTCGGCATCCATGGGTAAAAGAATCATGGAGGCATTCCCTTTGGAGAAGGAGAAAAAGGTAAATAGAAATATGTAAAAAGTAATGTGGAGTCTTGAAAAACAGGGTAATCGATTAGAACGGCACGTCATTATCATCCGGGTCATCTTGGTTCATAGCACTTCCAAATGCTTCGTCTGCACTAGGCAAATTCGGCGTTATGAAAGGATTCTGCTCATCCGAATTCATTTTGGATTGGAATTCGAAAGGTGAATCAAAGTCCTCTAAGTTATCAAATTTACCGAGTGACCCAATGAACTTTAACCTAATGTTTTCTAATCCACCATTCCTATGCTTGGCTACAATAAACTCTGCCTGACCTTGTGTTGGGGTTCGTTCTTCATCATCCCATTCGTCAATTTTGTAGTATTCCGGACGATAAATAAAGGATACAATATCCGCATCCTGCTCAATCGCTCCAGATTCCCTAAGGTCTGATAAGATAGGGCGTTTGCTCCCTCCACGCGTCTCTACTGCCCTCGATAACTGTGAGAGCGCAATTACCGGAACATCCAGTTCCTTAGCCAGTGCTTTCAGGTTTCTGGAGATAGTTGAAATCTCTTGTTCACGGTTACCCCCTTTTTGACTACCCCCGGCCGTCATCAATTGGAGGTAATCAATAATAATAAGCTTGATTTTATGCTGTGAGGCCAAACGACGGGCTTTGGCCCTAAGGTCAAAGATGGATAAGGATGGCGTATCGTCAATAAACAAAGGTGCTTTTTCAAGCGCCTTGACTTTTACATTCAATTGTTCCCACTCATGTTTTTCCAATCGTCCTGTACGCAACTTTTCAGAAGAAAGACCGGTTTCAGAGGATATCAAACGGGTAATGAGCTGCACCGACGACATTTCCAAAGAAAAGAAAGCCACGGCTGTGTCTGAGTTTACCGCGATATTTCGTGCCATGGATAAGGTCAAGGCTGTCTTACCCATACCTGGACGGGCGGCAACGATAATCAAGTCACTGGGTTGCCATCCAGAAGTGAGTTTGTCCAACTTATCAAAACCGGAAGGAATACCACTTAAACCTTCCTTATTGGAAATCTCTTCAATCTTTTTCTTGGCTTGAATCACCAAGTTTTGCGCTGTCTCGGCAGAACGTTTCAGGTTCCCTTGGGTCACCTCATATAACTTGGCCTCTGCATTGTCCAGCAGGTCAAAAACGTCAGTCCCCTCGTTATACGCTTGTTCAATAATTTCATTGGAAATCTTAATCAGACTTCTTTGAATGTATTTTTGGAGAATAATTCGGGCGTGGAACTCGATGTGTGCTGAAGAAGCAACTTTTTGAGTCAGTTTTATGAGGTAAAAGTCCCCTCCAACCGCTTCAAGGTGTCCATCCTTCTTTAATTGCGCTGAAACCGTTAATAAATCCACTGGTTCAGAAGATTCGAACAGTTTAAAAATCGCTTCATACACATATCGATGCGAATCTTTATAAAAGACCTCAGGGTGCAGAATATCGATTACCTCATCCACACCTTTTTTGTCAATCATCATGGCGCCCAACACAACTTCCTCTAAATCAACGGCTTGTGGTGGAATTTTACCACGTTCAAGGTTAATGAGAGTAGATTTGTCTACACGTTGTCCGATAACTGGATTGGGTTTTTCCATAAGCGCGAAAGTAGCCAATTAACCTTAAGTTAACGTGAAAACCGCTGTGCGGGGTTTTCACAGCTCATCAACAAAAGTACTGTTGATAACTCTTGATGTGTTGTTAATAACCGTTAAACTGTTTAAATAATTCGAAGGTTGCCCTAAACGCCCTACTGAATTTGGGTTTTAATCGTGAAATACCCCCATGGAGGTGTATTTCTCCATTCGCGTTTTGACCAATTCTTTTGGTGATAACTTTTTCAGCTCCTCATAATGGCCTGAAATTTTATTCTTAACCGCTTCGAAAGTTTTTTCTCTATTCGAGTGAGCGCCTCCTAATGGTTCCTTCACAATTTCATCAACCAACTTCAAGCGTTTCATATCCGGAGCGGTCAATTTCAACGCTTCGGCAGCTACTTCTTTATATTCCCAACTTCTCCAAAGAATGGAAGAGCAGGATTCTGGGGAAATCACGGAATACCATGTGTTTTCCAACATTAACACCTTATCACCTACTCCAATGCCCAACGCCCCACCGGACGCGCCTTCACCAATGATAATAACAATAATTGGCACCTTGAGACGGGTCATTTCCAAGATATTGCGTGCGATTGCTTCACCCTGTCCGCGCTCTTCTGCCTCAATACCAGGAAAGGCGCCAGGAGTATCCACAAAACACACCACGGGTACGCCGAATTTTTCTGCAGATTTCATCAACCGAAGCGCTTTGCGGTAGCCTTCAGGGTTGGCCATACCGAAGTTTCTGTATTGTCGGGTTTTGGTGTTGTAGCCCTTTTGCTGCCCTACGAACATAAAGCTCTGGTCGCCTATTTTACCCAAACCGCCTATCATTGCCTTGTCATCTCGCACATTGCGGTCTCCATGCAGTTCCAAAAACGTATCCCCACAAATGGCATTGATATAGTCCATGGTGTAGGGACGGTTGGGATGCCTAGAGAGTTGTACTCTTTGCCAAGCCGTTAAGTTTTTATAGATGCTTTTTCGGGTCTCTTCTAATTTTTTCTCTATTTGTTGGCAGGTTTCGGTGACATCAACATCACTTTCTTCACCAATGACCATGCACTTCTGCAGTTGGTCTTCCAATTCTTTTATAGGGAGTTCAAAATCCAAATATTCCATGAAGGGAGTGTTCTTACATTCTCGTGGCGCAAATATAAAACATTACAGGTGATTGCCTTCCTATTGAAAGTCCGCAGGTTAGCGTTTTGCCTTTATCAACAAATAGATGGCGAAGATGCCAAAAATCATGTTTGGAATGACCACCGCGAGCAAAGGAGAAAAGCCCGATTGTTCGGCCAAGGTACCAAACACCTTATCAAAAAAGATATAAACAAAAGCCACCCCAATACCAAAGGCCAGATTTAGTCCCATACCCCCCCTTCTTTTTACTGAGGATACGGCTACGGCAATAATGGTCAAAATGAAGGCCGCAATGGGCAAAGCCCAGCGTTTGTATTTTACCAAAATGTAGGCATTTACGTTGGAAGCACCTTTCTTTTTTTGGTCGTCAATGAACTCGTTGAGCTCAAAAAGATTTTTGGTCTCCGCCACATAGGACACCGGTGTCAAATCATCCAACTTAAACGCAAACAAGGTGTCCAAACGTCGTTTGGTTTCCATGATTTCCACACTATCGCGAAGTTTACGCTTCACATAATTGGTAAGCCGGTAAGTACTATCCTTTTCCAGATAACGGATGTTGCTTGCCGAAATCTTGTAGTTCAACTTCTGGACGGAATCGAAATATTCATAGGTAAAGTTGTACCCAATTTTTCGATTAGGGTCAAAACTGCTGACATATAAATAATTGCTCCCGTCCAACTGATTAAAAATATTGTTGGTGACCCTATCCTGCCGACCTCGTTTAAAGTATTTGTATTCAAACTCGTTGAAGCCTATACTGGCGTGTGGAACGATGAACATCCCCATTAAAAAGATAAGAATCGCAACCAAGGTCGCTCCAATAAAATAAGGTCGTAAAAACCGATTAAAGGATACCCCAGAGCTTAAAATGGCAACGATTTCCGTGTTGGAAGCTAGTTTCGAAGTGAAGAAAATAATACTCAAAAACAGGAAAATAGGGAGCAACAGGTTCCCAATAACCAAGGTAAAATTCCCGTAGAAAATGATGACTTCCCGAAGTGGCGCTTCGTTGTCGATGATTTTCCCGATTTTTTCCGCTAGGTTGGCCATGATGCCTATGGGCACAAACAGCAGCAACATCCCTAAAAAGGTCACCAGATAGCGCTTAAGAATGTATCGGTCGAGTATCGTAAACATTACAATCGTTTTGCCATTTGACGAACCATACGTTGTTTCCATTCAGCGAAATCTCCAGCCAAAATACGTTCCCGAGCGGTTCGAACGAGCCAAAGATAAAAGCCTAAATTATGAATGGTGGCAATTTGTTTTCCCAAAAACTCATTGGCTGCAAACAAATGCCGTAAATATGCCTTGGAATATTCCTCATCCACGAAAGTATGACCCATAGGGTCGATGGGAGAAAAATCGTTTTCCCATTTCTTGTTTTTGATGTTGATGGTTCCCTCTGAAGTGAAAAGCATCCCATTTCGGGCATTTCGCGTAGGCATCACGCAATCGAACATATCCACGCCCAAAGCGATATTTTCCAAAATGTTGATAGGTGTTCCAACGCCCATCAAATAACGAGGCTTATCCTCTGGCAACACATCACAAACCACTTCGGTCATAGCATACATTTCTTCTGCAGGTTCTCCAACCGACAGACCTCCGATGGCGTTACCCTCTGCTCCTACCGAAGCAATATATTCCGCGGACTGTTTTCGTAAATCCGTATAGGTAGACCCCTGAACTATAGGAAAAAGAGTCTGTTCATACCCATATTTTGATGGCGTGCTATTAAAATGCTCGATACACCGGTCCAGCCAGCGATGCGTCATGTGCATCGACTTTTTGGCATAATCGTAATCGCAGGGATAGGGTGTACATTCATCAAACGCCATAATGATATCCGCCCCAATGGTACGTTGGATGTCCATAGCCCTTTCTGGAGAAAAGAAGTGCTTACTTCCATCTATGTGAGATTTGAAAGTGACCCCTTCTTCGGTAATCTTTCGATTATCGGACAACGAATACACTTGATACCCTCCACTGTCCGTCAATATGTTGCGGTCCCATCCCATAAAAGCATGCAACCCGCCTGCTTGTTCCAAAATCTCCATGCCCGGACGCAAATACAAATGATAGGTATTCCCAAGGATGATATCGGGGTTGATATCTTGTTTGAGTTCGCGCTGATGAACCCCTTTCACGGTTCCCGCGGTACCCACAGGCATAAAAATCGGGGTTTCAATCGCCCCATGGTCCGTTTCGAGCGTTCCAGCCCTGGCTTTACTACCCGTATCCTTTTGATGAAGTGTAAATTTCAATCCTGAAAATAAAACCACAAATATAAATAACTCCGCTCCACTACAGCAGGTTTAACGCTGATTTGGGAATGGTTCAAAAGCATTTGGGAAAATAATAGACTACTTCTTGTTTTGCCCGTGGATTGCGGTTACATTTGAGTACCTAAATAAAATACGATGCCAAATTACGAAGCACTCGAAGAATTAGTAGTTCAAGTGAGAAGGGATATCCTGAGAATGGTTCACAAGGTAAACTCTGGACACCCTGGAGGTTCCTTGGGTTGTACCGAATTTTTCGTATCCCTTTACAATGAAATCATGGAGCTGAAAGATGGCTTTGACATGGATGGCGTCGGTGAAGATGTTTTCTTTCTTTCGAATGGACATATTTCTCCCGTTTTTTACAGCGTCTTGGCACGTAGAGGCTACTTCCCAATAGATGAACTCAATACCTTTCGATTGATTGATTCGCGTCTGCAAGGGCATCCTACTACTCATGAAGGTCTACCCGGAGTTCGGGTGGCTTCAGGTTCTTTGGGGCAAGGTATGTCCGTCGCGATTGGTGCCGCTTTAGCGAAGAAGTTGAATAAGGATAACCATCTTGTCTTCAGTTTACATGGTGACGGAGAGCTACAAGAGGGACAAAATTGGGAGGCAATCATGTATGCGGCAGGGAACAAAGTAGACAACCTTATCGCAACAGTTGACCGAAATGGCCAACAAATTGATGGGGGTACGGAGGATGTACTTCCCTTGGGTGATGTAGCGGAGAAGTTTCGCGTCTTTGGATGGGATGTCTTGGAAATAGAAAACGGTAATGACTTGAAACAAGTCGTTGAAGGACTTGAAGAAGCTAAAAGTCGTACTGGAAAAGGAAAACCTGTTTGTATTGTAATGACAACTGAAATGGGTAATGGCGTTGATTTCATGATGCATACGCATGCTTGGCATGGCAAAGCCCCCAGTGATGAACAGCTTGAAACCGCTTTGGCGCAAAATCCAGAAACTTTAGGGGACTACTAGATGAAGTATTCTCTTCCATATAAGGGGTTATTCTTAAGTCTTTTTTGCTTCGTGATTTCAGCGCAAGCACAAAAGGTAGAATACCACTTGGATTATACGGCTACTTATTTTGTTCCTAAATCAAAAGATACCGTGCAAATAAGTGTTGGAGATAATGGCAAATATTTGTATTCCAATTCCAGGTTGGTTGCTAAAAGTCTGAAACGCGTTACCCAACGCTTTCAACCTAAAACGCAAGATGAGGATACCGAGGTGAAACTGATGCTGAACATGGAAACCCTTTTCATGCTGATGCAAATGAAGGTGGGCAAGAACGTTGTCATCGGTCATGTGGACCTTGAACCTTTCATGAATAAGGGCAAAACTATCGATTCAACCGCTACACAGACCTTGAAGGCTACCAAAACCGACCGCTCCTTTCGCATGGGGCTTGCAGAGGTGCCATTGTACGCCGTTGCGCCTGACCATAAGCCAGATGATATTTTGTATTTAGGTTTTGACCCGGGCTATCCGTTGGACTACAATACTTTTTTCCCTACCATGCTTAGTGCAGCAGCGGGAGAAGTAATGGAATTGGATGTCCCCTCCGGCATGTTGGTCTATGCGGAAACCAAAACAGGCGAAGTTCTGTTGGAACTTATCAATATTGAAAAAAACAAACGAAAAGCTTCTGCCAACCTCGACATGTTTGCAGATTAAATAGAATAAAGAGAAGAATATGAAATATACTGACCAAGGCAAAAAAGATACCCGAAGTGGATTTGGAGCAGGCATGACCGAGCTAGGTAGAACCAATCCAAATGTGGTTGCGCTTTGCGCTGATTTGGTAGGTTCGCTTAAAATTGAAACGTTTATTGCCGAAAACCCTGAGCGTTTTTATCAAGTAGGGATTGCGGAAGCCAATATGATGGGGATTGCTGCTGGACTTACCATTGGGGGGAAGATTCCTTTTGCTTCTACCTTTGCCAACTTTGCTACGGGTCGTGTGTATGACCAGATTCGGCAATCCATTGCATATTCCGATAAAAACGTAAAAATATGCGCCTCACACGCAGGACTTACCCTTGGGGAAGATGGCGCCACACACCAAATCTTGGAAGACATTGGTTTGATGAAAATGCTCCCTGGTATGACGGTCATCAATCCTTGCGATTTCAACCAAACCAAAGCCGCAACCATGGCGATAGCGAAACATCACGGTCCGGTATACCTTCGTTTTGGTCGACCCAAGGTTCCCAATTTCACACCTGAAGACCAAACATTCGAAATTGGCAAGGCGTTGACTTTGCAAGAAGGCTCGGATGTGACCATTATTGCTACAGGACATTTGGTGTGGCAATCATTGTTAGCTGCAGAAAGTTTGGAAAACCAAGGTATTTCAGTAGAGGTGATTAATATCCATACCATTAAACCTTTGGATGATGCGGCCATTCTGAACTCTGTTAAAAAAACAGGTTGTGTGGTTACTGCTGAAGAGCACAATTACCTCGGAGGTCTTGGTGAAAGTGTAGCCCGTGTGCTCGCTACACACCATCCAACCCCTCAAGAATTCATTGCGACACAAGATACTTTTGGGGAAAGTGGCACACCTGAGCAACTCATGGAAAAGTATGGATTAAACAATAAAGCTATAGAAGAAGCCGTTTTAAAAGTGCTAAAGCGAAAATGATTTTGGCAACATTTTTGCCATCATCAATCAATTAAAACGAAACACTTATGAAACAAACTCTTCTAGTGGGCGTATTCGCCCTATTCTCAACTGTAGCATTTGCGCAAAGCGGAACTGGTTTTGGAATCAAAGCCGGGTTAAGCTATAACAAAAACGGCGATTTGATTAGTGCCGTTGGAGACGCTGGTGAAAACATCGTCGATGGCGGTGAAGGAAAAGCCGGGTATCATGTTGGTTTCTGGGGAAAGCTGGACTTTCCAAAAATCTACTTACGACCTGAATTGGTGTACACCCGTACCAAAAGCACCTATTCCGTAGATGGCAATAACAACGATTACAACATTTCCAAACTGGATTTACCAGTGCTTTTGGGGTATAAAATCATAGGACCCTTGCATATTTTTGCCGGACCCGCATTTCAATACACCCTTAGTAACGATTTGGATGGCTTGAATGTGGAAGATGTGGAAAATGACTTTACCGTGGGCTTGAATATTGGTGCTGGAGTCAATTTGGGAAAACTAGGTTTGGATGTGCGGTACGAGCGTGGCTTTTCTGAAAACGAAGCAGAATTCATTGGAAACAACGTGACAGATATTTCAGGACGGGTAGATTCAAGACCTTCCCAAGTCATCTTTAGTTTATCACTGAAGTTGTAGCAGATAAAACCCTATTTTAAAAAAAACGCCCGTTTTTACGGGCGTTTTTATTTCTAATTGTCAGGGTCTAAATAATCGGGTGTCCCGTCATTATCGCTATCCGGATACGGTATGATTATGTTGCCATCTTCATCTGAAATCTCATCGCGGGTGGGTATCCCATCTTGGTCATCATCAGCATCTCTAAAATTGGGTAAAACGATTCCGGTAAGCAATTCCGAATCCAAATCGGTATTATCGTTTAGAAGGTTTCCATTTCCATCCAAATCTTCCAAAATAGAAGGAATGCCATCGTTGTCACGGTCGGTGTCTTCTACGAACAGCCCAATCTCCAGTTTAAATAATAATGGAGAGTAGGCAGGAATAGTTCCTGAAGGACCTCCACCAGCAAAATAGCCCATGGCCGATGGAAAAATCACCATGCCAATACCACTGTCTGCTATATCAACTGTGCCATCAGGGTTGTCCACAATTTCGCCAGAAGTACCTGCAACCAGTTCAGAAGCGCCTTCGGCAAAACCTCTTACGGTAAAAGGAAGCTCCAACCAAGTAAAGTTTTGGTTTTCGTCAAAAGACGTTCCGTCCAACAGTTGCCCTTCGTACTTTAAAAACGTTGAATCCGCAATGGTCGGAGTAGGACCATCATCTGTACGTTGTCTTACACGAAGGATATAATAAGGGTGCTCTACACTTTCTTCCCCATCCAATCCCAAATCGTCAGACTCCAAATTGATGGTGAGCCGTTCCATTTGTTGGCTCAAAGGTGTTTTATCTGAGTTATCACCAGCTATGGTATCGATGTCAATAACAAAATCAAAATCAGCAGGAGGTGCCGCGAACTCCTCATAATTGTAAAAATGGGTATCCAAAAACTCCTGGATTTCAGCATTATCCTCAGCAATTACCTCAGACAATTCCAAAGGCGGGTCGACTTCAGCGGCAGCATCATCGTCGTTATTACATGCCATGAAAATCACACTAAAAATTAAGCCTAACAGAATCCTATTCCTCATCAAATCATTTTTAGCCCAGCAAGATACAATTTTCCCCTATTTTTGGTCTTTCCTTAACAAAGATTTCGGCTTCTATGCGCGTAGATAAGTTTCTGTGGTGTACTCGTTATTTCAAAACGAGGAATATAGCGACAACAGCCGTCAAAAAAGGACAAGTGCGCGTTAATGATACCGTGGTGAAACCTTCCAGGGAAGTATATCCGTTAGACAAGTTGGTCATTCGGAAAAACCAAATCGACTACAGCTTGGTAGTGCTTGACATTCCTGAAAGTCGCGTGGGTGCCAAATTGGTAGATATCTATCGAAAGGATACCACGCCGAAGGAAGCATTTGCGCATCAAGAATTGGTGAAACAAGCGCAAGAACATTATCGAAAAAAAGGATTGGGCCGTCCTACCAAAAAAGACCGACGCGATATTGAGGACTATCTGGATGAGACCGAAGAAGATGTTTTGTAGTTTTACCCTTGAATAGAAAAGCCATGGAGAACCGAATTCTTACCCGTAAACAAATTGAACACAAAATAGAACGCATTGCCTATCAGATTTATGAAGCCAATGTAAACGAGGAAGAAATTATTGTGGCAGGAATTGATGGGGGTGGATTGAATTTTGCCAAAAAAATCGTCAAGGTGTTGGCGCGCATTACTCAAGCGGAAATAACCCTCTGCAAGGTACTCATGGACAAGCAAAACCCGCTGGAAAGTGGTGTAAAGACTTCGATAGCAGAAAACCAATACGCGAACAAATCGATTGTTTTGGTAGATGATGTGCTCAATTCCGGTAGCACCCTGATTTATGGTGTATACCACTTTCTAAAAACGCCCATCAAACAATTGAAAACCGCGGTTTTGGTGAACCGTAATCATAAAAAATACCCGGTAAAAGCAGATTACAAGGGAATTTCGTTATCTACCTCAATGCAAGAGCACGTGCGCGTAACTTTTGATACGAAAAGCTACGGGGTTTATCTGGATTGAGTTTCCAGAATTTCGTTTACAATTTCTTCAACGCCTTTCCCATCGCAAACTACGGTATGGGTCGCCTGAGCATAATATTGTCTTCGTTCGAACATATGTTTACCAATAAACTCAGGTAAATCATCTTCACTCAAATGTTGTACAAGGGGTCTGGATGCCCTTTCATTTTGTAACCGCTGAACCAAACTACCTATGGAAAGTAGCAAATAGACAGATTGTGTTGCTTTTTCCAAAATCAAGTCCATATTATTCGCGTAGCAAGGCGTGCCACCACCAAGGGCAAGTACTACATCATTTTCTTCCTCTAAAACTGCTTTCAATGCGTTGTGTTCTTCTTTTCTGAAAAAGATTTCTCCCTTTTTCTCAAAGAGTTCTGGTATGGGGAGTGCTGTCCGCGTTTCTATCACAGTATCCAAGTCTAAGAAGCTAAAATTCAATGCAGACGCCAGTTGTTTTCCTATGGTAGATTTTCCACTGGCCATATAGCCCAACAACACTATTTTCATTTCAGGTTTTTCTATGATTTATAAAGTTTCAAAAATATCATTATTTGGGCTTGTCAAATAAATTATAGGACTTATATTTGCACCCGCTTACAACAATAAGCGCGTTTGACCTGATAGCTCAGTTGGTAGAGC
>JBCBPD010000064.1:0-20041 GCA_039820925.1 Bacteroidota bacterium | reverse complement strand
GTGGAAGAGCACCAAAAAGATTTTTATAAAGGAAAAACCGATTAAATGTTTTTTAAACAACATAGGTATTCAAACTTTATAACGCCACTGTCTTATTCGATAGACTTACTCATCGTAAACCTATTCGCCTATCTTTTGCCAATAAACCTATTCGAACCATTGTTGTTTCATACTTACATATCTGTATGTTGGCTAATACTATCCGTTAAAAATGAGTTCTATGAAATCTATAGATATTCCAAGGTTCCTGTTGTTCTTAGGAAAATCTCAACGCAGTTTGTTTTTTTCTTTCTCATCTTATATGCGTTTATCGGATTTTTCAAACAACCAATAATGAGCCGGTTAGCGCTCGCTCAGTATTTTGTTTTTGTACTACTTGCCGTTTCATTCATCAAACTCTTAAACTATGCGATTCTGATGGAGTATCGCGAGAAAGTAAAGGGAAACTTGAGAAACGTAGTGGTAATTGGTGAAAATAAAAAAACAAACCAGCTTAAAAAGGTTTTTAAAGATAGACCAGAATTCGGCTTTAACTTCCTAAGACAATTTTCTACTAATGAACTTAGTTTTAATGTAAGTGATTGTTTTAGGTATATTTTGGAAGAACATGTTGACGAAATATACTGTTCGGTTTCTGAATTAAAGGACGAGGAAATAACCGAACTCATAAATTTTGCAGATAATAACCTGAGAACATTAAAATTCATACCCGACAACAAAAACATCTTCGCCAAAAAACTAAAGTTCGAGTATTACGATTATATTCCAGTTTTATCCTTAAGGGATATACCTCTTCATAGCCCCATTAATGCCTTTATCAAAAGAAGTTTTGATATCATTTTTTCTTTGGCAGTGATTTTAGGGCTGCTCTCTTGGCTTACCCCCGTTCTTGCAATTATTATTATACTAGAGTCCAAAGGACCTGTTTTTTTCAGGCAGACGCGTAACGGTGTGGATAACCGCGAGTTTTATTGCTATAAGTTTCGTTCTATGGCCCCTAATAGCAGCGCAGATGATTTTCAAGCCACTCGCAACGATATGCGGGTGACGAAAGTGGGAAGGTTTATAAGAAGTACTAGTATTGATGAATTGCCGCAATTTTATAACGTTCTTTTTGGCACTATGTCCGTAGTGGGTCCTCGGCCACATATGGTCAAGCACACGAATGAGTATTCTGATAAAGTGGATAAGTACATGGTACGTCATTTTGTGAAACCGGGTATTACAGGCTTGGCACAAGTAAGAGGGTATCGTGGAGAAATTGAAACCAATGCGGATATTCAAAATCGAACGAAATTCGATATTTTTTACATTGAAAACTGGTCACTCTTTCTAGACCTTAAAATAATTCTTCAAACCGTCATCAACGCGTTTAAAGGAGAAGCAAAAGCATATTAAGATTGAAAAAAACACTGATAACAGGCGCTGCAGGATTCTTGGGTTCACACCTTTGTGACAGGTTTATCACCGAAGGACACCATGTAATCGCCATGGATAATCTCATCACAGGCGACCTTAAAAATATTGAGCATCTTTTTCCCTTGGAGCGATTTGAATTTCATCATCACGATGTTTCTACTTTCGTGCACGTTCCTGGTGATTTGGATTACATACTGCATTTTGCCTCCCCTGCTAGTCCAATTGATTACCTAAAAATCCCAATTGAAACCCTTAAAGTGGGCTCTTTGGGTACTTTGAACCTTTTGGGATTGGCAAAAGAAAAGAATGCTCGAATTTTGGTGGCTTCAACTTCTGAGGTTTATGGTGACCCGTTGGTGCATCCCCAAAATGAAGAGTATTACGGCAACGTAAGTCCAATCGGGCCTCGAGGGGTTTACGACGAAGCGAAACGTTTCATGGAATCCATAACCATGGCCTATCACAGGCATCATGGATTGGATACCCGGATTGTTCGCATCTTCAACACCTATGGCTCTAGAATGCGCTTAAATGATGGAAGGGTTGTTCCTGCTTTTATAGGGCAGGCCCTTCGTGGACAGGATCTTACCGTATTTGGCGATGGTTCTCAAACACGATCTTTCACTTATATAGATGATCAGGTTGAAGGGATTTATCGTCTATTGATGAGTGATTATGTCGAACCCATCAATATTGGAAATCCTGAAGAGACCACCATTTTGGAGTTCGCTGAAGAAATCATTTCGTTAACGGGAACGGACCAAAAAATCATTTTTAAACCCCTTCCGCAAGATGACCCCTTGCAACGACAGCCTGATATTAGTCGTGCAAAAGAAATATTGGATTGGGAGCCTAAGGTTCCTCGCTCCGAAGGACTCAAACGAGCGTATGAGTATTTCCAGTCCTTGTCCGAAGAAGAGTTGTGGCAAGAACACCGTGATTTTATCAAAAACAAGTAGGAGTATCTAACGCAAGGTGTATTTTTGCCGAAAATGGCCTAAATGAATATTCTTGTCCTTGGCTCTGGAGGTAGAGAGCACGCAATTACCCATAAAATTGTCCAAAGTCCTTTAGCCAACTCTGTATTTGTTGCTCCGGGCAACGCCGGAACGAATGACATTGCCAAAAATGTCAACATTGGCGTAAACGATTTTGCACAACTCGCCACTTTTGTGAAGGACGAAAACATTCAACTGGTGGTAGTTGGACCTGAGGACCCTTTGGTCAATGGAATTCACGACTATTTTTTGGCCGACTCCGAATTACATAAAGTCATGGTTATTGGCCCACAAAAAGCAGCTGCAGAACTAGAAGGCAGCAAAGCTTTTGCCAAGGCATTTATGCAGCGTCATTCCATTCCAACCGCAGCTTATCAAAGCTTTACTAAAAATAACCTTCAGGAGGCCTACAGCTTCATGGAAACGTTGAAACCACCCTACGTGCTTAAGGCAGATGGCTTAGCTGCAGGGAAAGGGGTTCTTATCATCAAAGATTTGGACGAGGCAAAGGCTGCTTTGGCAACTATGTTAGTCGATGAAAAGTTTGGAAAAGCGAGTCAAACCGTGGTTATCGAAGAGTTCTTGGATGGAATTGAGTTAAGCTGTTTTGTGGTTACCGATGGAAAGGATTATAAAATTTTGCCTACGGCAAAAGATTACAAAAGAATAGGAGAGGGTGATACGGGGTTGAACACTGGTGGAATGGGCGCTATTTCTCCGGTACCTTTTGCCGATTCTGCTTTTAAGGACAAGATTGAATCCCAAATTGTGAAACCAACCGTTGAAGGCTTAAAAAAAGATAACCTTCCCTATGTCGGTTTTATTTTTATTGGACTGATTAAGGTGGATGGCCAACCCAAGGTCATAGAATACAACGTCCGAATGGGAGATCCTGAAACCGAGGTTGTTTTTCCAAGAATCGAATCTGACGTGGTTGAATTGCTAAAAGCTATGGGTTCAGGAACCTTGGATAAGTACCAGCTAAAGATAAATGAACAAACGGCTACCACAGTTGTTGCGGTTTCTGGCGGGTATCCAGAAGCATATGAAAAAGGAAAAGAAATCTCAGGCCTTTCAGAAATTGAAGGAGCTACGGTATTTCATGCCGGAACCAAAATGGATGATAACAAGACCGTGACCAACGGGGGCCGGGTTTTGGCAGTAACCACCTTGGACAATACTATGGAAGACGCCCTAAAAAAAGCATACCGCCAACTAGGCAAAATTACGTTTGAGGGAATAAACTACCGAAAAGATATAGGGTTTGACCTATAGGTAAGAGTGCGAACTAATACTTTTATCTTCCTCTCCGTTGTCGTTGAAGATTTTTAATTGCTTCATCCAGTAAAGCATGGCAATAAAGCCGATGACGGAAAACACCCAGTTGATGGAGTTGGCCGTCCACCAGCTTTCCATAAATCTGAACATATCATAGGGCGCGAACAGATAGTTCACGAATAAGTCTTCAATGCCATAAAAAAAATTGCTCATGTTGGCTATATTTACTTTTCAAAATTAGTAAAACCTGATATGATTTCAAGCTTTTTTGGGAAAACAAAGCCTATAAATTATGCGGTTTTATCCATTTTTCTAATTGTTTTCTACGCTTGTCTGGTAGGTTTTTCCCAAATGGGTACGCCAACGAGTTCGGGGTATATTATTGAGGGAATTGCCCTTATCGCCTTAATTTTTGAATTGATTGTGATTAATGAGATTGTTCGCTCCGAAAAAGTGACGGGCTTTAGCTCATTCTCAATGCTGTTTTTTGTGCTTTTGTTGGTCACTTTTCCTGAAGCACTCATGGATATCAAGGGTATTTTTGCCAACCTCTTTATTTTGTTAGCGGTTTGGCGTCTCTTATCCATGCAAAACCTGAAACAGCTTAAGCATAAACTTTTCGACGCTTCTTTTTTTGTAACGGTAGCTAGTTTGTTCTACGACTGGGCCTTGTTGTATTTTATTCTGGTTTTTTTGGTCATTAACGTATTCGACCGAAACAGTTTTAAGAACTGGTTGGTGCCTTTATTGGCGATTTTGACTACCGCTATTGTGGGAGCGGCATTTATGCTTTTAAAAAATGATTTTTCATTCTTTTGGGAACACTATCAATTTAAGATTGAGAGCAGCGCCCTCCAAAATTTGGATTATCGCTTTTTCAAAATCGTGGTTTTTGGCGTTTTGATTTTGGTTTTGATGGGAATCGTCTTTCTGAAACAACGAAAAAAAGGAGGCGGAAAATTGATTACCCTTCGGATTTGTTTTTTGACCTTTTTGATTGCGCTTTGCATCGCATTTTTTAAGCTTGAAAGCGCTAACACCATAATTCTCGGTTTTTTCCCTACCGCGGTATTTTTAACCAACTACTTGGAAACCTTGAAAGAATCCCGCTACAAAGAAGTTGCTACCACCTTGTTGGTTTTTATTCCCTTTTTCATTTTGGCTGTCGAGCTTAGCTTGTAAAGCGTAAAGCGATATCTTTGCCCAAACGCAAGATTTATGTTCAGTTCATTTGCCTTTGGGATTTTTGAGGAAAGCATTGACACCTATCATATCAAAGACGATGTGTACCAAACCTTCTCCAATCCATATCCAAAAGATAAGATAGAGCACCTGTTATACCGTAAAAACTGGATTGATACGGTGCAATGGCATTATGAGGATATTATTAGAGACCCAGAAATTGAACCGAATGCCGCCTTGGACCTTAAGCGTAAGATAGACGCTAGCAATCAAGACCGAACGGATTTGGTAGAATATATTGATAGCTACTTTTTGCAAAAATACCAATCGGTAGAAGTTCTGGATGATGCCACCATCAATACCGAAAGTCCAGCCTGGGCCATTGACCGACTTTCCATATTGGCTTTGAAAATCTACCATATGCGGGAAGAGGTAAATCGAGAAGATGCTACCCCTGAGCATATTGAAAAGTGTAAGGCCAAACTAAATGTCCTTCTAGAACAACAAAAAGATTTGTCCCAAGCCATTGACCAACTGCTACAAGATATTGAAGCTGGCCGCAAATACATGAAGGTGTACAAGCAGATGAAAATGTACAATGATGATGAATTAAATCCGGTGTTGCGTGGCCAAAAATCCTAGGCCTCAACATATTCTCGTTATTCGTTTATCTGCCTTGGGGGACGTAGCCATGCTGGTCCCCGTGTTGCACGGGTTACAAACAAGCTATCCCGAATTGAAGATTACCCTCCTTACCCGCGGGTTTTTGGCCCCTATTTTTCAAGAGCTAAGCAATGTTGAGGTATTTTCCGTTGAAACCAAAGGCAAACACAAGGGCTTTTTTGGACTATGGAAGTTGTATCGTGAGCTTGCACCAAAATCATTTACCGCGGTTGCCGATGTACACAATGTGTTGCGCAGCAATATTTTGAAGCTATTTTTCAAAACCGGCAGCATCCCTTTCTTTCAAATCGATAAAGGCCGAAGCGAGAAAAAGGCACTTACGCGCGAAAACGATAAGATTTTTAAACCTCTAAAGACGACGCACCAGCGCTATGCAGAGGTATTTGAGGCGTTGGGCTATGCTTTGGATTTAGAACAGTTTTCATTCTTAAAGAAACAATCCGTACCCGAACAAATGTCTCATTTGTTGGGAGAAAAAATACCAAATCAGTGGATTGGTATCGCCCCGTTTGCCGCTCATGAAGGTAAAATGTATCCTTTGGAGATGATGGTTGAGGTAATCGACATACTTAACTGCAATGCGGACTATCAAATCGTACTCTTCGGTGGAGGAACAAAAGAGATTGAGAAATTCGCTGAAATCGCCAAAAGCAGAGACAGAGTGTTTTCCGTAGCAGGGGAACTATCTCTTGATGAAGAACTCGCTTTGATTTCCAATTTGGATGTTATGGTGGCTATGGATAGCGGCAACGCCCATCTGGCAGCTAATTATGGAATTCCGGTGATTACCATTTGGGGAGTGACTCACCCGTATACTGGTTTTTATCCTTTTGGACAGCCGGAAGACAATGCGCTACTACCAGACAGAGATGAATTTCCACTATTGCCTACTTCAGTGTATGGCAATAAAGTGCCCAAGGGTTATGAAAATGTGATGGAAACGATTCTTCCAGAGCAAGTAGTAGAAAAGATTTCCAAAGTTTTAGCAGTTTAAGCGCGCACCGCTGTCGGACGCAAACTATTGAAATAGTGACGTAGTTGTTGCAGGTATTGGTACTTGGCCTGCTTCGGATTGTGGTTCATCATCATGGTTCGCATTCCTAAATAGGATGAAATGATATAAGCCGCAACCCCTTCACAATCAATATGACGCGCAATGTGACCGTCTAATTTTCCTTTCTTCAACATTTCAATCATATTGACCTCCCACATTTGAAGAATATCCTTTAGGTAAGCACTAACCTGTTCCTGCTTTCCATCCAATTCCGTCAAAAAATCGCCTAACATAAAACCGTAAATCAACTCGTTGCTCTTGCCGGGCTCCAAAGCGCGGTCCAAGCTTTCCGTTATGGCCGATAATGGGTCTTCTTGGACGGACAAAGGCTCAACCAATAGCGCATAGATTTTTTGCGCGACCAAATTTTGAACGATGTAGACAAAAAAGTCTTCTTTGGATTTAAAGTGATGGTAAAAAGCGCCTTTGGACAAACAAAGCTCCCGAAGAATGTCGTTCAAGTTGGTATTGTGATATCCTTTTTGGGCGAAAACATCAAGTCCTTTATAGCATAATCGATTGATGGTCACTTTGGATTTAAGGTGCTTTTCCATAAGATTTGGTTTTGTGGGTTTAGACCTAGCGGTCGGTTACAAAGTTGGGTCGCGAGTGAAGGCGCAGAAACAATATCAGTCGTATTCGTAAGAAAAATCGGTAAAAAACATCTTTTAAAGCTATCGTTGAACAAAATCAAAATGCTGACCGACCCAGCGGTCGGTTTAAGTGATAAATTTTGAGGATTAAATACGCTTTCGTTTTATAGACGAATGGTTTTGGAGTGGTCAAAAGACTGGAAATAGCATTTCTTTCCTGCTTTTAAAGCAAATGATGAAACCGAGATTTTTCAAAGTAAAGTTCCTTTTGATAGTTCTTTTATTAAGTGGCTGTCAACGCACCCAAAAGGTAGCAGACGTAAATCAACCTGACGAAATAACCGCCTATATCGAAAATGTGATGAAGGTGCATGAGATACCTGGTTTGGCCTTGGCGATACTTCGAAAGGATTCGATAATACACAAAGGCTATTACGGAAAAGCATCTTTGGAGTTGGACGTTGCCGTGAACGAAAACCATTTGTTTCGTGTGTACTCCACCACAAAACTGTGGGTTGCAACTGCCATTTTTCAACTTAGAGAACAAGGTAAGTTAGGATTGGATGATACACTTGAGGCACATTTAGAAAACACCCCTGAAGCATGGAAAGGGGTTTCCATTGCCAATTTATTGACCCATTCATCTGGCATACCCAACTTTATTCAATTTGAAAGCCACTTGAGTAATGAAGCCGTTTGGTCCAAGTTGGTGGAGTTACCTATGGAATTTGAGCCAGGCACACTATGGCGATACAATCAAACCAATTATTGGCTTTTGGCCAAGATTATTGAAAAACAAAGTGGAATGACTTTGACGGAGTTCGTTGCCCAAAATCAGTTTGAAGGAGATGACAATGGATTCATTTTTTCATCCAATAGTTTGGAGGTGATTCCGAATCGGATTTCGAAATATGTTTTTGACGATGCCTTGGGGAAGTATCAAAAATCCACAGACAAGGAGCAATCCAGAGGGTTGGCGGGCAATGGACTGAATATCACTTTGGACAAGTTTATTTCTTGGAATCGCCGGCTTGACCAAAATCAAATCCTTTCCAAGGAAAACAAAGCGAAAATGTGGACCTCGCAACAATTCGAAAATGGAAAACGATTTGCATACGGTTGGGATGATTATAGTTTTGACAATGTGATGTCCTTTGGATTTACTGGAGGGGGCGTTAGCGCTTTCAGAAAGTTTGTTGACCATGATATCACGGTAATCGTCTTAACCAATGGATACAAGTATGCTCCCATCCATAACACTATTGTCAATGAAGTTGTGGGATGCTTGGATGAAGATTTAAAAGACAAAACACGTTCTCTTCATGACAAAGTATTTGAAATCTTCATTTCAAAACCATTCAATGAAGCGCTTAAATCTTTTGGGTCCCTTCGGAAAGACCATCCAAGCGAAAGTTTTGAAGGAGTTTTAAATAGGATTGGTTATACGCTTTTAGGTCAAAAAGAAACTAAAAAAGCCATTGACATCTTTATCTTGAATACGGAGAAATATCCAGAATCGGCCAACACTTTTGATAGTCTAGGTGAAGCTTTTTTGGTTTCGGGCAATTTGGAAGCCGCTTTGGAACAGTATCAAAAGGCACTCCTTTTAAACCCTGAAAGCACTCATGCCCAAAAAATGATTTACGGAATTAGAAGGGAATTGCAGAGTACCCAATAACAAGAGCCTCCCGCTTAATTATCATTTAACCAGAATTCTTTCGAAGTGAAGAGACCTTTCATCAAATGATAATAAGGTTTCATAAACTTAAGAAGAGCTATTATCTTACACTTACTAATTTTGATTTTCCGCAGAGAAATAGTGAATTGGATTAATAGCGAAATGATGATTAAAAAGATTTTTGTTGGTCTTTTCCTGACCATAGGAGTTTGTGTTTTTGCGCAAAACGAAAAAGACACCACTTTAATTAGCCAATTTGTAGACCACTACAACAAAAAAGAGTACGGTTTGGTCTATGCTTTGTTCTCAGATAATATGCAACAAAAAACACCTTTGGTTCAAATTGAAGGGTTGCTAGGTGGATTAAACGCCGCGGTAGGAACAATTAACCAAGCCGAATTTGTCGCGAAAGATGAAGCAGGTTTTTCTCATCACAAAACCAGTTTTGAAAAAGGAGTTTTTGATGTGGCGATATCCGAAGATGGCAACGGAAAAATGGCAGGATTCAAAATTGTTCCTTTTGTTGAAGAAGATTTTTCTCGGAAAGTAAGCAATCAATTGAAAAGTGAAGGGGATTTACCATCCACATTACAGACCGAATTGATTTTTGAGTTTTGCAAAGGATTCCCCAATCAAACAGAACTGGCCATTGGACTTATCTTCGCGGGGAAGCCCAAATATTATGGGGTAAAAATGATGAATGACAGCCTGTTTACGGTCGAGAACTACCAAAAAACCTATGAAATTGGGTCTATTTCAAAAGTGTTCACCGCAACGCTATTGGCTCATCAAGTCAACAAGGGGAATATAGCTCTTGGAGATGAAGTTTCAAGCTATTTCGATTTTCCATTCCATCAAGAAACCTCGATGACATTAAAAACGTTGGCAAACCATTCTTCAGGCTTACCGCGTCTTCCATCCAATTTGGATTTAACTACGGTAGACCCACAAAACCCTTACAAAGGATATGATACAGAAATGTTGGAAGATTACCTTCAGAAAGAAATGAATGTGCCTAGCGGGGCCTTAGGAACCTATCAATATTCCAACTTAGGCGCTGGTTTGTTGGGAAAGGTGTTGGTCACGCAAGCTGGAGAGTCCTACGAAACATTATTACAAACCCATATTGCTAAAAAATATGGGATGAAAAATACCACGTCCCTAAGTGAAAAGGTTTCTACTCCATGGGTCAAAGGATTGGATGCAAAAGGAAAGGAAACCTCGAATTGGGACTTTGACGTCTTGGTGGGAGCAGGAGGAATACGGTCGACCATGGAAGACATGATGCAGTTTGCCATGGCACAATTCAATACCAACGACAAGGTGCTCGGATTGACCCGAAAAGAAACGATAAGAACCAATGACAAAATAGGTGTTGGTCTGGGATGGCACTTGCGAAAATCAGAATCCGGAAGGGATTGGGTATGGCACAATGGCGGCACTGGAGGCTATTCCTCATCATTAACGTTCAATACAGAAACCCAAAATGGTGTCATCATACTGTCCAACGTATCCGGATTAAGTCCTAAAATGGGATTTATAGACAAACTATGCTTTCAACTGTTGGAAAGTATAGAGTCGGAGTAAACAGCCAATACCCTAAAACCAAGTATGGAATCTAGAAAGAAAGACCTTTTACAAAATGCAGGGACGCTGATTGCCCTTGTCATTAGTATTATTGCCATGGTAACTTCCATTTATGAAGCGAATATTCTCAAGGCGCAGCAAAAATCCATGGTTTGGCCTTATATGAGTATTGGCACAAGTTATTCCAACGCAGGTTTTAGTGCTACAGCCTTCAATAATGGAACAGGTCCAGCAATTGTGAAGTCCATGGAAGTAAGCGTGGATGGCAAACCCGTGGAAACCATGCTCGAATTAGTGAAGATTTTGATGCCGCAGAGCAAATTGGGGTATGATGTGCTACGCCAACAAAAAGTCAACCACTATGTTTTTAGACCGGGAGAGGAGCTTGAAATCATTGGATTCGGTTGGACTGATGAAACCCGAAGACTAGCCAAATTAGTATACGAAAGGGTTCGCATTCGTATCTGCTACGAATCTGTTTTAGGGGATAGTTGGGTTTATGACTCTAAAGAAGACGCTCATACCGAGGGTGAATTTGAACCTGAAGTAGACTATAAAAACTAACTTTATAAGCAACTACAACCTATACTGTTCCTACCGAAAACTGTAACACTCAGGTATTCAAATTGTCCTTATCTAAACCATTCACGTGAACATCAAATTTACCGCTCTCCTTGCGGGATTGTTTCTGATGGGCTTATTTCAATGCACGGCTCAGGATACATCCCACGCAACAGTAATTACCGGAAAAGTCAACATACATTGGTCAAAGACCCTTAAACTTTCAAGTGGTCCCGTTACCTTGACCGATGCTTGGATTGACAGACTCAACCCTGGAGATTCCATTATTAAGTTAGATGAAGACGGTTCGTTTGCCATCCATCTTCCCCTGCAAAATCCCGAATTTTATCGACTTTCTCATGAATCCAATGAAGTAGAGCTATTCCTCTCACCAAAAGATTCAATTGATATCGACTTTACTGCTGAAACGGTGGTGACGGGTTCGAGCGCAGCGGTAAACCAACATTTGAAAACCCTTCGAGGGATTATCAACACCAACCACAAATACATTAATAGCATAGACTTTTTCAATCAATCTCCAGATGAGGTTGATACTGTTTTGGACTCGTTGCAATCTACCTATCTGGATGTACATCAAAAATTTAAGGATACCCATCCCGTCGATGTAGCTTTTGAACAAAAGGTATTGAACGACATTAACTATCGCAACAAGCTCTATAAACTGGTACATCCACCCCTTTACAAGCAAAAAACCGGGGAGAGGCTGCCTGTAGCGAAAACCTATTATGATGATATTGTCCAAGGGCATTTTGATAATCCTGAAAAACTGAAATCCCTTGACTATATTTTGTTTTTGGAAGAGTACGTGATAGGGCAATCTACCGGCGAACACCAATTTGATGTGTATTGGGAAGCCCCTATTGAGCGGATTCATCCAAAATACGACGCAATCCAAAAACTGAATGCCCATCAAGAAATTAAGGACTATTTGTTTCACCAACACCTAAACAAAAGCATGGATAATTATGGGGTGGGGTATTTGGCCGATTTAATGCCTAGGTTTTGGGAAGATTGCAAAAACCCAGAAATGCTTCAACAAGTTGAAGACCGGTTTCAAGCTGGAGTAGAAAGACGAAAAGCGCCAAGCGAAATCAGAATTTACAAGCGCATGGGTAATGTGGAGCTCGAAGCCCATATTTTCTATCCTGAAGATTTTAGCCCAGGTGATCGCAGACCTGCCTATTTGTTTTTTCATGGGGGAGGTTGGGCGATTGGTATTCCAGAATGGGGGTATAAAAATTGCGAAAGGTATAGTGCCAAAGGGATGGTCGCTATCTCATTTGAGTATCGACTCATTGACATTCATAAATCCAATATATTGGATTGCATCCGCGATGCGAAGTCAGCCATTTTGTGGACGCGCAAAGAAGCTGAATCACTAGGAATCGACCCAAATAAACTGGTTGCTGCGGGATTTTCAGCAGGAGGTCACCTTGCTGCAGGAACAGCGATTTTCGATGATTTTGAAGAAAAAGATACTTCGGGCCTGAGTTCAAAACCCAATGCGATTGTGGTGCACTCCGCATCCTACAACACGACCAAAAGCGAATGGTTTTCAAGAAAATCGAACGGAAATCCAGAGTCTATTTCCACGTTTCACCAAGTGAATAAGGGGTTGGTACCCGGAATCTTTTTCCACGGGACAGATGACCATTTGGCTCCCATAAGTGAATTCACTGAATTTCGAGATAAGATGGATGCACTCGGCAATGACTATGAGTATAAAATCTTTGAAAATGTGGGCCATTTTTTCAATAACAGGGCGGCTAGCCAAGAGGTGCGAGAAATGACGGATGCCTTCCTATTGAAGTTAGGGTATCTTCAGCCCTAGTCTTTGTTTGCAAATGCTTTAGTTCTCTTCTCAAGAAGCAACACTGCTTTTTTAGCAAGATTTGTACACTCTGATTTCTGTAAAATTCGAAACTTGAAACAGCTTATATAAGGTAGAGTAAACCAACAATAAGTCTAGTATCTAACATTCTATGTACTAAATATTGTACAGCAAAACTTCGAAGCAAATCCTAAATGAAAATCCAACAGATACGAAACGCTACCCTACTCTTCGAAACGGAGGATAGGGTAATTTTAATTGACCCTATGCTTGGAAAAAAGGGTGAAGCGGGCCCTCCCTTTACGTTTTTAAGGTTCAAACCGCAACGAAATCCTACCATAGATTTACCAGAAGGCGCCATGGATAGCATAAATAAAACAACGCATTGTTTGATTACCCATCTGCATCCGGACCATATTGATAAAAAAGCGGAGCACTTTCTTAGGTCTAAGAATATTCCTGTGATATGCAGTGTAAACGATGAAAATGCGCTGCGAAAAAAAGGATTGAACGTAACTCAAGTTGTAAAATATTGGGAACGAACGGATTTCTTGGGAGGTAAAATTGAAGGCATTCCTGCGAGACACGGTTATGGATTTATTGCCAAACCCATGGGCAACGTAATGGGTTTTTATATCGAGTTACCCGATGAACCTTCCATCTATATTAGTTCCGACACCATATACACTAAAGATGTGGAAAAGGTTTTGGAAGAATATCGTCCTGATGTTAGTGTTTTGGCAGCAGGTTCCGCGCAATTTGATTTTTTTAAACCCTTGTTGATGACCATGGAAGATATTTTGAGGTTTATCAAGGATGCCCCAAGGAAGGTAATCGCCAATCATTTGGAAGCTGTGAACCACTGCCCTAATACCCGGGTTCAATTGAAACAGGAGATGGCAAATCGTGGATTGTCCAATAAAGTTTGGGTACCCGAAGATGGTGAGATTAAAACCTATTGAAATTTAAAAACCTAATGGTGTTTTTGAAATGGATAAAGAAATCCTAAATAGAAAAGGCGCACGAAAGGTTCAAGATATCCCAAAAGAAGTCTTGGACTACTTGAATGAAGGCGCTATAGAAACCGTCAATTTGACGGAATGGCTGGCGATTGACCATGTAAAGTTGGTAAGGGCAGTATTTCCTGAATTTGGAGTAGAACAAGAAACCATAGCACAAATTTCAAAAGCAATTGCTTCGCAAAAGAAACCAACGGCGATGAGCACTACTAAATTGGTCGGGACAATGCTTTATGAGAAGTACGCTGATACTGAAGGCTTCGATGCGTTGATTAATCGAATAAGCAAACACACCGCTGATTCAATAAGATGCTACGCAACGTATCTCATTGGATTGGATGAGAAATTATCGATAGAAGAAAAATTAACACAATCCAAACCATTGGTTGCCGACCCTCACTTTGGCGTTCGGGAAGTGGTTTGGATGGCGCTTAGGCCCGAAATCGAAGCAAATCTCGAAGTGGCCTTGACAGTTCTGAATACTTGGACAACGGACTCTGACGAAAATATACGCCGCTTCACGACCGAAGCAACCAGGCCAAGAGGAGTTTGGTGCAAACACATTGACCAATTGAAGGAACATCCAGAATTAGCATCGCCTATCTTGGAAAACCTGAAGTCAGACACCTCAAAATATGTCCAAGACAGTGTAGGAAATTGGTTGAACGATGCAAGCAAAACCAGACCTGATTTTGTAAAGGAACTTTGCGAAAGATGGCAAAAAACCTCATCAACCAAAGAAACGGATAAGATCATCAAACGCGCTAGGCGAACTATCGACAAAAAATAGCGGTCAATTAACAACGCTTACAGTGTAGGTCAACTCCAGTTCTTAACAAAACGTTTTGTTTTTCTTGAAACACTTAGCAACCATCAGTTCGTTGGCCCGCACATAAGCTCATTTGTTAAACAGTTGGTTTAGGGAAGGGAAATTGAATTTCCCTACAAAAACAGACCCTTCTCAATGCTGGCATTACTACATTTTGCCCTGTCAAGGAATTGATGTAACACATCTTGTATAAACGCTAAAAGAGCAAATGAAAACCCAATTGAACTCCAGCCGTATTTGTATCACTTTATTTTTACTGGTATTGACTGCTTGCAGCAACAAAACCGAACCCAAAATGGCTACGGAAACACCATCCATTTGGGGTTCATGGGAAATACAAGCCATTCATTGGATTACCAAGGATACAACGTACAACATCAACAAAGCACAACCTGGTCTTTTTATGATAGATGAAGCTCGTTATGCGATTATGTGGACTCCGACTCAAGCCCCGAGACAGCCATTCAAGGTGCTCGCCCAACCCACCGATGCCGAACTCAAAAATGGTTTTCGTTCCATAGTTTTTAATTCCGGGAGTTATCAAATGAACGATTCGATGCTAACTACTCAAGCCCAAATCGCAAAAGTTCCGGGATTCGAAGGGGGCAAACAGTTTTATCGCTACACGATTCAGGCCGATACGTTGCAATTGACCATGTTTGATGAAACCTATCCTGATGGAACAAAACCGGAATGGTATGGTAAGGTGCAGACCCAGTTTGTTTTGATAAGATTGTGAGTCGAGTGAGGGTTCAAACCCATGTCATTTGGTGAAAAATCCCGAAATTCACGTATCGGGCGTGAGCATATTGATTTGATAGCATAGCGCTTCGGAAAAACCTAGGCGATGATTGATAACCTACCCCATTGGATTGACATCCTTTTTATAGCCACTTGTATCCTAACCCTTCTCCTTTTTCATTATGCAAATGGAAAACCCCTGAAAGTGACCTTGGGCATTGTGCTCTGGTGTATCGCACATTCCGTTCTGGCTTTAAATGGGTTTTATCAAATCACCGATACCATACCACCTCGATTTGGATGGGTTCTTGTGCCCAGTATGCTGCTTATTATTTTTGGGTTGCTGCCCAAACAGCAAAAGTGGGTCTTGGAAAAAAGAAATACGGTAATCAGCACCTTTTTGCATACCGTTCGGCTACCGGTAGAAATTGTGTTGTTTGGCTTGTTCGTAAATCAGATGATTCCCGAACTCATGACCTTTGAAGGTCGCAATTTTGATATCCTAATGGGGATTACGGCTCCTATTGTTGGGTATTTACTTCTAAAAAGAAGGATAAGCAAAAAGGTTTTATTGGCCTGGAATATCGTTGGGCTTTTTCTGGTAACTTTTATTGAGGTGAATGGGATTTTATCAGCAGAACTTCCTTTTCAACAATTCGCTTTTGACCAACCCAATAGAGGGATAAGCTATTTCCCCTATGTGCTCTTGCCCGCTACTATTGTGCCCATAGTGATTTGGACGCACCTCTCTGACATCTTGGTTTTGCTCAAAAAACAACCAGAATAGGAAAGGGTATTTCCCCAAAACAGGTCTTCTTATGTGATGAAAATTTCCGAACTTCAATAGTTTCCAAGGGGATATGCAAAACTTCAAAACCATAAAGGAGTATTCAGAAGCTACGGGAATACCGCTGGCACGACACGAGCACTTTGTGGTGAGAAGCTTTCAAGAAAACATGCCCACGGTGGTGCATCGCATGCCTGCATTTCGACATGCTTTTTATGCCTTTGCGTTGCGGATAAATGGAGATGGCAAGGCACTATCGAGCCATTATTCAGAATTTCCAGAAGGTGCGGTGGTATTTTTTAATTCGCCTTTTCAAATTCTATCATGGGACATTGCACCAAATTGGGAAGGATACTATATCCTAATGACCCGAGACTTTATCTCCCAACATCATGTTTTTAAGGATTTTCTATCCGCGTTTCCCTTTTTAAAAATTGACAAGGCGATTCCGTTTGAGGTTGATGAAACTGAAACTAGAGAACTTTTGAGCATCTTTCACAAGATAAACGAAGAGTACGAAGGGGACAGAAGCGACAAGTTTGAATTCATAAGCACCTACACCCTGCTTTTGTTGCATCATATCAAACGCTACTTCAATAAAGAAACCTCAGCGGAGAAAGCAAGTCAAATTATCAAAACGGCAGACTTAAAATTAGTGAGCCGTTATCAAGAGCTGATTGAGATGCATTTTCGGGAAAACAACTATTGGGACTATTCCAAAAACCTTCACTCACCCAGTTTCTATGCTGAGGAATTGAATATTCATCCGAATTACTTGAACTCGGTGGTGAAAAATAATTTGGGAATTACGGCCCTACAATACATCCACCGTCACTTGATACACCTCGCCAAATCGTATCTTACACAAACCGGCTTGAGCATAAAAGAAATAGCCTACAACCTTCAGTTCGATTCGCCGAACAACTTCAACAATTTCTTTAAAAAACATACCCAAAACACGCCTGGCCAGTATCGAAAATCTGCCCGTGTTTGAAATTCATACTTCTTGATTTGTTTTCATAAATAAGCCAGCCTTGGTCTGGTCGCATCTTTGTATCAACAAAAAACAATTGATATGAAGAATTCAATAATCATCTTAACAAGTCTAATTACGCTGACCTTAAACGCTCAAAAAATGGATGCTGTTTCAGAAACCATAACCGCTCTTTTTATTGCTTCAGATAATGCTGATTGGCATCAGGTAGAAAAGAAATTTGCTCCAACAGTGGTTTTGGATTATTCATCAATGAATGGAGTTGCAGCCGCTGAAATCACGCCACAAGACATCATTAAAAGTTGGAAGAATATTCTACCAGGATTTGACGCTACCCATCATCAAATTGGCAATTTTTTGACTACCCAGAATGAAAACACCGCGACGGTATTCTGCTACGGCACGGCAACACACTATCTGGAAAATGAGGGCGAAAATGTATGGACAGTCGTGGGGAGCTACGATTTCGAACTAATCAACAAAAAAGGAGAATGGCTTATCTCCGGAATGAAATTCAATTTCAAATATCAATCAGGGAATTTGGATTTGCCACAATTGGCCATAGAAAAAGTAACACCTAAAAAATACATCATGAAAAAAGTAACATTTAAAAGTGGAGGGTTAGACCTCGTTGGAGACCTTTATTTACCAGCAAATTTTGAAGAAGGAAAACAATATCCAGCCGTTCCCATTTTAGGGCCAATGACCTTTGCCAAAGAACAAGCGCCCACCGAATACGCGAAACGCTTTGCTGAAAAAGGATATGTAGCATTGGCTTTTGACCCGAGGTTTCGCGGGGAAAGTGCGGGTTTGCCGAGGGAATTGGAAGACCCAATTGCCAAAGTTGAGGATGCCAAGGCGGCAGCGGAATATTTGGCTTCACTTCCTATGGTTAATAATGAACAAATAGTAGGGTTCGCGTTATGCCAAGGTAGTTCAGAAATGCTACGGGCTGTTTCGGAAGACGCTATTTTTAAAGGATTGGTAACCGTAGCAGGACACTACCGCGATAGAGAAGGGGATGTTCAATGGATGGGCACAGAAGAGGCATTGGAAGAACGTATCGCGGCGGGTAAAGTAGCCCTAAACACCTATAAACAAACCGGAGAGGTGATCAAAGTGCCTGCTGTGGATGAAGAAAGAATGGATGTAGGAATGCCCGGAAAGTTCGTTTGGGACTGGTACCATGTATGGGCCGATAATGGGATATGGACAAACAACTATCCAAAAATGAGCGACGCTTTGCTGTTCGAGTATGAGTCTATCACAGCTGCGGAAACATTGGACAAACCCTACCTTATGATTCATAGTGATAACAGCTTTTTGCCAGATGCAGCCAAACGACAATTTGATGCAGTCCCAGCAACAATGAAAAAACTACAATGGGAAGGCGAAACAGGACACCTTCAGTACTATGATGACCCAGCAATTTTGGATAGAACGGCAGACCAAGCCATTGCATGGTACAATTCCATATTTGAATAGCACATCACCTTTGTGTTTTAATTTTCAAGACGGTTTGGATGAAAGTCCAAACCGTTTTTTTGGTGAGTAAAACCCTGCGGATTGATTTTCAAACACCTTATTTTAGGTTTTTTCTGGCATTGAACGGAGTCGAATTACCCACCTTTCTGACGAGTCTCAACCGACCCTTCGAAAAATTCGTGAAACACTTGAACCAATTGACATTTGCCAAAAATTTCGGAACTTATTACTCCAATAAACAAGCACTAACAAAAAAAGACCAACCTATGAAAACAACAACCTTTCTCACCTTTGTGGGCGACCTGTGTGGCAAGGCCAAAGAAGCCATGGAATTTTACATCTCGCTATTTCCGAATTCAGAAATCAAAAGCATTACCCATTACGCCCCTGGGGAGGGCGGTGGCACCCCGGAACTGGTCAAGTATGGGGTTTTTACCTTAAATGGAACCGAATACCGCGTATCGGAAAGCAACTATGACCATAAATGGTCGTTTTCGCCTGGGGTATCCCTTTTTGTGGATAGCCCCTCTGAGCAGGAAATAGAAACCTTGTTCGAAAAACTGGTTGCGAACGACGGTATGGTCATGGTACCTTTGGACAATTACGAAACCGGCGATTATGGCTTCGGTAAAAAGTTCGGCTGGGTGCAAGACAAATATGGTATTTCTTGGCAGGTGAACCTTGAGGATTAATCTTGGACCTCGTCATTTCGAGTATTTCCGTAGCGCTTAGCGCGAAGAAAATGCCCGCCTTGCCGTCGAGGCAGGTATCGAGAAATGAAACAAACCCTCTTTAAATAGTCACAAATACATCAGCTAAAGTCCATTCATAAAATGAAAACGATTACGCTTCCTGATGGGCTGAATTTTGAAAACCCACAACCCATACAACTTTTTGACTATCACAGTTCACAAGAAATATCCAGACAACAGATTATCCTAAACCAGAATACCATTAGCTTTCTTGCGGATGGAACCAAAGAAGTTTTATTTGACAACACAGCACTATCCATAGACAACACGGAGTTCCTCATAATGAGATCCGGACATTGTTTAATGACCGAAAAGCTATCAGAAATTCGAGAGTATAGAAGCATACTTCTGTTTTTTTCAAGCGAAATGCTGCTCGATTTTATTCAAAAACACAAGCTAAATACGGCCCATCCCTCTGAACAAAAGTCAGTTTTCGCATTTAAATATGATGCCTTCATCAAAAGTTTTGTAAAAAGTTTAGTGGATGTTTCCAAACTATCTCCACCCACAAAAAATAGGCTGATTCAATTGAAATTTGAGGAAATTTT
>JBCBPD010000063.1:0-20658 GCA_039820925.1 Bacteroidota bacterium | reverse complement strand
GGCGAACATCACCATAACCAGGCCCCAATACTCTTCGGTTCCATTCCTGTACCCAGAAGTTATTGCGGTTTTCCAAAAAGGCTTTTGAGTAATACCCTTTGGGCCGGGCGAACCCTCGCAACCATGTATTGAATCCAGGGTCTATAATCACGATTTCATATTCTACTTCTTCGCTTTTTATCTCAACGGCCTCTCCTTCGGTTATTTCGAAGACTTTTTGCTCTTCTTCTGAGATTGATACGGTTTCTTTAGCTGAAGAGCAGCTACTCAAAACGGATAATATTGATACTAAGGACAGTACCAGTAGGGTTTGTTTTCTTTTCATATGCCTTAAAATACGAAAAGCCGCTTGTTTTAAGAAGCGGCTTTGTAAAATTTTAATAATTCGAAAGGGCTTATTTCCCGAAAAGTCCACCAAGGAGACCTCCAAGACCACCGCTTTTTTGATTACCACTATTTAAGACCATTCCTGCCAAATCATCAATAATGCTCCCATCACCATCGGAATCCAAAAACGATTCGATAAGGGATTGTTGCTGGCCTGCGTTGCTTCCACCTCCCATCAATCCACCAAGCAATCCGCTTAGGGCATCTGGGTTGTTCACACTTTGCTGACGGGTTTGCTGCCCCAAAAAGCCCATCAAAATAGGGGCTGCGATTTTCAAAATTTGCGAGATGGAGCCCGCATCCACCCCAGATTTGCTACTTAATGCGTTTTCAACTTGGGCTTGCTTGGAACCAAATACGTGTCCTAAGATACCGGCACCGTCATCCATTACATTTTGGTCAACGCCACCACCAAATAAACCGCCTAAATCACCTAAAATTCCTCCATCGTGCTTGGAATTCAACGCGTTCATTAGGCCTTGCGCCCCACCGGGGGTTGATGCATTCTTTTTCATAGCACCCATCAACAAGGGCATGGCCATTGCCATGATTTCAGCAGTTTTTCCTTCAGACTGACCGGTTTGACCAGCGGCTCCGCTGATAATTTGTTTGCCCATTGGGCTATTCAATAAATCTAATAATCCAGACATTATAGTGTAGTGTTTAATTGTGGGTAAGGTACAAAAAAGAATGAAGTCCTTATGCCGGATTTTCCTTGTAAAAAGCCATTATTTGTTCCGCCAACTCTATTCCGATACGATGTTGCGATTCCAATGTCGACGCTCCTGTGTGTGGCGTCAAGGACACTTTAGGATGCATTAACACACGAATTTCGGGCTGCGGTTCAGATTCGAATACATCCAGCCCTGCGAAACTAAGTTGGCCTTTGTCCAAAGCTTCTAAAAGCGCTTTTTCATCTACAGTTCCGCCACGGCTAGTATTGATTAGTCCTGCACCTTGCTTCATCTGAGCGATTTCTTTTCCTCCGATGACATAGTCTTTTTGGGCAGGAAGGTGTAAAGTGATGAAATCTGAGTTTTGCAATACTTCCTCCATATCCATAGATTCCAATGGAAAGGATTGGGTTGCACCATTAAAGAATTCCATGGTTAAATCGATTTTGTCGATATGATGGTCATTAAATACCACTTGCATGCCTAGCCCTAAAGCCATTTTTGCAACGGTTTGACCAATTCTTCCAAACCCAATAACACCAAGGGTTTTTCCTTTCAATTCGGTGCCTGCTGCATAAGCCTTCTTTAATTGCTTGAATTTCTGGTCACCCTCCAAAGGCATATTTCGATTGGCATCATACAAATACCGGACTCCCGAGAAAATATGAGCGAAAACCAGTTCGGCAACGGATTGTGACGAAGCAGCGGGAGTATTAAAAACCTTTACGCCTTTGGCATCTGCGGCCGCAAGGTCAATATTATCTAAGCCAACTCCCCCGCGACCTACAAGTTTAAGATTGGGGCATTGCTCCAACAATGCTTTAGTGACTTGTGTTGCACTGCGCACCAACAACACTTGAATTTCATTTGTATTGATGTAGTCTGGAAGTTGTTCCGGAGCAACTTTTACAGAGTGGACCTTAAAACCATTTTCTTCTAGGAGGGTAGCACCACCTTCGGCGATACCATCATTTGCCAATACTTGCACCATGCTTATCCCTTTTTCTCCAATTCACTCATGATGTCCACCAAAACGCCCACGCTCTCTAGAGACATGGCGTTGTACATGGATGCACGATACCCTCCTACTGACCGGTGGCCGTTGATTCCGTTGATTCCTGCTTCCAGACACATGCTATCAAAAGTTTCTTTCAGGGTTTCGTCAGTAATGTTGAAGGTTGCATTCATGATAGAACGGTCTTCTTTGGCAGCGAAACCAGAGAATACTGGATTCAGTTCGATTTCAGAATAAATCAAATTGGCCTTTTTCTCATTTACCTCCTCGATGGCGGCGATACCACCCAAATCCTTAAGCCATTGCATCGTTAACATAGACACATAAACCGCAAAAACGGGAGGGGTGTTGAACATACTATCCTTTCCTACGTGAACGCTGTAATCCAACATGGATGGAATTTGACGAGAAACTTTCCCCAAAATATCTTCTTTGACTACCACAAGTGTCGTTCCTGCTGGCCCCATGTTTTTTTGCGCTCCGGCATAAATCAAATCGAATTGGGAGAAATCCATGGTCCGCGAGAAAATATCTGAACTCATGTCACAAACTAAGGGAACCGTGGTCTTTGGAAAATCCTTGATTTGGGTTCCAAAAATGGTGTTGTTGGAAGTCAAGTGAAGGTAATCGAGTCCGGCTGGCACCTCATATCCTTTTGGAACGTAATTGAAGTTCTGGTCTTGGGAGGAAGCTACTTCCTGAATTTCACCGAGCAAACGTGCTTCTTTGATGGCTTTCAAACTCCAAGTTCCGGTATTGATGTAACCGGCCTTGGTTTCCAAAAGATTGTAAGCTGCCATTAAGAATTGCATGCTCGCACCACCTTGCAAGAAAAGTGCTTGGTATCCTTTGCCCTCCAGACCAAGAAGTTCCAGTGCAAGCGAGCGTGCCGTTTCCATAATTTCAACAAATTCCTTGCTGCGGTGGGATATCTCGATTAAGGATAATCCAATATCATTCAATTCGACAACGGCTTCTGAAGCTTTTTGCATGACCTCCTGGGGTAAAATACAAGGGCCAGCACTAAAATTGTGTTTTTTCATTACAATCAGTTGGTGATTCGTTACTTGAAGCGGCAAAGGTCTTAAAAAACTAGCAAATGGCTGTTATTCCCAAATTGAAAATCAAAGTGCTTTCAGGAATGCCAAAGTATCGACCGCATCGGCATAATCCGTTAGGGCAGGTTTTTGGGTTTGTCCAAAAGAAATAGTATTTGGGAATTGGGAATTGGAGACCACACATTGAATGGCATCTTCATTTTCTTGGAGTAGGTTTGAAAGGGCTTCTTGGTTTGAGTAGTATTCGTAAAAAAGCACTGAAATCGGAGAAGCATGTGAAGCATCTTGCTTTAGCAACATAAATCCGTTGTCCAAGAGGGAAATATTACTCATCAAATACACTGCTTTGTTGTAGTCGTAGTTATTGGCGTATTTGTGATGGTGAATGATATCCTGATAACCAAACATAGCCTTGAAAAACACGTCGAAGTCATATCCCTCCGGTACGAAAAGCTTCGATACATTCCGGCAGCCCAAACCGAAATACCGAAAAATATCTTCCCCTAGGGCCGTTAATTCTTCAGTAGTTTCATTTCCAGATAATACCGCAACGGAATTTCGATTCTTCCGAATGATATTGGGATACTTTCCAAAGTAATGTTCAAAGTAGCGACTGGTGTTATTGCTACCTGTGGCAATAACTGCATCAAATTGGTTCAGGCGTTCTTCCGTAAATTCGATTCTATCCGCTAAAGCGGAATAAGATTGAATTAGGTTCTTGGCCAAATAGGGAAATAATACGTTATCATTGGATGATAACTTGGCTAACACCTTGTTTCCGGATAACAGTACGCACAAAAAGTCATGAAAACCAACCAATGGAATATTCCCAGCCATTACAATAGCAATGGTTCTAGGGGTCTTTACTTCGTTGAAACCATAGGGTTCCAACCATTTCGACAAAGCATCTGGGGTAAGTACTTTAGACCACTCCTTTAGTGCTCGATGAAGTTGCTCTTGCGTAAACCAAGAATTCTTTCGTTCAGCAAGCAATACTACATGATTTAATTCTTGGTGCTCTGGATTTTCCGGATGTTTCACAAAATCCGAAAAGCTTTGACCAAGTTTAACAAATGCTTCAATCGTGTGCGCTTGTACCGTCATTATATTTGTACACTAGTTGACTAGGGTTTATTTTTGTTCAAAAGTAAGCAAGCCGCGGAAATCGGCTAAAGAAAAAGAAGATTATGGCAATCATTATAACAGACGAATGTATTAATTGCGGGGCTTGTGAGCCAGAATGCCCTAACACCGCAATTTACGAAGGTGCGCAGGAATGGCGATATAGTGACGGAACCTCTTTGGCGGGTAGTGTTGTACTTCCAGGAGGAAAGAATGTAGATGCTGACGAGGTACAAGAACCCATCAGTGATGAGATATATTATATTTCTCCCGACAAGTGCACGGAATGCATGGGATTTCATGAAGAACCACAATGTGCGGCGGTTTGTCCGGTAGATTGTTGTGTTCCTGATGAGGATATCGTGGAAACCGAAGATGAGCTTCTCGCGAAGCAACGGTTTATGCATCCTGAGGATTGATAAAATCAACAAGTAAAGATAAAGCCCGAGCGTTAAATGTTCGGGCTTCTTTTTTGAGACAAATCAAAGGTATCTACTATCTTTGCCACCCTTAAAACGGTACAACCCATGAAAGCAGGTATTGTCGGACTACCAAACGTTGGAAAATCAACCTTGTTCAATTGTTTATCAAACGCAAAGGCGCAAAGTGCCAATTTTCCGTTCTGTACAATTGAACCCAATATTGGAGTGGTAAATGTTCCGGACCATCGTTTGGAAAAATTGGAAAGCTTGGTAAACCCACAACAAGTCATTCCTGCTACAGTAGAAATCGTAGATATTGCTGGTTTGGTCAAAGGTGCGAGCAAAGGCGAAGGACTGGGCAACCAATTTTTGGGTAACATTAGGGAAACTGATGCGATTCTACACGTTTTACGCTGTTTTGACAACGATAATGTGGTTCATGTGGATGGTTCAGTTGACCCTATTCGCGATAAAGAAACCATAGATATTGAGCTTCAGCTCAAGGATTTGGAAAGCGTGGAAAAAAAACTGGATAAGGTCAATCGGTCTGCCAAAACCGGAAATAAGGAAGCGCAAAAAGAGGCGGCTGTGCTCAGTGCTTTGAAAGAAGGTTTGGAAGCGGGAACATCCGTTCGGGCTATAGCGGTAAGTGACGACGATTACCGTGATTATGTAAAACCCTTGCAACTCATTACTGCAAAACCGGTACTATACGTTTGTAATGTTGACGAAGCTGCTGCGGTTTCAGGGAACGCCTATGTAGAAAAGGTGAAAGCTATGGTTGCAGACGAAAACGCAGAGGTATTGCACCTTGCTGTGGGCACCGAAGCGGATATCACAGAACTGGAGACTTATGAAGAGCGTCAGATGTTTTTAGAGGATTTGGGTTTATCAGAACCCGGTTCAGCCAAATTGATTCGAGGAGCGTATTCACTTTTAAACTTGGAAACCTATTTTACCGCAGGCGAAAAAGAGGTTCGGGCTTGGACGATTAAAAAGGGTGCGACTGCCCCGCAAGCAGCAGGTGTTATCCATACGGATTTTGAAAAAGGATTTATCCGGGCAGAGGTTATCGCCTACGACGACTATATTTCGTTTGGAAGCGAGGTTAAAGTCAAAGAAGCTGGTAAAATGCGCGTGGAAGGAAAAGAGTATGTCGTTAAGGATGGGGATGTTATGCATTTCCGTTTCAATGTATAAATTCATAGCTTAGTAAGGTATCAATGCCTTAGCTATGAAAATCAAGTATGTTTTATTGTTTTCTGCTTTGACCTTGTTGGGCTGTTCCAGTTCTGACGGGGACTCAGCTCCAGACGAAACCCCTGAAGTCAATATTCCAACGCTTTCTACAGGACAGATTACCCAAATAACAGCCAATTCGGCCGTGGGCAATGTCAATATTTCCAGTGATGGGGGAGGAACCCTTTTAAGAAAAGGATTATGTTGGGATATCGAGCCGAATCCTACCATTGCTGATAGTAGGACTGAGGAGAGTACCAATGAGTCCAATTTTAGCAGTTCCATTACCAATCTTAGTCCCGGGACCCAATATTACGATAGAGCTTATGCTACGAACAGTGCGGGTGTAGGGTATGGAAGTGAACAGAGTTTTACGACATTGGACCAATGATGCTAAAAAGAATAGTTTAGCACATTCCGTATCTATTAACAGAATTACCCGCCATTTGTTGATTACTTTCTAAGGGTAGCACTTTTATTTTTTTTGTTAAATTTTATATTAGCCTTTATAACCCCCTAAAATGGCACAAACCCAATATACAGAGGACAATATTCGTTCGTTGGACTGGAAGGAGCATATTCGCATGCGTCCTGGAATGTATATTGGAAAATTGGGGGATGGTTCTTCCGCCGACGATGGCATTTACATTCTTCTAAAAGAAGTCATCGATAACTGTATTGATGAATTTGTGATGGGCGCCGGAAAGACCATCGAAATCAATATCAAAGACAATAGTGTTTCGGTTCGGGACTACGGACGGGGTATTCCTCTGGGAAAAGTCGTCGATGTGGTTTCTAAAATGAACACGGGAGGGAAATACGATACCCGCGCCTTCAAAAAATCCGTTGGATTGAATGGTGTTGGTACGAAAGCGGTCAATGCGTTGTCCACCAATTTCAAGGTAGAATCTACCCGTGATGGTAAATCCAAAACTGCCTTTTTTGAGACGGGAAACCTGGTTGACGAAGAGTTATTGGAAGAAACGTCACGCCGTCGCGGTACGAAAGTGGTTTTTACTCCCGATGAGACCATTTTCAAAAAGTACAAGTATCGCAACGAGTACGTGGAGCGGATGCTCAAGAACTACGTCTACCTAAATCCAGGTTTGACGATTGTGTTCAATGGCGAAAAATTTCATTCGGAAAATGGCTTGAAAGACCTTCTGGAAGATAACAACAACCAGGAGGATATGCTGTATCCCATCATTCATTTGAAAGGGAACGATATTGAGGTCGCCATCACCCATAGTCGAACACAGTACAGCGAAGAGTACCATTCTTTTGTCAACGGACAGCATACGACTCAAGGCGGAACGCACCAGGCAGCTTTTCGTGAAGCAGTGGTGAAAACCATTCGTGAGCATTTTGGGAAAAACTACGAGGCTGCCGATATCAGAAAATCGATTATTTCTGCCATTTCCATCAAGGTGATGGAGCCAGTATTTGAAAGCCAAACCAAGACGAAATTGGGTTCGACGGAAATGGGAGGGAAGCTACCCACTGTTCGGACCTATATCAATGATTTTATTGGTAGATATTTGGATAACTACTTGCACCGCAATACAGAAGTGCGGGATGCCATCCAGAAAAAAATCATACAGGCTGAAAAGGAACGCAAAGAACTTTCCGGTATTCGAAAGTTAGCGCGAGAGCGGGCCAAGAAAGCCAGTCTTCATAATAAGAAGCTCCGAGATTGTCGTGTACACCTACAAGACATGAAAAATGACCGAAGATTGGAAACGACCCTTTTTATCACCGAGGGTGACTCTGCTTCGGGTTCTATTACCAAGTCTAGAGACGTGAATACCCAGGCCGTTTTTAGTTTGCGTGGGAAACCGCTGAACTCGTATGGCATGTCCAAAAAGATTGTTTACGAGAATGAGGAGTTTAATTTGCTTCAGGCTGCGTTGAATATCGAAGATTCCCTAGAGGATTTACGTTACAACAATATTGTTATCGCAACGGATGCTGACGTAGACGGAATGCACATTCGTTTGTTGTTGATTACGTTTTTTCTACAATTTTTTCCTGAATTGATTAAGGAAAATCATTTGTACATTCTTCAGACACCACTTTTCCGGGTGAGAAATAAGAAGCAAACCATTTATTGCTACAGCGAGGAAGAAAAACGAGCTGCCATCCAAAAATTGACGGGCAAACCTGAAATTACGCGTTTCAAAGGTCTTGGTGAGATTTCCCCAGATGAGTTTCAACACTTTATTGGAGATGACATCCGATTGGAACCCGTAATGCTGGACAAAGCCATGAGCATTGACAACCTGCTCAAATTCTACATGGGCAAAAACACCCCTGACCGTCAGGAATTCATAATAAACAATCTTAAAGTAGAACTTGATTTAATCGAAGAAAACTAACTGTAGAAAAGCCAACAACACTTTATCTTGATGGAAGAAAATGACGCCTTGGACGGTGAAGCGCAAGAACAAGAACATTCCCACTCAGAACAGGAACAGGATACATTGACCCGGGTCACCGGAATGTATAAAGATTGGTTTCTGGATTACGCCTCTTACGTGATTTTGGAACGGGCGGTTCCGGCGATTGAAGATGGTTTTAAGCCGGTACAGCGTCGAATTATGCACGCATTGAAGGAGTTGGATGACGGACGTTACAACAAAGTTGCCAATGTTGTGGGGCACACCATGCAATACCACCCTCACGGGGATGCCAGTATTGCAGACGCTATGGTACAAATTGGCCAAAAAGATTTACTGATTGATACCCAAGGGAATTGGGGAAATATTCTTACGGGGGATAGTGCAGCTGCATCACGATATATTGAAGCGCGCTTATCCAAGTTTGCTCTGGATGTTGTTTACAGCCCTAAAATTACAGAGTGGCAACTATCTTACGATGGCAGGAAAAAGGAGCCCGTAAACCTTCCGGTGAAGTTTCCATTGCTTTTAGCTCAAGGCGCTGAAGGTATTGCCGTTGGGCTTTCTACTAAAATTCTGCCTCATAATTTCAATGAACTCATTGATGCTTCCATTAAGCATCTCAAGGGGCAGCGTTTCAAACTATTTCCGGACTTTCCTACGGCAGGAATAATTGACGTCACCAACTATAATGAGGGAATGCGTGGGGGTAAAATTCGGGTTCGCGCTCGGATTTCTACGCTGGACAAAAACACGCTGGTCATTAAGGAAATCCCTTTTGGCACCAACACCTCTTCGTTGATTGATTCCATCCTAAAAGCAAACGATAAGGGTAAAATCAAAATCAAAAAGATTGAGGATAACACTGCGGCTGAAGTTGAAATTTTGGTGCATCTACCCAGTGGAATCTCCCCTGACAAAACCATTGATGCCCTTTATGCATTTACTGCTTGCGAGTCTTCTATTTCGCCTCTAGGCTGCATCATTGAGGATAACAAACCACTCTTTATAGGGGTGAAAGAGATGTTAGTTCGGTCTACCGAAAACACAGTGGAATTGCTCAAATCAGAGCTTGAAATCCTGTTGGGTGAACTGGAGGAACAATGGCATTTTGCTTCCCTGGAACGCATATTCATTGAAAACCGAATCTATCGTGATATCGAGGAAGAAGAAACCTGGGAAGGGGTTTTGGCAGCCATCGACAAAGGACTCAAGCCGCACACCAAACATTTAAAGCGTGCCGTAAGTGAGGAAGATATTGTTCGCTTAACCGAGATTCGCATCAAGCGTATTTCCAAATTTGATTTGGACAAAGCGCAACAACATTTGGATGCACTGGAAGAGCGTATCGCCGAAACCAAACATCACCTTGAACACTTGGTGGAGTACGCTATAGATTATTACAAAGACCTCAAAAAGAAATACGGCAAGACCCGCGAGCGTAAGTCCGAAATTCGAATTTTCGATGATATTGAAGCGACCAAAGTAGTCATCCGAAATACGAAATTGTACGTCAACCGCGAAGAAGGCTTTATTGGTACTTCGCTTCGCAAGGATGAATATGTAACCGATTGTAGTGATATTGATGACATCATCGTGTTTACGAAACAAGGTCATATGATGGTAACCAAGGTGGATGCAAAAACCTTCGTAGGCAAGAATATCCTTCACGTTGGGGTTTTCAAGAAAAAAGATTCTCGCACAACCTTTAATATGATTTATAAAGAAGGAAAAGGTGGGGCCAGCTATATCAAACGTTTTAATGTTACGTCCATAACTCGTGATAAGATATATGAATTGGCAGGACCCAAAACGAGTGCTGAAGTGCTCTATTTTACGGCCAATCCGAATGGGGAAGCGGAAGTAGTAACAGTGCATTTAAGGCAATCAGGCAGTATCAAAAAACTCAAATGGGACTTGGATTTTGCGGACGTGCTTATCAAGGGCCGTGGCTCTAAGGGGAACCTGGTCACCAAGTACTCTGTCAAACGAATTGAGCTGAAAGAAAAGGGGGTTTCTACCTTACAACCTCGGAAAATTTGGTTTGACGAAGTTGTCAATCGTTTAAATGTAGACGGAAGGGGCGAATTACTTGGTGCCTTTAAAGGAGAAGACCGGTTGTTGACCATTGACCAAAAAGGAAAGGTCAAGACATTGGTACCTGATTTATTAAGCCGTTTTAATGACGATTTGGTTGTTCTTGAAAAGTGGAATCCTGAAAAACCAATTTCGGTGATACATTTTGAGGGAGAAAAAGAGCGTTTTTACGTCAAACGGTTTTTGATAGACAATCCTGGTAAAGAGGAAATAGTCATTAGTGAACATCCAAAATCCTATTTGGAATTGGTATCCACGGATTGGCGCCCACAGGTGGAAATAGAATTCTCCAAACCACGAGGTAAAGAGGCTAAACCCAATCAAACGATAGATTTGGAAAGTTTTATTTCGGTTAAGGGGATTAAGGCTTTAGGGAATCAACTCACTTCAGATAAGGTTAAAAATCTGAACGCTTTGGAACCGCTGCCTTATGAAGAACCCGAATCAAAAACGGTAGAAGAATTAGAGGTTGTTGATGAGGAGTCGATAGAGCCGAATAATAATGCAATAGAATCAAACGATGACGATTCTCCGCAACCTACTTTGTTTTAGAAACTTTTCTGCTTACATTACCGACACACACTAAACCCACTAACTATTTTTAGTCCTTATGGATTTTACTAACCCTTTGGTTTACGGCGTACCCGTATTCATCGCTTTTATTTTATTTGAATTAGCCTATAGCAAGCACCACGGAGACGATGATTTGTATAATTGGAAAGATTTGGCCGCTAGCGGATTTATGGGCTTCGGTTCGGCACTGATAGGCCCGTTGTTCAAAGTGATTTTTGCGATTGTTCTTTTTGAGGGTGTTTATGCACTTTGCAATCCCTTGGTGGATGGCGTTCGACAAAACATCTTAGGATACGAATCGTTTAGCTATGCCTGGTATGTTTGGTTGTTATGCCAACTGGCCGATGACTTTACCTATTACTGGTTCCATCGTGCCAATCACGAAATCCGACTTCTATGGGCGGCGCATATTGTGCATCACTCTTCCGATAATTTTAACTTGGGTACCGCCGTACGAAATGGTTGGTTCACCATTTTATACAAACCACTTTTTTATATGTGGATGCCTGCCATTGGGTTTCCGCCAGAGATGGTGGTGGTCTGCTTGGGCATCGAAGCCTTATGGCAATTTCAACTACATTCTGTTTACGTTCCCAAACTCGGATTTTTGGAGAAGATTTTCAATACGCATACCATGCACCAAGTACACCACGCCCAGAATGTGGAGTATTTGGATAAAAACCATGGCGGCTTTTTAAACATCTTTGATAAGATGTTTGGTACTTGGAAGGAACTGGATGATGATATCGATGTGAAATACGGTGTTATCCATTCGCCTAACTCCTACAATCCAGTTGTGATTTTAACGCATGAGTTCAAGGACATCTGGAATGACTTCAAAAAGGCAAAAAAATGGTCACACAAGTTCATGTACGTTTTTGGTCCTCCAGGATGGAGTCACGACGGGAGCACCCTTACCGTAAAACAGCAACAGGCAGAATTTGCTGAACAAAAGAAATTGCACCCGAAAATAGCCTTTCAACGGCCGAACTAAATTCTCAGGGATTTAGCTGTCGCTTGCCGCGGCTTTCTTTTTATTCTTCTTCATTCGAAGGTCAAAGAACTCTACCATCAGTGAGAAGGTGATGGCGAAATAGAGATATCCTTTTGGAATGGCTCCAATTTCATTATCAAATACCACCAAATGGGAAAGGTGTGCGGCTTCGGTGATGAGCATGAACCCAATAAGAATCAAGAAGGAAAGCCCCAGAATCTGGACTGAAGGATGGCGATTCACAAACTCTCCTACGGGATTCGCGAACAACATCATTATCACTACGGAAATCACAACAGCTGTCACCATGAGCACCAACGCATCCGTTGGGTTAGGGGATATTCCGTTGGTCATTCCAATGGCCGTAAGAATCGAGTCGAAAGAGAAAACGATGTTTATGACGGTGATTTGAACAATAGCGTTGGTCAACGAAGAAGAACGCGACTTGGTCACTTCCCGCTCGTCATGGCCACGGTCCTCAATTTTTTCATGAATTTCTTTTGTGCTCTTGTAAAGCAGGAAAAGGCCTCCCGCGAAAAGAATTAACGCTTGCCAGCTAATACCACCTGTAATCCAATCGTAATCCAAAACCATGAAAGGTTTTTTCATTTTGGTGAGCCAAGTAATCCCGAACAGCAAAAGGATACGCATACCCATGGCAAGTATCAACCCTAGGTTGGTTGCTTTTTTGCGGTCTTGTTTTTCAAGTTTTCCTGCCGCAATGGAAATAAAAATAATATTGTCTATTCCCAAAATGATTTCTAGGAAGGTTAAAGTCAACAGCGCCATCCAGGCATCTGGGCTAGTAAAAATTTCGAACATGGTTAGTGTTTTTGAAAAGCGGTTCCTCTAAATTTTTTTGATTCTCCAACGGCACCGTATTCGAAAGTATAAGACGAATCGGTAGTGGTTAGTATTTTAATATGAATGGATTTTTCCTCTGCTTTGCTATTCGGATTCTTGTTTTTGAGAATGTACTCACAATCGTTAATCCACCGAATTTCAGAAGTATCGCGTTTGCCTTCGAAAGACTCTACTTCCATATTTTCAAAACGCTCAAAAGTAGTTTGGGTAGTTTTACCTGAAATCTCGGCAGTAAAACTAAATTTTCCTGTTTTGAAATCGTTGCAATTTCTTTCTGGGGGAGGACTACATTGTGCAAGCAACAAAAGTGCAAACAAGGCTAAAGAAGGTCTTAACATAAATGCAAGGTACAGCCTTTCCTTTTTAAAAGGAATAGCTTCTTTCATTTTTTGGGTTCAAAGACTTCCATACTACCATCGTCATAAAAGAGGATGGTTTTGACAAGTTGTTTGGTATGTTGAAGGTCTTTCGTTTTCTCCAATTTTGAATTTGGAACTGTCCGTGACTGTGGCTTAGGTTTTTGAAGTGATGGGGTAGAAGTGGAGGGAAAATCTCCTTCACCTTTTAAAAACCAATCCAAACTGACCTCAGTGAAAGTATGGACAACTTTCATCACAAAATCGAGACTTGGTTTATTTCTCCCATTCAAAATATGCGAAATACTAGAGCGCTGTACACCCAGCGCATCAGCCAATCCAGAGGTGGTTATTTCCCGATGCTCCATTAGGACTTTTAATCTTTGAATCAAGTCTTCTTTCACAATTGTAAAATTACAATTCCATGCATTAGGAAAACCAAAAAATAATTCATTTCAAAGAAAAATGATGTAAAAATATTAATCTTTTAAATCAAATTAAGATATATAACTACTTGATATATAGATATTTGAATTTAAATTAACACATTTGTGAATTTTGAACCTGAATTTGTTTACAATTGTATCAAAATCTTATTCCGATATGTTACAACTGTAAATAATACATCGCTTATTTTTAAGGCATGACAGACCCTTATCTTACTTACAAAGTACCTACAGTAAAAGGACGGTACGTCACCTTAAGTGACCTAGATTCCTTTCGAGAAGCCTATCCCGAAGTCCCTTGGGTGATTTTGGGAAAATCAGTTGAAGAGCAAAATATTTATGGTGTCTTCTTAGGCGAAGGGGAACGAAAAGTTTTGGCATGGTCCCAAATGCACGGTAACGAATCGACAACCACGAAGGCGGTTTTAGACCTATTTCATTTTTTGACTTCGGACAATGCATTGGCAAAAGAGATATGTGCACAGTGCAGGATTTTGGTCTTGCCCATGGTAAATCCGGATGGCGCCGAACGATACACTAGAGCTAATGCCAATTCCGTTGATTTGAATCGCGACGCGAAAGAACAGACCCAACCAGAAAGTGAAGTTTTGCGTTACGTTTATGATTCATTCAAACCGGATTTTTGCTTTAATCTGCATGATCAAAGAACCTTATTTAGTGCGGGTAAAAAATCCAAACCTGCTACGCTTTCTTTTTTGTCTCCTTCCGAAGATGAAGCGCGAACCGTAACGGATACTCGGAAAACAGCAATGGGTTTGATTGCCGGTATGGTGGAAAAACTCAACACTGAAATTCCAAACCAAATCGGGCGTTACGATGATGGTTTTAACGATAACTGCATTGGCGATTCATTGCAAATGGCAGGGACACCAACCATTTTATTCGAAGCAGGCCATTTTCCGAATGACTATGAGCGCGAGGAAACCCGAAAGTATGTTTTCCAAGCCATGGTGGAGGCCCTTCACATCATTGCGCAGGACCAGGTCGAAGCGCAACATTGGGAGGATTACTTCGATATCCCAGAGAATGAAAAACTTTTCTACGATATCATTCTGGAGAATATCGGTGTCCTTAATCCAAAATTCCAAAAAAAAGATGTTATCGGTGTTCGATTTGAAGAACAACTGAAGCGAAAAAAAATACATTTCATTCCCAAGTGCGAAAAATTGGAAGCTGGGCATGGGTATTTCGCACATAAGGTTTTGGATTGTTCCGAACCCGCTGATTTGGAAGATTTAAAAAAGAATGCCTCCTTCTTCAAAGCCCTGTCCAAACAACTTGATACTTTGCTGATTTGAAGCGTAACTTGCATTTTTTTCAAAAAAAATGCGGTTGTATTACGTTAATTTTTCCGAATCACTATTTTTGTTACAAATACTACCATTATGAGCAAAGTGAAACTTGATGAAATTGACCATCAGATTTTGGATATGTTGATTGACAATACCCGTACTCCGTTTACGGATATTGCCAAGAAACTTTTGATATCTGCGGGTACTGTTCATGTTAGGGTAAAAAAGATGGAAGAGTCTGGAATCATCAAAGGCTCTTCACTTACACTGGATTACGTAAAATTAGGATACTCCTTTATCGCCTACGTGGGTATATTTTTGGAAAAAACACATCAAACCAAGTTTGTTTTGGAGCGATTGAACCAGATTCCCTACGTTACCGTGGCACATATCACCACTGGCAAATTCAACATATTCTGTAAAATACGGGCTAGGGATACTACGCACGCGAAGAATATCATCTTCAAGATTGATGATATCGATGGGATAAGCAGAACGGAAACTATGATTTCTTTGGAGGAGAGCATCAACGACAAAAAACGATTGATGCACACCATTTTCAACGAACTTTAGACAAACCGGCTTCGGTTCATCCAAAAATAACGATGTAGGGTGGGACTAAGTGAGTAATTCTTGGTCAGACTCTGGGTCGTTTTCTTTTTCGGTAAATGCACTTTCCTCAGGAATGGTTTTATCCAGTTCCTTTTCAATGTTTTCTTCAAAATTGGAAATGAAGTTGGAAAGGCTCTTGCTGATTTTGACTAAGTAAACCGTGTCTTCTGTTCGTACTTCAACCGCCTCGACAATTTCGCCATTCGGTTTTTTAAGTGTAATGATATCCTCATCGCCATAGCCGTAAGGATAGAGGTCAATCAAAAGCGCTGCAACGCTGTGTTCAAGTTTTTTGTAGTCGATTAGAATCCGTTTCATGTTAGGTGCTTATTACGTCACCTAATCTATCAAATTTTAAAAACGGTTTTCTCAAAGAGTTGTCAAAACGGAAGAACTAGTATACCAAATCCTTATTCATTGTAGTAAGCAAAAGCTTTAGGTATCAAATCCTCGGGAACGCGAACATCGATGACCGCTTCTCCAATGTTTTGTAGCAAAACAAAGTTGACATCACCATGTGAATTTTTCTTGTCATACTTCATCAAATCGATGATAACTTCAATATCCTCAGCATTGAATTCAACTTTTGGGAAGTGATTCAAAAAAGTTGCTTTAATCTCGTTCACGGCTACTTTGGAGAGCCCTTTGAGTTCATGACTTAGAAAAGCCTCTAGAATCATTCCTACCGCTATCGCTTCACCGTGCAAAAGGGTTTCCTTTTTCGGATTATCCAAACAATAGGATTCAATCGCATGGCCCAAGGTGTGCCCAAAATTCAGGATTTTTCGGAGACCTTGTTCTGTTGGGTCTTGCAAGACTACCTCGTTTTTTATGGCGATTGAAGTTTGTATGTGTGCAGTGTCGCTAAAATTGGAGGTTATTTTCAGATGGTCCCAATACGTTTCATTTTGGATAAGCCCATGCTTCAGCATTTCTGCATAGCCGCTTACAAGCTGTCTTTCCTCCAAAGTTTCCAACAGTTCGGGTAAAACCAAAACCATTTGGGGTTGATTGATAACGCCAATCTGATTTTTTAGGGAACCCAAATCCACACCGGTTTTCCCGCCAATTGAGGCGTCTACCATAGCCAATAGGGTGGAAGGGATATTAATAAAATCAATCCCTCTTTTAAAAGTGGAAGCCACAAATCCGCCCATATCCGTCAATACACCACCGCCAAGATTTATCAACAGACTTTTTCGGTCGGCACCTTTTTGCGAAAGTGCTTCCCACAAACGCATACAGCTGGCAACATTTTTATGCTCTTCTCCTGAGGGAATCGTTAGTACCGAACTTACAAAAGGCTCAAAAATGGGCATCAACTTTGGAAGGCATAGTTTATCGGTATTCTCATCAACCAAAACGAAAACCTTGGAATAGTCACGTGTGTTCAAATGTTGTTGCAAAGCGGCTTTTGCCAAGTCCGCCATGTGTACCTCGTATGAGCTGGATAGAATCGATTCCATAACCAAAATAAGACCACTAAATAAAAACTATTTTATCGATAATCTTATCGGAACCCTACTTATCTTTGATTTGTTAATGGATTAGCAATAATGAACGTAAATTTTGAGAATACTGCAACCGCTTTCGAATTGAAGTCGGATTCGGAATTGGAAAGAGCTTATTTTCTTTTCCGCTTGATTGCCAATGAGCCTTTGGTCCGAATTGGAACTGCGGTGACCAACTTTGCTTTAAAGGCACACCTTCCCGTCGAAGGATTGATTCGTGCCACGGTTTTTGACCAATTTTGTGGTGGGACGAATGAAGAAGATTGCCTCCCGGTGATTGACAAAATGTATGAGAAAGGCGTGCATTCCATTTTGGATTATTCCGTAGAAGGAAAAGAGGTAGAGGAGCAGTTTGATTTTGCCATGAACAAAACGCTGGAGGTTTTAGATTTTGTAAAGGAGAAAAATGCCATTCCTTTTGCAGTGTTCAAACCCACATCTTTTGGACGGCTCGAGCTTTTTCAAAAAGTTGGGGAGCACAACGACCTAAATGATGAAGAATCAGCAGAGTGGGCTCGCGTACTGGCGCGGTACGACAAGGTTTGCGCTCGCGCACATGACTTACAGGTTGGTTTGTTGATTGATGCAGAAGAAAGCTGGATGCAAGATGCTGCCGATGCAGTTGCTCTGGAAATGATGCGCAAATACAACAAGGAAAAAGTCTACATATACAACACGGCACAGATGTATCGTTGGGACCGATTGGAATATGTGAAAAACTTATATGCTACGGCTGCCTTGGAGAAGTTTAAAGTGGGTTTAAAAGTAGTTCGCGGCGCATATATGGAAAAGGAAAACGAGCGTGCGAATACCAACGGATACAAAAGTCCCATTTGCGAATCAAAGCAAGCTACGGATGACAATTATAACGCTGCAATTGATTTTATGATGGAACACTTGGATACCATGTCCATTTTTGCCGGAACCCACAACGAAGAAAGTTGTCTGCGTTTGAGCCAAAAAATGAATTCCGATGCATTGGATGTGAATTCTTCCGCGATTTGGTTTGGTCAATTGTTTGGGATGAGCGACCACATCACGTATAACTTGTCTGCTGCCGGTTTTAATGCCACCAAGTATGTGCCTTACGGTCCGGTAAAAGATGTGATGCCTTATTTGATTCGGCGTGCTGAAGAAAACACTTCTGTGGCTGGACAAACCTCAAGGGAGTTGGCCCTGTTGGAAAAGGAAAAGAAAAGAAGGAAGCTGGATTTGGAATAAAATATCAAAAGTTTCTAAAACCAACTAAGGAATGGCAACAAGACGTTCGACAATCAAAGTAGAGTCACAGTTCTGAAGATGTGCTTCCAAATTTTCTTCAGGATGTTCGACGATATATTTTTTGCAAGGTTTCGCTTCCGTATCACTTTTTCCGAAGTTGATTTTGCCTTCTACCAAAAACGTTTGGAGAAGCACGGTATCTCTGTATTTTGAATCGAGATTTTCACCAAATATCATTTTTTTGGAACGCATGTCTTTCAAAACACGACAATTTGGGAGATAACAAAATGTGATGGGGTTATCTTCTGATTTCTTTTTCAGGATAAAGACCAAAACCATAATTCCCAAGGACAGTCCAAAAAGGTACCAGCCTAATCTGCGTAAAAATCCCACTGCTAAAAAATCAAAAAGTTGATATCACTATACGAAAGGCCAAACCAATCTCCAACAGATTTATTGGTCAAGATACCATGATACATATAAAGTCCGTTTCGCAACCCTTTGTCAAAGCGCAAGGAATGTTCCAAACCGCCATCCTCTCCGATTTTGAGCAAATAGGGTGTAAAAATATTACTGATTGAAATAGAAGAAGTTCTTGGATAACGTGACGGAATGTTGGGAACCCCGTAGTGGATAACACCGTACTTTTCAAAGGTCGGTGAATCATGGTTAGTAACCTCCGTAGTTTCAAAACAGCCACCCATATCGATGCTGACATCAATGATGACTGCACCTTTTTTCATATGCTCTACCATGGTTTCAGAAACCACGATAGGGGAACGGTCTTTTCCACGAGTTGCCCCGATGGCTACGTCACAACGCTTTAGTGCTTTCAATAAATTCTTAGGTTGAACTGTAGAGGTATAAATTGTTCGATTCAGATTGGTTTGTATGTTTCGAAGTTTTGTAATCGAATTGTCAAAAACCTTAATGTTAGCACCAAGGCCTAGGGCGGAGCGTGCTGCGAACTCTCCAACGGTACCGGCTCCAATAATGACTACCTCCGCCGGAGGTACGCCACTAATGTTTCCAAACATAAGTCCATTACCTTTATTCGTCACCGCCATTAATTCGGAGGCGATTAGTATGGAAGAAATCCCAGCGATTTCACTAAGTGACCGAACAGCAGGATATTTTCCATCTTCGTCCCGAATGTATTCAAAGGCAATGGCCGTCAACCTTTTTTTGGCCATGGCTTCAAAGTAATCCTTCGCCTGGGTTTTGATTTGTAACGCCGAGATAATAATCGTTTGCGGATTCAAAAATTCAAGTTCCGCAAGAGTAGGGGGCTCAACTTTTAAAATCAAAGGGCATGAAAACACTTTTTTGGTATCTCTGGTAATCTCAGCCCCTGCATCCGAGTAATCCTTATCTGAAAAGTTAGCGCCATCTCCAGCTCCTGATTCAATCAGCACGCGATGGCCATGTGCGGTAATGGCATTAACAGCATCTGGTGTTAGGCAAATTCTTTTCTCTTGGTATTGGTTTTCTTTGGGAAGGCCAATAAAAAGTTCTCCTTTTTGTTTTAGAATTTCTAGGGTTTCTTCCTGTGGTAAAAGTTGTTGTTTACTAAAAGGTGAAGAAGGCTGTGCCATAGGGCAAATTGTAAGCTAACGGTTCGGTATACTTACAAATCTAAGCTTTTTTGGAAAGGGATTCTTTGCGCTGTTCTAGTTTTTCGCGCTCTTTGCGGAGTTCCTCTTTCTCCTTTAATATTTGCAATTCGGTATCCATGGCATCTAAGTCAATACCGTGAACGTGTTTGTCGAAAGTGCGTATTGGGATCCTGTGCAGATCGCCTATGCAGGTCGGGCGCTCAAGATCAACTCGGATGCGCGGTACCGGTTTGAACGTGGCGTCGATCCGGCATTCACGCCCGTCGGGTTGGACCACGCCTGCGCGATGATCCTCGAACATGCTGGCGGGCGTGCCTCAAGTGTGGTCAGCGCCGGTGCGTTGCCAGACACGCGCCGCGCCTACAAGTTGAACGCTGCGCGGGTCCAAAGCCTTGTGGGTATGGACATCCACGAAAGCGAACAGCGCCAGACGCTCACCGCGCTTGGCTTTAAGCTGGAAGGGGACATGGCCCATGTTCCCAGCTGGCGTCCCGACGTAATGGGCGAAGCCGACTTGGTTGAAGAGGTGGCGCGCATCGCGTCGCTCACCAAACTTCAGGGCAAACCCTTGCCGCGGATGACGGAGGGTGTGCCAAAGCCGGTGATGACCCCGATCCAGCGGCGCGAGCAAATTGCCCGCAGGACAGCTGCGGCGCTCGGGTACAACGAATGCGTCACCTACAGTTTCATCGATCAAGCCTCGGCCAAGCTGTTTGGCGGGGGGACCGATGCCACCATGCTC
>JBCBPD010000062.1:0-20925 GCA_039820925.1 Bacteroidota bacterium | reverse complement strand
CATCCAGCGCCCTAGAGCTGCATTATAGTTTCGCCAACCAAAGTCATAGGTTTCCAAGCCAAAACTTTCTTCTATTTCCTTGCCACTGTATTTCCACCGTTGGGCCACATCGTTCCCTAAAGAGGCATCTCCTGCAGCGGCATTATAGCCTTTTTGTACCAGTCCAAAAGGGTAGTAGCTGGTTTCAGAGATAACAGCGGGGTCCCCAGGGTTGCTAGGGTCCTCGGTAAATGAGAGGCGCACGTTGCCCAAATGGTCTTTGTACTGGTAGACGTAATCGTAACCCCCGGTACCGTCAGGGCTCACATAGCCTTCAGGATGGGCAAAAAACTGCAAATCACCCCCTTCGTATACAAAAGCGCCCGCGTATTCGGTTTCCACCGCGGTGGGAGACCCGTTGGATACGGTCTTTTTGAGCTTGGTACCTGTTGCGTCGTACACATAAAAAATACCCCCATACTCACCGCTACTGGGCACCCCAATATTGGAGGCTGTGGGCAAATTCAAATGGTTGTACTGTATGTTCAGTACCCCTTTGTTGTAATCTTGTGTCAAGTTGCCGTTATCGTCGTACAGATATTCACCATTAGATGGTTCGCTATGCGCTTCTTTGACGAAGCCTTGCAACAAGGTCCCCGACTCAACAACTCCAACCAATTGATTGCCTTGGTAGCTATAGGTCATGTCGTCCATCACACCGTAATGTGCGTTGTTCGAAAATGTAGGGTTCGCCACAATATGGCCATCCCTTTTAAGGGTCTTGATATTGCCGTTTTTGTCATAGGTAATACCAGAGACAGAGTATCTGGGCGTATTCGTGCCATCGGTGGCCGACACCAAACGGTTCAAGGCGTCATAGCCATACGCATATGCGGTACCGCTGGTAGCTGCACTTTCGGGAGATGCTCCCGCTGTAGCTGAAATATTTCCGTTATACAATGGTGTGGAACCTACAAATGATGTGGTGTTGTACCATAACGCATAGGTGTAAATGTCATCCTGTTCTGAAGAGTCACTATTTACCCCATTCAACCAACCTCGTATATTGTAAAGGTAATCCATGGACTCCAGCGAATTCGCCTTGGTGTTGCCCACATTCTTTTCAACCAATTGGCCAATGGCATCGTACGAGGTCGTTGAAATCCGTTCCTGGTTACCGCTATTAATGGTCTGGTAATGGTCCACCGCCCGGCCCATATGGTCGTAAGTGTAACTGTCCACGATAACCAAATCGGCATTGCCCGTTTTTTTGTGGGTGGTACGGGTCTTGAGCACCCTTCCGGTAAAGTCAAGCTTTTGTTCCATGATATCCTCTGTCTGAAGATACGGATTTTTATTGTGAGAATAAATTACCCTACCCTTGTCGTCGTATCCGGTCACTGTTGTAATCCAGTTCGTGGTTTCTAATACGCGTATCTTATCCACAGTTGCCAGGCCCTGTACGTCGTTAGAGACGGTTTCGCCATAAACACTGCTTGGTAATACGATGCCATCCATATCCACATAGCGGTCGTAATAGTTCACGGTATATACTTCTGATATCCCTGAGGGTATCGCATCATTTGTGTAAAAGACATCTATTCCCGCGATGAAGGTTGCCGTGGTACGTGCCGTTTCATATTGGTCATATGTACTTGTATTGTTGGCGAACCCTTGCATGGTAACTCTGCTGGTAGGGTTTAGCTGCCGGTGCAAGCCAGTGTAGGCCACGCGCCCAAAGGCATCATATTTTGTGAATATCCACTCATCATCGCCCCTTTGGTTGGCATGTTGAGTCATCACCGGTTGGTCCAAGGTATTGTACACGATGTATTCCCATTCCTTTCCGGGCAGTTTTTTCTCCACCAAACGGTTACGGTGGTCGTATATGTATTGGTAGCCCAAATCATCAAGCTCCGTTTGGCTGACCCCATTCGAGGTGTTTACCTCAGGCGAGAGCACATAGGTGAGGTTCCCCAGGTCATCGTATACGTAGTAGGTGTCATGGGCCACGTTCTTATCGTAGGTACGCTTCAAAACAACCTTTCCCGACTTGTCGGTGAACTCCTCCATGGTATGGTCCTTGGGGTGGGTCTGGCCGGTGGACCAGTTTTCGTCCTTGGTGATGACCTTGTTCAACTCCCCTGCGGCGTAGTAGGTACTACCGTTGCCCACCAGGCTTGGCGTGTAGGTGTTGTTGGCCAGGGCAAGAGTCACGCGGTAGAGGCGTACCTCATTGGCCACGTTGTTGTCGTATTCCATGCGGATGTTATGGCCGTTGCCGAGCTTCCAGTCCTCGCCCGGGGCACCCTGTTCGAGCACCCTGTCGAGCGGCGAAGACTCGAAGTCCTTCGCGGAAAAGGGGTTGGGGTCGGAGGACAAGAGGTCAGAGGCGTATTCGGCCAAGTAGTAGCTGTCCACCCCAGCGGTGGGGTTGCTACGCAGGCTACCACCCTGTCCCGTAGCGGGATAGGGGAGCCATTCTTTTTGCTGTCTGCCCACGGCATCGTATTCAAAGGGGGTGACCCAGTCCCGAAAGTCTGGGGCCGCCTTTATCTGGATGTCCTGTAGAGGGCGTCCCAGCCCATCGAAATACACGATGCTCTCAATCACGTCACCTTCATTTGCGTTGGATGCGTTGAACGCAGTCATCGGTTCTTGGTAGAGCCTTGTGAACACGTAGTTGTCCAAAGTAAAGTTGTTGTCCACATAGGGTACGTCCGGCAGGCCAGGGGCCACTATTCGGGCGGTAAAACTGGTGCCGCTTACGGGGCGTATCCATGAGGTTGGCTGCAGGGTGATGCTTTGCGAGGCCTCGAGGGTTTCGTTACCCTGTACATCGTAGTTGCCGTTTTTTACAATGTCAACGGGGGTGGATTGGGCTGCACCAAGGCTGGTGACCAGGAGTGCAAGGGCCCATATAAGATTTTTCAAAAGTTTCATTGGGACTAGTTTTTATAGTTGTACTCCTGTTCGGTCAATAGGTGGCCATCGGCATCCTTGGTGAACTGCAAGCGGTTGAACACGTCGTATTCATAGAACACGGTATAGCCGCGTGGGTCGGTAATGCTGGTTACCCCAACGGGTACGTCGTAGGTGAAGGTGGTCACCATAGCATTGGGGAAAGCATTACGAAGGTCTTGTAGTTCCGCGCGCAAGGTATTTTCCGTGGCCGTGTTGATATCTCCATTGGATGCGTTCACCGCTGCGGTGATGGCACTGTTCTGGCCACCAGTCATGGTCGCGTACGAGGCATTCTCGATTTTGGCGATAACCTGGGTGCCATCGTAGCCCCATACAAAGCAAGTGCTGGACCCATCGGTCTTCTTGATCTCCAAGGGGTTCTTGCGGCCGTCGTAGTCCACGTACTCCATTCGGTCCTCCAAGCTGTTGGTGGTCTTGGCCGTTTGGATCTTGTGGGGCAGGATGTCTCCCGAACTGGTCTGTCTGAATCGGGTTTGAGTATTTCCCAGGTCGGTGAACGAACTGTTGCCCTTTTTGCGCTGACTGCTGACTTGCACCCTTTGGTAAATCATGTTACGCGATACCATATCGTTTATGAGTCCATCCTGCGCAGGGTCCCGGTCAGGGTTCAGTAGGGCATTGAACGCATAGAATTCTTTGGTCTTGGTCACGTCGCCCCAACTATCGGTTACCTCCCGTTCGATGGGTATCATATAAGTCAGTGCCCCATCATCATCTTCGGGGTAGCTATTCAAATTGTGGGTGACCACCGTACCGTTGGCGTTGTACTGGGTGGTGGTCGAACTCTCCAGCTGCATGTAGCCGGAGTGTATCTCGAATTCCTTCACACTGCCGGAGGTCTGTCCGCTCTGGGTATTGGCGACGTTCACGCCGCCCAACATATAGGACTTGTTGCCGTTGAACTGCTGTCCTGGCAAATCAGGGTCATAAGCCATCACCTTATAGGTGTTCACCAACTTGGCGATGGTATCGTAAGTAGAACCATTGTACTTGTAGTCCACTTGTTTGAGGAGTTTGCCTCTAGTGTATTCCCTGGTGTTTTCAGGCACTACAGGCAGGGTCTTGATGGGCCTGCCAAGCCAGTTGAACTCGTCCCTCTGGTTGTTATTCTGTACATAGCCCATGCGCTTGTCAGGATAGTCGCCGGGGCCTGTAAAGTAATACTCGGTCTTCCCTTCGGTGCCATCGTGCCGTGTCATGGTCACTTTGGAGTAGCCCACCACGTTGCCGGCCGTCTCCACCAAGGGATATTGCGATATGGCACTGCGGTTGACAATGCTCAAGGGTTCGATGGAGGTGGACGTACCAAAGGTATAGGAATAATTTTGGAACCAGTATGTGGGCACGTTCAGGATGCTGCCCGAGGTCTCCCCGTTGTCTCCATCGTAGTCAAAGGTACGGTAGTGCGACACCCCAGAGCCCGCATAATCGGTTATGCGCTGGATGCGCACTCCGCCGACCGATTTCGTCGTGGAAGAGGACTCGTTATCCCAAAGGGCCTGGAAAAAATAATCAAAGTTCGTCGGGTTGCACACCGGGTTGCTCTGTTGGATGAAGAAGGATATCTCGTAGCTGCCCGGCTCCACGAAAATTATCTCTTCCAAAATGCCTGGTCCCCCGCCACCAGGCCCTCCACCGGATTGTCCTGGATTAAAGGGATGATCCGTCACCTCGTTTGTAGCGGTGTTGCGCAATTGTATGATGGGGACGCATTGGATGGAATTATTGGTGGGATATTGAATCGCCCGTAAACGCATCTCCGTGGTATAGGCATTACTGGAATACAGTTCCACGGTAAGTGGATAGGCCGTGTTCGGTTGTGAGAGGGTCGCAGTCTGCGAGCTAAGTATCGCAGGTAGCTCATCGGCTACCGCGGTATTGCCCTCATATTCGTACACGGTATACCCCCCGGTCGGGTAGTCCACCCGGCGCAACATGCCCGCTTGGGCATGGGCCACACTGGGCTCCCGGTCGGCATCGCCGATTATTTTGGATTGCCATTCATTGTCGTTCCCATTCCAGTAATTCGCCAATTGGCGCGCCTGGAACTTGCTGTTGTTCTTGCCGTTGTAGTACCCCCAATGGTCCTTGGACTTGCTGTCTGTATCCGGAAGGTAATGGGTGGTGTTGTAGGTAAAGGTGTGGGGAGGCAAGGTACTACCATCGGTGCCGACCTCTTCGACGCTGGTGAGCACCAAACGGTTCTGTGAGGACAGGGCGAGGCCCGGGCTATCATCCACCAAAGCATTGCTAGTGAAATAACGATATGAAAAGCGGTATTCCTTGATAGTGTTACCGTCGATATCTTTGATGCGAACAGTCTCCAAGGGATAGTTGTCCTCCAGGTCCTTACGCTCCGTAGTGGAGACGATGAATTCTACCGAACCTTGGCTATGGGTGATTTTCTTAAGGCGCTTGCTCAGGTAGAAGTCTTCCACGTAGCTGGTCGTCTCGTTGGGTCCGCTGACCACTGGGGTCAACCGCACATTGGAGTAGTAAAAAGCATCATATTCGAAATCCACCGAGAGATCGCTGTTGTTGTCCGTGATCTTGGTCATCTGCCAAGTGGTGGGGTAACAGCTGTTGTCGTAGACGTTGCCGCCCTGGTTGCGGGAGTTGCTGCGCTCCTTCTCTTCAAAATGGTACATGAGGCCCATTTCATCCTCTACGTAGAACCCATCTAGTCCATTGGTTGAGTTACAGGCAAAGCCGTTGCCGTCGGTATAGGTACTCAAAATCTTTTGGAAGGTTATCCTCTTCTCTGAAAACGGTTTCTGATAAATACTTTCGTCGTAGTTGATGAAAAACGAACCGCTGCCCGATGGGGTGCTGTACATGAACTTGTCGGGCTGTGAATCCTTCCTTCCTCTGGCAATGTCCCAGAAAAAGTCTGCGTTTACCAGGGTATTGTTGGTGCCAACTTGTTCCGTTGGGATTTCGGTATAGCTCATAAAGCCGCGCCCACTTGGTGCCTCGTCGGCAACCCCGCGCTTGGTGCGTGAGACCGCACCACCGGCGTTCAGGGCCCAGCCGAGGCCGACCCAACTGGCCTGCTCCTCGACCTTGATGCCACTACCACCAGTGTAATTGAGCACTATCGGTACGGTTATGTTGCCTTCTTGTATGGTGTATAGCGGGATGGATACGTCCACCGTTCCCGAATAATAGTTCACCGAGTTGTTCCCATATGAATGCAACGATGCAGCAGTGGGCGTTGGTGGGGCTATGGTCGGGAATTCTGGGGTGTCCTGTGCGTATGTGCCCGCTCCCCATACGAGCAGGCCGAGAACGAAGATAAGCTTCCTCGTTCTTCGATTGTATGGAAGAGGCTTATTCATTTTCCAAAAGCTTTTTCAATTCATCAATCTGTTTTTGTTGGTCTGCCATCTGCTTCTTATGTTCAAGGATGTAAAGGGTCAGCTCCTCAATTTTCTCTAGGAGCAGCTTGTTCATCTCGCCCAGTTGAATGCCGTTTTCCAAAACCTCAGCCTCGGATGGAATGTTCATCAAATGCCCTTTTTCTTGGATGTGTTTTTCAACTTCCTCCAGAGTAGGGAGGTCATAGCCTTCTTTGAATACGTAGTCGGCCCAGCCGGTCTCTACTTTGATTTCTTTGGCGCGGATGTTACCGTTCACGGCCAGTTTCCAACTGCCGGGGGTTGTGGTACCAATACCCATGTTACCGTTAGCATCAATAATCATGTGGTCTGTGGAACCTGTAGCAGTAACTTTTCTGAATTTGACGATATCGCCTGTCTGCGCACCAATATGTAATGTTCCACTTCCATATATCTCATTGGAGTCCATTATGATTGCAGATGAAGTACCATCTTCCTTGATACTAAAAAAACTGTTGTTTGGGTTCCATTGGCCGCCAATGGTTCCAGTACCTTCAACTTCTAAAAAGGCCTCGGGTGTGGTGGTTCCAATACCTACATTTCCGCCATCATAGTGGATGTCAGAACCGGTTTGGGCCCAGTAGCCACCAGTGCCGCCACCTGAGTTTCCCCCGTTGTTTCCTCCCCCTGAAGGGTTCAGAAGGTCAGTAACGCTGTCGTCTCCTGCGGTGGTTACTTCTTCTATTCTGGGGTCGAAGTAGTACACCCGATTGGAAGTGTTTCCTGAGTTATGTGATGCGCCAAACCCAATTGATGTTGTGCTTGTGGCAAATCTATGCCCATCCGTGGTAAGCCCTGAAACCAATCCATTGCTATCGTGTATAGACCCGTCGTAAGTGCTGGTATCACCATTGCCTTTTACAAATCCAACATAGAGGTACCAAGTACCTGAACCAGGCACGGCCCATACCGAGTGGATGTAATAATCATTTATGGTCGAACCGCTGGATGAAATCATTCCACTGGAGCTGCTGATTTTTCCAGTAAAAGAATAACTTGGTGTGTCGCTCAATACTTTTGTCCAATATGAAAACCGATACGTTTTGTTTGGATCAATAGTAATATTCTGGAATCCGAAACCTTGCCAGCTTCCATTTGGCGTACATTCCAAAATACTGGATTGGTTTCCAAAGGGGTCTGTGTCCGTAATGACGCTTCTATAAGAATTTTCGTCGACCGAAGTCCAGGTGTAGTTCGTTAAAGGATCTTGGCCATAAAATTGGCATACGGTAAAAAAGGTCAATAAGAGACCTAATGAAAAGTGCTTTTTCATCGCGAAATAGTTTAATAAAATTTGTAAGGATGTTGTTCTAAAATTCGATTGTCCAAAGTGAAGGACAGGTTGTTGTAGGTTGCGCATTTGGGGTGCGAGGTGTTTGTTGGGTTAAACTTTTAAACCTTCACACAGCGTTCTCGATGCTTACCCTAATAACGGTAGTTTCTACAATAGGCTATCAGAAAAATCTGTTTTTTCGATGTAATGCATTCTGATATAAATTCGTGGTACCTATTAATACAATCAAGAAATAAATTCTATTTTTTTGTAGGAAACCCATTTTTTTTAAAATTTCAACTTCGATGAAATGCTCTTTTTTATCGATGAATAACAGGGTGTGCTCTTAGAACGGATAAATGGATAACTGGCTATAGAGTGTTCCTTAATCTTTTTATTGAAGGTAAAACTGCTCTTAAACAATGTCTTGAACGGAGCTTTAGCTACATTTCTTGGAGTACGGACATTTTTCTTTCCAAGAAAGACATGCTATGAATTCAACACCAGTACCTAAGGTAAGATTCTGTTTTGTCTTAGAAAAAGCTTTACAAGAAATAGTGCATCAGCGAAAGCTGTACAACATCGTATTTTTTCTTATTTGGCAATGATATTCGTCTGTATCGATTTTTGTAAAATCTTACAATAATTATCCGATTTTAGTGTTATTACTACAGCCCAAACACTACAACTACCGATGAAATCGAAAAGACTTATGCGCAAGGTTCCTGCCTTGAATCTACAGGAAACTTTGATTGTTTTGGCCATCATTGGAATTCTTCTTCTTTTGGCCCTCCCAAACTTGATGCCGCTTATTTCCAAAGCGAAAAGCATTGAAGCGCAAACCCAACTCAAAGCACTCTACAACGCACAAACCACTCATCGTTACATGTACAGCACCTATACGGCTGACATGAACCAATTGGATTTTGTAGCACCCAAAACCGTGAAGGAAAATGGAACGGCTAATTATACGTACTCGGTAGTTGCAGCGGACAACGGTACTTTCAAGGCCAGAGCAGAGGCTATCACAGATTTTGATGGCGATGGTGTAATGAACGTTTGGGAGATTGACGAAAATGGAAATCCGAAACAAATCGTAAAAGATTGATATGTTACTGACCCTACTCCTTTGCTTTGTTTTTGGATGTATCGCCTATCAGGATTTTAAGGAACGCGCTGTAACTTGGTTTCTTTTCCCTTTGGTCGGATTGCTGTTGTTTTTTCTACACTTACAAAAGAATTCATTGGAAGCCATTTTATGGTTCAGTTTGTACAATCTTCTTCTAGTGGGAATTCAAACGGGCATACTTTGGGGATATACCCGTTTCGTTGCGAAAAAGGGTTTTATAAACACGAGCTTTGGTCTTGGAGACCTTCTTTTCCTAGCCGCTTTTGCCTTTGGATTTCCAACCGCTACGTTTCTAGTATTGTTGGTAAGCGGATTGCTTTTTTCCTTGCTCTTGCATTGGGTTTTGTCTTACAAAAAAGTAGCTTCAACCATTCCCTTGGCAGGGATGTTGTGTATTTTCTTAAGCGGCATATTACTTAGTTCCTTACTCCCTCAAACGCCATCTTTATATCAGTTGTAATATGGCGGAAGTTCCTTTTCAAATACCTGTCCATCTTCAACAACGCATCTCAGCGGAACAAGCGCATCATTATCGTATTGTGCCCGTGAAAGAGGAGGCTGACACTCTTATTTTGAAGACGGATACGAGTGTTTTGGATACTTTGCTACAGGAACTTCAAATCGTTTTGGATGATTCGGTTTCATTGGAATCGTGTGCGACAGAGGAATTGGAACGTTATCTTTCTTCCAACTATCGCATTGCTTCAAACACCGCATCAAAAGCATTAGGGTATACCGCAGATTTTTTGGAAAAGGTCATCGTTCAGGCCAAAACCATTGGAAGTAGTGATATCCATTTTGAACCCTATGAAGAACGATGTCGCGTACGTTTCCGTTTGGATGGAAAGCTCATGGAATACTATGATATTCCTATAAAGGATTATCCAGCCATCATCAATAAAATCAAGGTCCGCGCGCGATTGGATATTGCCGAAAAACGACTTCCGCAAGACGGGAGAATTACCTTGACTACCCCAAATACCGAGTTTGACATACGGGTATCTTCCGTGCCCACGTTGTATGGGGAAAAGCTCGTACTTAGAATATTAAGTAAAGACGCTGGAGCACTACAATTGGAAGACCTCGGTTTTACGAATGAAGAACTGGACACCTTTCGCGAAGGCGTAAAACGGCCGAATGGTATTCTATTGATTTCGGGACCTACGGGCTCAGGAAAGACCACAACGCTTTACGCGACCTTAAAAGAATTGAATCAACCCCAAACCAATATTTTGACGATTGAGGACCCGATTGAATATACCTTGGAAGGTATAAATCAGGTGCAACTCAAAGAGAATATTGGACTGGATTATTCTAGTGCGCTACGTACGTTTTTAAGACAAGACCCAGACATCATTATGGTGGGTGAAATCCGGGATGTGAAAACCGCAAATATAGCCATTCGCGCGGCGCTGACGGGACATTTGGTGCTTTCTACTATCCATACCAATTCATCTTGGGCTACGATATCAAGACTGATAGATATGGGCGTTCCACCCTTTTTGATTGCGAGCACCATCAACTTGAGCGTAGCGCAACGTTTGGTTCGAAAGCTATGTCCCAGTTGCAAACAAAAAGTACCCATGGAATCGCATCATTACCCCAATTTGGGCAATAGCATTTCCCATATTAAGGAACACTACATTCCTAAAGGTTGCAATGACTGCCACCATACCGGATACAAAGGTCGAAAGGCCATTTACGAGATACTAGCGATTACCAAGGCTTTGGAAAGCCCTATAAAAGAAGGACACACTGAAATTGAGGAACACTTGAATCAAAACCGAATCAAAACCCTTAAAATCAACGCCATTAATTTGGTGAAGCAGGGGGAAACTTCCATTGAGGAGGTGTATTCCCTTTTGCTATAGCAAGTATGAAACAATTTCTTACCGCTTTCTTGTTGACCTGCATTTGCGGGTATGGCTTGGCGCAAACTGGGGATAGAATCCAAGAATTGGACAATCAACTTCAGCGTTTTGCACTAGAGTATCCTGAATATAGCGAGTCCATCAAATTGGAAATGGACGCCACGAATGTCACCCTACCCAATTTATTGATGGGGTTGTCGCAGGTGCACCAATTGAATTTAAGTGTAGGTCAAGATGTCGTGAACATTAACGTGGTTAACAATTTTACCAACGTAACGGTCTCTGAATTACTACTGTTTTTGTGCAAAGAATACGGGTTGACCATTGATTTTACCGGAAGTATTTTATCCGTCAAAAAATACAATCCACCACCACAATTGCCGGAGATACGGGATATCGGTGTGCAATACAGTTTAAGCAACGATGCCATTTCGTTGGATGTGGACAATGCCCCTCTTGAAAAAGTTTTCCGGAGGGTTATGGAAGCATCTGGAAAAAATTTATTGTATTCCAATGCGCTTCGCAATCAAAATCTTTCGTTGTATTTGAACAATACGTCCTTCGATACGGCCATGGAAAAACTAGCAGCGGTCAATGGACTGCTGCATTCAAAATCCAGGGATGGTTTTTACCTTTTCAGCGCATCGGAATCCCAAGGAAACCAAGGCGGAAATAACTCCGTCGGATTGCAACCTGGAATGTACTACGAGGTACTGGATTCTGTGAACCAAATGCTCAATGTGAATTTCAATAATGCTTCCATCGCGAATATCATCGCAGCGTTGAGTGTGGATTTAAATTTGGATGTTTTCACGGCTACACCTTTGGAGCAGGCAGGGACAGTTACTTTTAATGCGAAATCCATTCTTTTTGATGATTTATTGACACATCTTTTTGAGAGCAAACAAAACGCGTCTCCAATCTCCGCAAACACGACAAATGGTGCTAGTTCACGAAGAGGAGCAGCGGCTTCTACTCAACCTGTATCATCCCAGGGAAAATTTACTTTTAAAAAAGAAAACAATATTTACTTTTTTGGTACAGCTGACCAATTGAGTTTACGAGAAGTTGAAATCGTGCAAATGATGCACCGCTCCGTAGAGTTATTAAATGACCCATCATATTATTCTGGCGGCTTGCGAACTGCGGGTCGTACGAATCAAGGTTCTGTGAATTATTTTGGAAACGGCCCAAATTCTGGAGGAAACTCTTTGCAAAATCAGGGTCTAGGGCAGCGAAGAACCATAAACACAGGCGGTAGTCAATTCGATAACTATCAAGATGGTGCTGAAGCGCTGGTCAACATCCTCCCTGAAGAAATCAAATCTGAGTTGGACATCAAAGTGGATTTTGAATTGAACAGTTTTTTGGTGAGTGGTCCTTCTGCCAAAGTAGAACGCTTCAAAAGCTTCATCAAACAAATCGATAAACCAGTCCCTGTTGTACTTATTGAAGTGATGATTATCGAAGTACGGAAATCTGCCATTGTAGAAACTGGAATTAGCTGGGGAATTGGTTCTGAACCTACCACCACTAGTGGGTCTATTTTTCCTTCTGCGGATATCACCCTAGGGGCCAACACCGTTAATAAAGTTATCGGCGGTTTTGATGGATTTGGTTCTTTCAATATCGGAAAAGTGGTTCCTGAATTCTTCGCGACTATTAAGGCTTTGGAAGAGAACGGAAATATCAAAATTCGGTCTACACCAAAACTGTCGACCTTGAATGGGCATCGCGCCAATCTTTCCATTGGAGAAACAACATATTACGTGATTACGAACCAGAATTTTTTCGGTTCGCAGATTCCAACGACCTCAGAAGTCAGAAATTATGCGCCAATCGATGCGGAATTGGGAGTGAGTATAAAGCCTTTGGTTTCAGGTGATGGACAAGTCACTTTGGATATCAACGTGATTCAATCAGATTTTAGCGGAGAACGTATTGAAGAAGATGCGCCTCCGGGCTTGACCTCAAGGGAGTTCAGTTCCATAATCCGAATGCAAAATCAAGATTTGGCCATTCTAGGTGGACTGGAAGAAAAACTAAAGAACGATTCTGGTACAGGAGTTCCTTTTCTTGCTCGTATTCCTGTCATCAAATGGTTGTTTAGCAAACGCAAAAGGGAGGACACCAAGCAGAAACTTACCATTCTCATCAAACCAACGGTTATTTATTAAGGTTTTGGTCCAACGCATCTTACATACGGTCAAAGGAAATCGATTTTATTCGCTAGAGATAACTACTTCTCCGGAAGGTGAACGTTTTCATCTGTTGGAACTGCGAAAAAGCAAGGGTGAACTTCATCTGGTAAGGGAACAAACGTTCAAGAATCTTGATGAAGTCCCAAGTCAAACGAAGAAGAATATTCCGATTTTTTTGATTTTGAACACCAATGCGGTGCTACTCAAATCAGTAGCTAAAACAGGTCAGGAATCAGCCCCTGATTTGCTCGCCTTGGCTTTTCCGAATCTTGACCGTGAGCAGTTTTATTACCAGACGATTTCTTGTAAAAGTTCAGATTTCATTGCATTGACGAAGAAGTCAGTATTGGAGAATTGGCTGGAAAAGTTCACCGATTTGAAGCTCCAGCCTTACGCGATACGTTTAGGTCCTCTGGCCATTGAGCAAATTGCCGAATGGATTGATGGAGAGCTTATCTTTTCCGGATTTTTGGGTGCCTTTTCTGAAAAAAGTCTGAATAGACTCAGTCCATCCGATTCAAATGAAGCTAGTTCACAAACCATAAATGGAATTGAGATTTCCGCTGACGGTCTTCTGGGTTTCGCGACGATCCTATCGGATATAAAAGAAGTTAATATCACAGGAAATACTGAGGGTTTGACAACGGAATTGTCCAACACTTTTTACAACCAACGCTTTTTCACATTGGGCGTTCAGTATGGCTTATTGCTTTGTTTTGCGCTTTTGCTGCTTAATTTTTTGGGATGGTCTTTTTATACTGATGAGGTCAATACCTTTCAAGATTCCCAAGCACTAAACCAAGAACAACTATCGAAGGTCAAACAATTGGAAAAGTTGGTCGTTTCTAAGCAAGAAAAATTGGAAACCTTGCAGCGCATGGGAAACACGCGCTCCAGTTGGTACTTTGACCAGGTGGCGCAGCGCATCCCGTCTTCTATCTTATTGGACCGTTTTGAGTATCATCCTTTACTCAATCAGGTACGCCCCAATAAACCCATTTTATTAGAGGAAAATAAAATCTTCATAGAAGGAACAGCTCGAAACGAACAGGACTTTTTGTTATGGACTCGCGCTCTTGAAGACAGGTCCTGGGTAAAAGGAGTTTTTATTGATGATTACGGTAAAGCACCCAAATCAGGTATTCGATTCAGTATTTCACTAGAAATTGATGCAAATGAATAAAAAGAATAAACTTCTGTTAGCTGGCTTTTTGGCCCTGTTCTTTTTATGCTATCAATTTGGCTTTAAAAAGACTTTTGTAGCGAGGAGAACTTATCTAGATTTAAGCGAAAAGGCACTGATTCAAGAGAAGATACCTGAAAAGCTGGCGAATTTGCACCAGAAGAACAAAGCTCTTGATGCGCATTTAAAGGCGCTTGATTTAAGCGGAAACTCTTTCCAAAGTGACCTTTTGGCCTTTTTGAATCAGGAAAACGCCAAACACGGTGTGGTCATTAAAGATTTCACCGCCCCTCATGTTCACGAAGATGAAAATGGGCTAAAGGAGACCTACCGAGTAACTTTGGGTGGCGGATTCAATGAAATGCTCAAAACACTTCACGCTTTGGAATTAAAGCAGGGTTTTGGAAGTTTGGAACACGTTAAATTGGAGAAAAAAAGGGATTTAAAAACCCGAAAGATTTTGCTCACCGCTGATGTCCATATCGTATTGTTGAAGTAGTTATCCCAGAACACTACTCAATTGGAACATAGGCAAATACATCGATACTAAAATCACACCGACGAATGCCCCAACAAAAACGATGATTATAGGCTCCATAAGGGTCGATAGTAATTTTGATTTCTGTTGTAAATCCGAACGATATTGACTTTGTAATCGTTCGAAGATGTATTCCGTTTGGTTGGTCTCTTCGGCAACTTTCATCAACGATGCCATTTTTGCATCGAAAAGCGGAATGTCCTTTACACTTTCAGCAAGATTATCTCCCGAAATGATTCTAGACTCCATATGAGACAAGGCTTGCTTTAAGGGATGGAAACCAATCATTTTCCGAGTCATTTTGACGCTTTCTATCATGGGCACTTTTGAAGTCGTCAATAGGTGCATGGCCTGTGTGAATTGAGCCAAATACAAACATTTTATGAAGGGTCCCCAAATGGGTAGTTTGAGTAGGAACGCGTCTTTTTTTGCTTGGAAGGATTCATTTTTCAAAAAGAAACGACATGCGATTATCCCTCCCGCAGCTAAAAGTAAAACCAAAAGACCATATTTCTCAATACCATGCGATACAGCAATAATCCAACGGGTAAGTGGAGGCAGTTTCACCTGGTTCTGACTGAAAATATCTTCGAACATGGGAACCACCATCCGTAGCATAAATACCACCACCAAAAAGGCTGTGGCAAAAATGATGGCAGGATAGGTTAACGCATTGATAAGTTGTTTGCGCTGCTGATTTTTGGTGCCAAAAAATGAACCAAGCTCTTCCAAAATCTCATCCAAACGTCCGCTTTCTTCTCCTATTTGCACGGAATAGCATTCGTACTCACTGAAGAATCGTCTTTTTCGTAGCACTTGGTAAAAGGATTGCCCAGCGTCCAAATCCTGGACCATGGATTCGTATAGTTCCGCTAGGTTTTTCTTTTTTTGGTTTTCCGATAAAATTTGGAGCGCTTCCCGCAGATGAATTCCAGCTTTGACCAGAACCCCTAATTCAGTATAAAAATGTTCTTTTTTGGCATTGCCGAAACCCTTGCCAACGAGAATGATTTCTTTCTTGAGCAGTCCATCCAATCCCTCCAGGGACTGGTTTGTGCTTGATTTCGGAATAGAAGGCTCTAATTTGAATCCCATAGCTCTAAATTCATTTGTACCGTTGCGGCGTTATCTTTTCGAACGAAGACTTCGTGATTTCGTTTTCCCGAGGATAGCACCAGCTTCATTGCATCAATCGGCCCATCTTTTGTTTCAACTCCGAGGAGATAGAAGCTTTTTTCGGCTACCGTAATCGCAAGGGTGTCATTGTCCATGATGGTATAGGCCTCTTCAAAACGATAGTTTTGTGGACGCACGGGATTACTAAACAAAAGTTGGTTGGTTTCCCGATTAAACCATATGGCGTCATTGCGATTGAAATCCATCCATAAACGTTGTTTCACATCATGAATTTGATGTGATACCGCGTAGTTGTTTTGAATCGCACGCATCTGTTGCTGCACCAACCGCAAAACCATAAAGGCCATGCTCACAATAATCGTTGTGATGAGTAGCACAACGAGCATTTCACTTAGGGTAAAGGCTTTTATTTTTTGTTGCTTTTTCAAAGTTGGACTACAATTTTATTTTCTCCCCTTTCCTTAACGGCTTGAAAGATGGGTTCTTCTGGATTTGTTTGTGAAACAGTTAAGGTCCAATCTTTTTGTTTTTCCAGATAGGGTAGTGGTAACTGTTGATTTTCGTATTGGTATTCCAGCCATAAAAGTTCTTGTCGTACGGATTCTGTACCGTCATCCATATGCGATTGAAAAACAGAATTCAAAACCAAGCTAGAAACCATAAAAATGATAACAATGAGCACCGAAGCGACCAAAGTTTCCATAAGAGTGGAGGCTTTTATTTTTCTCAATACAACCATTTCATAATAGAATTTGGAGATTCATTGGTGTACAAAAGTCCTGTATATGAATTGGGTAAGGCTTTAATGTTGATTTGCCCGTCATACAAATGATTTTGGTAGATAGCACCTTGTTCCATGGCAATGAAACTCGTGGTGCTTACACTTCCTTCCACAGTGCCCTTAAGTTCAAGCGCACCTTGGTTGTAGATTTCGCCCATCACTATGGCATTTTCCGCTATACTGATGTTGGGAAACAAAGGCATTTTGGCAGAATGTTTTTCGAGATAACAAGCTAAGCCTCTTACAATGCTATTTTTCCCAATTTGGATACTGGATTGGTCCAACTCCTGAGTTTCTTTTGGTTTTTTGTCGACCAAGGCCAACACTGTGGGATAGGTCAAACTACAGTTTTGTCCGACCGCTATGTTTTTAGAAGCAAATGCTTGAAAGTTCCCTGTTGTTCCTGATGCTATGGTGATTTCTGGAGCCATCAAAACGACATCTTCCAATTTTGCCGTTGGTTTGACTACAATGCTCTTTGAAGCCCTAATCATGATATATCCCGAAAGTTGGATGCCTTCCAGAATCAGTTGAGTGCCATCTATTACTTGAAGCGGTCGCGAAAAACTGTTGCTCAAGGATTTAAGTTCCTGCACAAGATTGCTGCTGTTCAGGGTAGGAACATTTCCTTCGGACAATTCGTAGAAGGTTTTCTTTTGAAAGTCTGCCAACTTGGGCAGTGCTTCAGTACTTCGTTTTTGTTTTCCAAACACCAAGTTTTGATATGCATATCCGTTTCCGGCAATGTTTCCCGTTTTAACACCGCGTTCCGGCAGAAATGCATCGCCAATTATTTTAGCGCTACCCGCCACGACCAAAGGACGTTGTCGGTCTTTTAAATAAAGTGCTGGGCGTTGGCTGTTTTGTCGGCCCACCAAACCAATTTTGCTGTAGCTCAATTTGCCATGGGTAACATTGGCCTTTCGGATTTCGAAAATGCCCCAAGGTTGTCGAACCACCTCTGTTTGTCTTCCTTCTTTAGTGGTTTCGGTAAAAAGTATGTCTGATTGTGCATTACTATCCACTTGAAGTGATTGAAACAATGCGGCATCGTTGGCCCGAATCAAGTCCACAAAGATTTCGGACTTTTTGCGAAACTTCGCATGAACATGAGAGATAAGCACGAAAGCGAAAAGCAATACTGCCACCAATGCACCGATGAACAGTACAAATTGGAGTGCACCTGCTTTTATTTTTCGAGCTTGCTGTATCATTTTTGTAGGGAGATAGTTTCCGTATGACCGGGATATCGAACGGTAATCGTTTCCTTGTTTCCTTTCAACAGGCGGACTTTTTCAACTGTTTGGTTTACTCTCATCAGGTGTTGTTTGCCATTGATGGTGACAAAAAACATCCGTCCTTTTTTACCGTTTTCCGCCATAGAACCGGAATAAATAACTGGAATTTTAGGAGGTGGGGGTACTTTTTTTAACTTCTTTTTGGTTTTAGCAGGTTTATCTGCTTTGGCCCAGGTACCCAAAAAAGGGTCACGGTAATTGGCACTAATGGCGAACGAATCATTTTTGATTTCAGGAATGCTGAAATCCGTAGTGCTCACAACGACAGGACTATTGTCTGAATCTGGAGATAAAGTTTTGACAATACGAAAACCGAGAATACCCCAAACCACGACTACAAGTGCCAGCAGCAAATATGTCTTTCGTTTTTGTTGCATCCAGAATTAGTTTGATGGGACATCTACCGTAAAATCGTTTACCGTAAAGTTCGTTTCGAAGGCTGAGTTCATGGCTTTTACGCGCCACTGATAGGCTCTGTTGGATAGTTTTTGTGATACCCGAGTGCCTACAAAAGTGGAGTCGAGGGTCAAGGTACTATCCAAAACAATCTGCGCAGCACTTTCAAAAGAAGGCGTAGCGATTTGGACGCGATAGGCATCAATGTCAACGTCTAGAATTTCATTCCAAACAAAGTTGACTACGCTGTCGGTGACTACGGTGTTTTCCGCAGGAGCAAGCAGTACAACACTTTCGTTGGAAATGTCTTGCACTTCGAGAATATCCTCGCAGCTGCATAGCGCCAAGTGGCATAAGACTAGGAGTAGGATTCGTTTTTTCATCTATCGGAACTTTAGATATTCGTTCAGGTTGTCTTTCGCTAAGGGTTGGGTTACGGTATTTCCAGGGCACGAGCTATCAGAAGGAATCAACAAACCCACCCTATAATTTCCGCGTCCATCTTTCTGCCAACAGGCTTGATGTGTCTCAAAATCAAATACTTCAAGGGATGACCAAGGAATTTGAGCATTTTTGGTTTCACCATTGATTTGTAACACCAACAAACCGTTTTCTTCCACCAACCAAATGTTATCCGCTGTTTGGACTTGTTGTTCGTATGGTTCTGGAATAACGGCTGAAACTGAGGTCAAGATTCTGTAATCCCCATCTTCTTGCAGAAAGTTCAAAAGGGGTTGATTGTAGTTTGCGTGTAATTCTTCTGATAATGCGACTACATTGGTCAACACGAGTTGGTGAAACATCGGCTTTTCCGGAATGGAATCTTGGAAGACCTTGATATTAGTGTGTCCCAAGTTCTTCATTCGCTTGTGATACCGTTGGTGGACATTTTTATCCATGGGTTTGGCTACCACTTCAACTTGATGGGCTTGGTTTATTCTTACACAACCGATACTAGTGAAGTAATTCTCTTGTAGAAAAGGTGATTCAACCTTTCCGACACTCCCTAAAATTGGAATAGGTAGTGGAGTTGAGGTCGTTGGTCTTTTGGAAACACATGAAAGCAATAGTGTCGCAACAGACACCAAAAGAAGAGTAGGGCGCATAGTAGGTAAAGATTCTTACAATATCAAACGAAAAATAATGGAGTGTGTTGTACGATTCGTCGAAATAATGCCTTACAGAAAATAAAGCTTAAACATAGAACTAGTTTTTAATATTTCATCGAGTGGGCCTTCGTCCATTCATTCGAATTTGTAGGGTATCGGTTTCTAAAGAAGGGTTGGTTTGATTCCCGATATTTCATGGTCTTTGACCTGTAGTTTGCCCTAAAATAGGACCTAATCAAAACTTTTTGGTAAAAGTGTCCAAAAGCGAGAGAGTAAAGCGTCATTTCAATAGTAATAACCTTTAAATAGACTAAAATGAATCTCTATCAAGACAGATTTTACCGAATTGAACTACATGCCCCTACCAACACTTTACAGTTTATCTGGAACCAAGGCCATCCAGAGGTGGATTACGAAGGTTTTATTGAGGCATGCTGCAATTTCATTGGTTATGGTTTTGAATTCAACACCCAAAAAATTCTAATTGACACGAAGCACTTTAACTATATGCCGCCTCCTGAATTTCACGAATGGCAAAAAACCATACATCACGATAGATACAGGAAAATTGGTGTTAAGAAAGTGGCTTACGTCATGAATTCGGAACATGTGGAGTATATGAAAAACCCCCGTTGAAGGAGGAAGGATTCATCACAGATTATTATGATAGCACTCAAAAGGCACTGACTTGGTTGGTAAGCTAGTTAGGGGTCAAGTTTAGTGATGTTGGTTAGTTTTAGTTAAGGACTCTTGGCACTATCCTCGGTACGTAATGTCCGGCTAAGCATGCATAACATGGTTTAGGCGGACATTTTATGCTACTATCACATTCAGCGTCAGCGCTTGTTTACCGTCCTCAGGTGATAGTAGCGATTTAAAAACTTACACCAAATTGGAAACCTATGGTCAAAGAGGCGGGGTCTTCATTTCCAAACCGTATTGGGATTGGCGTAGCTAAAAAGTAAGTGACATTTTCCGCCTTAAAAATGGGTTTGTTGGCTACTAAGGTGAATCCATAGCGGCCATTTGTATTGAATGCAGCCCTGGTCAGAAAACTAAATCCGCCTATATTTCTAAAGATGACCCCTGGATGAAATAGAAGGCCATCTACACCACTATCACCATTTTCACTGGTTATAGACGGTACAAATTCCAAACTGAATGCAATCTTTTCACTCAATAAGTAGTTGATTCCTGTAGGAAAACCCACTGAGTAACTTCCATCAAAGTTGTAACTCGTCTCTTCTTTGGAAAAACTTACGATAGGATGAACTATGCTGAAATATCCTCCAAGTTTTTTGGTATCACCCTTTTCCGCTGCATCTTGTCCCAGAAGGGAAGCAAAGCTTAGCATTGAGAATGTGGTTAAAAGAAAGACATTTCCAATTTTTACCATAGCGAATAGCCAGTTTAGTTCTTCCCATAAATGGAATTGCGTGCTTTCATCAGATTGCAATGATGCTCACACTTAACCATCGAAGGTTGGAAAATGAATTGGATTTACTTGAGTATTTACAGTATGGTTACAGAAATTTAACCCAAAATCCTTTGTTTGCCAGCTCGGTAAAGTGCTCATGGAACTTTTGTTGGCCTTTTAAAAAAGGCTTTTATAGTTTCTAAACCAACCGCTTTGATAAAGGATTTCTG
>JBCBPD010000061.1:0-21371 GCA_039820925.1 Bacteroidota bacterium | reverse complement strand
CTTTGGAATTGAACTCCAGATTTGGAAACAAATTCTCTAACAATTTCATTTTAGGATATACTAGCGTACGTGACGACAGGGATCCTTTTGGACAAGAGTTTCCAACAGTATTTATTTCTGATGGTTTGAACTCTTTCTCTGGACAAGGGATTCAATTGGGTGCGGAGCAGTTCTCAACAGCTAACCTGTTGAACCAAGACATTCTTACCATTACCAACAACTTCCAGATTTATAAAGGCGCCCATACCATTACAGTGGGTACTCACAACGAAATCTCTCAAACCAAAAACTTGTTCTTTGCGAGTAACTTCGGTTTCTATCGTTATGGAAGTGTAGCTGATTTCTTGGCTAACGAAAACTTGCAAGATTACGAAAAGGGATATTCCCTTCTAGGCGATGGAACTGTCGGTGATGACTCTGATGGTGCTGCTGAATTCAACTTGACCCAACTTGGTTTCTACTTTCAAGATGAGGTGCAAGTCTCTGATAACTTTAGAGTGTCTGCAGGTCTTCGTTTTGATGTGCCAATCTTTGAAGATGGTTTGGATAACGATGATTTCAACAACAGAACCATCCCACTTTTGGAAGCTGCGGGTAAAGACCTTCAAGATGCAGAAGTTGGGAAGAAGATTAGTACTAAAGTGAACTTATCCCCAAGACTTGGTTTCAACTGGGATGTTAACGGTGACCGTACCACTCAAATTCGTGGTGGTTTAGGGGTCTTTACCTCAAGGGTTCCTTTGGTATGGCCTGGTGCAACCTACAACAACAACGGGGTAACCGGTGGTTTCAGTGACGAAGGAGATTTCGAAGATGCTGATGGCAATACCACAGTAACTTTTAATCCTGATGTTAACCAACAGCCTGTAAGTGTAGAACCCGGTTCCGGTGGTACAGGAGGTAATGTTGACTTATTCGCTCCTAATTTTAGAATGCCACAGGTATTTAAAACCAACATCGCAGTAGATCAAAAACTACCTTTCTGGGGATTGGTGGTAAGTGCTGATTTCATCTGGAATGATAATATTAGCGCAGTATACTACGAAAACTTGAACATTAGAGGACCTGTTGGTAACCTAAACGGTGCAGATACAAGACCTTTCTACAATAGAGGTGACAGAATCGACCGTACGTACAACCGAATCATTTTAGGTTCGAACACCAGTGCTGGTAACTCTTGGAATACTTCATTGGTCATCAGAAAACCATTTGAAAACGGGTTCACTGGACAGTTCGCTTGGTCTTATGGTGATGCCAACAGTATTTTTGATGGTACTTCTTCGCAGAACAGCTCGCAATGGAGAAACATACAGACCGTTAACGGTAAAAACTCAAGATTGCCTGTAGCTACTTCTGATTTTGCACAAGGACACCGCTTTACAGCCTTTGCTTCTTACCAGTTGAAATGGACTGACAATATCAAGACTACTGTAGGTTTGTTCTACGAAGGATTACAAGGAGAGCCTTTCTCATTCCTTTACCAAGAAGGAGGTAGATTCAACTCTACTGACTTGTTGAATGATGACTCTCGTGACAACGCTTTGATTTACGTTCCTGCTACTCAGAGTGAAATCAACTTGGTTGATATCGTAGACGGAGATGGTAATGTAACTCGTACCGCTGCACAACAATGGTCTGACCTTGATGCCTTCATCGAAGGGGATGACTACTTAAAAACACGTAGAGGGGGTTATGCCGAAAGAAACGGCGCTCGTTCGCCATGGAACCATGTAGTAGACTTGAAAGTACTTCAAGACTTCTCTTTGAACTTTGGTAACAAAAAGCACACCTTCCAAGCGTCTATCGATATTTTCAACTTCACCAACTTGTTGAACAAAGATTGGGGAGTAAGACAATTTACCAACTTTGGAGAGGTTGCTTTGATTCGTACCGAGCAAGGTGGTCCTGACCCAGAGTTCCAATTTGATGCAAGCCGTTTCGAAGATGGTATTTTCGAAGTTGATGACAGAGGAATTGCTTCATCAAGATGGCAAGCCCAAATCGGTCTGCGTTATATTTTTGAATAAATAGCAAACCATTATAACAAGAAGAGACCCCGCCAATCGGCGGGGTTTTTTATTACTAAAAATCCCTATTTTTAAAGCTCAAACCACTTACCTAATGGAAATCTTAAGAAATCTACATTCGTATTTGGCCTACATTGTTTTGGCCGTACTGGTATTTGCTGTCTTCAATGCCATTACAGGATGGTTAGGCAAAAGGCAGTTCACCATGCACAAGGATTTAAGAATAAGTCTATTCGCCCTTATTTTCAGCCATATTCAATTGTTGATTGGACTAATCTTGTACTTTGTTTCCGATAGTGGTTTGCGGGCCGTACAAACCTTGGGCATGTCTGGGTTGAATTCAGTCGCGCGTCTTTTGGCAGTGGAGCACCCTTTCACCAATATCATAGCCATAGTTTTGATTACCATTGGCTGGTCCAAACATAAAAAGACCGATGACAGCACGGGCAAATTCAAACGGATTGCTATTGGTTATGGTTTGGGACTGCTACTCATCTTGAGCCGCATCCCTTGGGGGCAGTGGTTTAATTAGAAACCTTTTTCAACAAATACATGTAAATCGGAAAGTGGTCGCTGTAGCCCCCAGAATAGCGTCCACCCGCATATGTACGAAAGGGATAACCTTTGTACCTGCCCTTTCGGGTAATCAAAAACTTGGGTTTCCAAACCCCTGCTTTCCAAAAAGAGAGGGTTTCCTTTGATTCCGAAATAAGATTGTGGGTAATATAAAATTGGTCGAACAAGTGCCAACTGTCCCAATGGGCCAAACTGCCTATTCCTTTTTTGTACAAGGCATCCATGGGATTATAAAGTCGGTGCAAACTATCAGGTTGTTTTAAGTTCCCAGTTTTCAGGGTTTTTTTTAAGCTGGTATCAAAAGGGTCGTCGTTAAAGTCGCCCATGCCCACAATCTTGGCCTCAGGCTCATGGGTTAGGAGTGAATCCGTAATCCGTTTATTCAGCAAAGCCGCCCGAATGCGCTTGGGATTTGAGATGAGCGCTCCGCCCCTTCTGGAGGGCCAGTGGTTCACGATAAAGTAAAACAGTTCTCCATCCAAGTAACCTCCAACCACTAATTGGTCGCGGGTATACTGTCGGTTACCGTCATCTTCAAAAAGGAGTAGGCGCCTGCTTTGGAATGAAGTAGGGGTAAAACTTTCATTGCGATACAAAAGGGCGACATCAATCCCTCTTTTGTCGGGAGAGTCATAGTGTACCAAATCATAACCTAAACTTTCAAGTTCAGGATGGGCTACGAGATCATCCAATACTTTTCGGTTCTCGACCTCACAAACACCGATGACATCCGGCAGAACAGTGCCACCCTGGGGTGTTTTAAAACTTCTGATGACTTTTGAAATGTGATTAAGTTTGGTTTCATACCGGCTCCGTGTCCAATGATACCGACCTTCGGGCGTTCTTTCATCGTCCCATACCAAAGAGTCATTGGTGGTATCGAACAAGTTCTCCACATTATAGAATACTACAGAACGAAACGCAAAACGTTCTGTAGACTGTGCTGATCCTCGCGTACAGCAGACCAGTAAAAACAATATTAGGTAGGTTTTCATGAAATAAAATTTGGGATTGAAAAATAAAAATGATTATTTTTCGCCGCATAAAGAAAGACAATAACCTCAGTCTTTACAAAAAATTCGTACAAATGAGGTTATTGTTGCCTTCCCTTTTCTTTTTTATTCTTCAATTTGCCACTGGCCAGAATCAGGTTGAGTTAGCCGGTTGGGTTATCGATGCTGCGAGCAAAGTCCCGCTGGAAAATGTGCGGGTTGCACTGGAAGGAGAAGTTACGGAAACGTACTCCGATAGTAAAGGGTTCTTTGCCCTTAAAATATCCAAAGGATTTGATGGAATTCTGAATTTGTCAAAGAAAGACTATCAGACCAAACGGATTCCCCTTGACCTTGTCCAAAATGACTTGTCTTTTGGGACCATGTTTCTTGAAAAAGATGTCACACAAGAACTTACCGATAATCTAATCACCCTGACCGACGCCGAACTATTGGATGAGAATGAGGCGGATGTTTTTTCAGGAGGATTGCTTCAAGCAAGCAAGGATGTGTTTTTAAGAAGGGCTGCATTCGATTTTGGACAAGCCTTTTTTAAGGTGAGGGGCTATGATTCACGTTATAGCAGAGTCTTTTTGAATGGGATTCCAATGAATCAGCTTTTCAATGGCCGACCGCAATGGAGTCAATGGGGTGGGTTGAACGATGTCATGCGCAACCAAACCTACACGCACGGCATTGCCCATAATCCTGCTGGCGTCAATCAACTCTTAGGCGGAACTACCATCAATACCCGGCCTTCTGAAATGCGTGAGGGCATTCGCCTTTCATCATCGCTATCCAACCGAACCTACGTTGGAAGAGCCATGGCGACTTATGTCGCAGAAAATACAAAAGGGAATCTGGCCTATTCTGTTTCTGGCTCGCGACGCTGGGCTCAAGAGGGTTTCATTTCTGGAACACCCTATGATGCATGGTCTTTTTTTGGCGCACTGGAGTACCAGCTAAATCCCACGAATAGTTTCTTATTGACTAGTATTCTTTCGAAAAATCGAAGAGGACGTTCTTCCGCAATTACAGAAGAGGTTTTTGATATGATGGGAGGCCGGTACAATCCCAATTGGGGTGTGCAGGATGGGGAAGTTCGGAACGCGAGGGAGAACCGTCTTTTTAAACCGATACTCATGTTAAACCATTGGTTTACTTCTGAAAAGGTCTCCGTTAGCTCCGGACTGATGTATCAGTTTGGAAAAGATGCAAGAAGCCGATTAGGATATTATAATGCGCCAAATCCCGATCCAACCTACTATCGGTATCTGCCCAGTTTTCAAATCAATAGCCCTATCGGAGCTAATTTTATTGCCGCTGAGACGGCGGGAGAGGGATTTTCGGAACAGGCCCAAATCAATTGGGAACGTTTGTATCAGGCCAACCAAAACAGTCCATCTGGCCAAGCGGCCTATCTGCTATATGATGATGTTTCGGAAGATCGTATCATGGCGTTCAACACGATGTTTGAGCTACAATTGCTTCCCAAAACCAACATTTCTGGAGGGTTGCGCTATCGAAGTGAAACCACTCAGAACTATGCTTTGATTCAAGATTTGTTGGGGGCTACATTTCATGAAGATATTGACGTGTTTTCGGAAACGCGCAATGACTTGAACGGAACCTTGCAAAAAGGAGAGGGGGATATTTTTAACTATCAATATGAACTGAGCTCCTCAAGGTTTGACTCTTTTCTTCAAGGACAATACACGGCCAAAAACTGGATGGGTTTTCTTGGTTTTGGATTGACTACCCTGAATAGCAAACGAACAGGGCTTTTCCAAAACGAAAGGTTCTTGTCGAGTTCATTCGGACCTGGGGATAAAATCGATATTTCTACGGTATCATTTAAAGGCGGGGGACGCTATTTTCTTACTGGGCGCCATTTTTTCGAAGTCAACCTAGGGAGACTACAAACAGCACCTTCTTTGCAGAATTTATACATCAATCCGCGGGAAAACCAATTGGTTATTGATGAACCACAATCTGAAAACATTGCCACTGTTGACTTGGGGTATCATTTTAGGTTACCAAAGTTTACCGGAAGGGTCACCGCTTTTTACACGCGTTTTCAAAACGGAACTGATATCAATTTCTTCTTTGTGGATTCTGGTTTGGGGTCAGATTTTGTACAGGAAACCGTTACCGATTTGGACCGTTTGCACAAGGGTTTGGAACTAGGGTTGGAATACGCTTTTTCCGCAACAACTACATTTTCGCTAGCTGCTAACCTAGGTGAGTATGTATATGCTAATACCCCGGAAATCGAAATCAATTTTGACCCAAGCGGAGACCCTGAATCCCTGATTGATGCCTCAGGAAATAAAAACTTGGGTTTTGCGGATATCAAAGGATTGCGTCTCAGTCAAGGCCCCCAAACGGCAATTGCTTTAGGGACTACCTACAGAGACCCTAAATACTGGTGGTTGGGAGTCACCGCCAATTACCTGGAAAACAATTTTGCTTCGTTTTCTACGATTAATCGAACCGATAGTTTCGCACTTGACCCAGAAACAGGATTGCCCTTTGCTGGTGCAACTCCTGAAAACGTGGAAACCCTACTTCAGCAAAAACCACTTGAAGCCATTCATCTACTAAACCTCGTCGGCGGAAAATCATGGTACCTCAAAAAGAAATATGTAAGTGTTTTTATGAGTGTCAATAATCTTTTTGACACCGTATTTCGCAGTGGAGGATATGAACAAAGTCGAAATGGCAATTATGCCCAATTAGTGGCAGACAATCTCAGTGGTGCCCCTTCTTTCGGACCTAAATATTGGTATGGCTTCGGGAGAACATATTTTCTGAATCTGGCAGTTAGCTTTTAATCCATCACTTTTTTTCTATGAATGTAATTCGTTCTTTTTATCTACTTATGGCAGTGCTAAGTCTTTCTTGCAAAAACAATTATGAATTTGACACCATTGCTTCAACTTGTCCTACAACTTTGGAAGTAAACATGAGCCTAAACGAACTGGCAGAACAATATGACGGAGAAGTTTTCCAAATACAAGAGGATTGGATTGTGGAGGGCTATGTGATTTCCTCCGATAAAGCAGGAAACTTTTTTAATGTGCTTCATATTCAGGACCATCCGTCAGAACCCACCATGGGTGCAGTTTTGGAAATTGACCAACGGGAATCACATCTTTTTTATCAGGTGGGTAGCAGGGTAGGGATTAAACTGAAAGGATTGTATGTAAACCAAAACGATGGTCTCTTGGAATTGGGTGGAGCTTTCACTTCATTTGGCTCAATATCTGTAGGGCGGATTCCTTCGGCAGCGGTACCATTGCATGTATACACATTATGCACTGAGCCTACCAATTTGTTGCCCACCCCTGTTGACCTGCAAACCTTGGTTCAGCAACCTTCCGGAACCTTGATTCAACTTCAAGAAATTGAGATGGCCGACGCAGAGATTGGAAATACATTTGCGGTTGAGACGGAAGACACGCAAAGGATTCTACAGGATTGTGAAGAAACACAGACGATTTTATTGAACAGCGGATACTCAGATTTTCAAAGTGAGATACTACCAGAAGGGAAGGGTACTTTGACCGGTGTACTCTTAAAAGACGGGGATGATTTTCAAATTGTAATCCGCGATTTGGATGATATCCAGTTTACGGACGAGCGTTGTCCCGAAATCATCACTGAATTTACCTCAGAAAATATCTTTATTTCTGAATTGGCAGACCCCGATAACAACGCGAAAGCAAGATTTGTGGAGTTGTATAATTCCGCGGACGAACCTTTGGATTTGAATCTTTGGAAGTTGCGACGGTATACAAACGATAACATCGAAATTAGTTCTGAAATTGATTTGTCGGGATACATTATGGAAGGAAAAAGTACCTTGGTGATTTCACCCAACGCCGAGGAGTTTGAATTGGCGTACGGTTTTGCCCCAGACTTGGGAGTCTCTACCAACAGTCCAGCCGATTCAAACGGGGACGATAATTTGGAATTAGTAGACCCTTTTGGAAAGGTAATTGACGTGTTTGGTATTGTTGGCGAAGATGGTTCGGGAACGAATCACGAATTTGAAGACGGTCGCGCTTTAAGAAAATCAGAAGTAATCAAAGGAAACCCGGTTTATACTTTCGAGGAATGGATTGTATGCAATGACACCGGCGAATCAGGAACTATTAAAGAACCCAAAATAGCCCCTCAGGATTTTACACCGGGGGATAGAAACTGATGGACATTTTTTTCAAAAGTAATAGAGATATAGAGAAAAGGTTGTCAACTCGTAAAGGTGATATTAGTAGTCATAAACACGAAACGTGTGTCTTTTGATTTTGAATAATACTTTTAGGGAATTTAATATTGGATAGGTAGGCGCATTTGTCTCAGTAGTTTATAATGCTTGCCTTAGCTTCATAGCTTTAAGTTTTCTAAAGAGTCGTTAATCAACCAATTCGATGGCCTTCTCCAAAAACTCATCTCTACCAGCCTTCATACCATCAATTGTCTTTGAAAGGAATACATCTGGGATGACGCCTATGGTATGATGTTGGGCACCATTATGTTTAACAACCTTCATCCCTGTCCAGTTTATGCTAATATTTCCTTCAAGTTCGAAAGTGTTGATATTACCATTTGTTCCTGCAGTGGGTTGGCCTATGATTTTTCCTAGATTGTGGTCTTTGATAAAAGCCAAGAAACTTTCAGCATAACTTATTGCGCTACCATCGGTAATGAAAACGATTTGCTTGTCTCCTAAATAAGGAGCTGCGGTTGGCAAGGACCATCCAAGCGTTTCGAAACCTTGGATATTTTTTCTATCTGGAAAAATACATTTTGGAATTTGCATCCAAGAAACTGAAGTATCCTTCTCTTTGAGAAAATACGAAATCAATTTATGATTTGCATTAGGGTAACCTCTGAGGTCACAAATAATGGCTTTGGATTTCTGTAATTCGGGTAACAATCTTGAAATGGTGTCCATTTCGATAAGCGTTAGATTTAGGTAATAGGTACTATCCCCAATCTTTTCATAAGTGGACTGACGCGGGGGTTCATTGTAGACCAGACTTTCTCTTTTTAAGGAAATCTCTTTGTCACCCACTTTTACAACCATACTGGTTTTCCATTCACCTAAAAGACTTTTTGTTTTGGCTTTGTGATTTAGCCAACCCTTAGTTCCTGCTGATATCCGCGATTCTACCTCGGCAAAATAGGCTTTGGAAGCAACCCCATCAATATGTGTGACGACATCGCCAATTTTCAATGGTATATTATGGTCTAGGACATTGGTGACGATTAGTTTATTCTCCACCCATTCCCATGTAATTCGAGGTGCATAAATCTTACTGAGAGACGGAAAGTTGATATAAACATGCCCATCCCTTAATGGGGCGGTGAATTTTTCTAAAGTAACATAATGATCGTATTCAGTGCTATCGGTCAAACTTCTTGAGAGGGCACCCACAAGCTCATTATCCCAATCGACATCTACTACATCCATATAGGGATAGAAGTGCTGGAACACATTGTAAGTGTTGATTATGTTGCCCAGTCGAACGTTTAGGTCTTTGGTGCTACTGGGCATGGAATCAACCTTGCTTCGAAACATTTGTAAACGTATGGAATCCACTTTGGGGAAAGTTCCGTAGTCGTTCCTGTAAAGAGCAATCGGCAATTGGCAAAATATGGAATTCCCTATTTTCTCATTCATCATTTCTCCAAAAACAGGAGCGGTGTCAAATATTTTCTTGTTGATTTCGAGGGCTGGTTCCTCATAAAAAAAACGGGCAAATCCATTTGTGTTCGCAGAAGTGTTTTTTGAAATTTCCAAGGTATATCCTGAGCCTCTAGCGAACCAACTTTCAGAACTTTTCACGGCGCCTGTTTCAGCCTTTTCGAAATCACTGTTATGAACTGGAATTGCTTCCCATTTATTTCCGTTCCAATAATCTATCTTTACATTATCTAAGAATAAGGAGGTATTCCCTTTTAGGGCTGCACCAATTTCCAAACGTTCCACTTCATCTCCGGTTTCATATAGAATTTCATAAGGACTCCAAAGGATACCCTTTATATTGCTCTTTTTTAAAAAAGTGCTTCCATCGGTGTTGATGGCGGCCAATCGAAGATATGTGGATACTTTAACTGTATCGGCCAGTTTAGCCGATGCTCTTAGACGTAGCTTGGTGTTGCGATATTCCTTGGCGTTCAACATTTTTACCATTATACCATGGTTTCTACCTATCTCAATTTTTGCTGGACTGTTTACACGCACACTGGCATACGGATATCCTGGATACGACTTCATGCCAATACTTACTCCTCTATGTTGCCAAAAGGTGAGTTGCCACCCCTTAAGGTTCTTGGGCTTTATTTTGGATAGGCCATTACCATTGGTCCTTTTGGTTGAAAAGGTCACGGAAGGTGCGATTGGTCCAAAAAGTTGCTTCAACTCATCTAACAATTCCGCATCTGTCTTACAATCTATCACTTTGGATGCCCCATAGGAGGCAAACTTTTTCCAATCTATTTTCGACGCTTCATCGCTTGGATGAAAATATTTGACACATCCGTAAACACGCGCAAAAGTCTTAAGATTTTTGATTTTACGTTGGGTATCTAAGGTTTTTGACTCAGAGGAATACGACACTAGCACCAAGAAGAGGACTAAGGAAAGGAATTTGGTTCTGCTTCTCATCTTTAAAAAGTCCGTCAATTATATAGAAATCAATGAGATATTTTATCATCACAGTTTTCCATTGTGTTCAACAGCTATGGAAAATATCAAAAGCTAGGGCTAAAACATGTTAGAAATACTTGTGAACTTGAAGAGAAAAACAATCAACATGGTACCCATAAGGCTAACAAATACAACACCCTGTGCTAAATAGAACTTATTACCCCAACTACTTAGCCAGTTATTACCAAATGATTTTTTAGCATAGGATTTTAAAGCCCAGTAGGATATAATTCCTAATGACAAAAAACATATGCTAACAAAAACGATAGTCCACAACTCATTCATAAAAGACGATTATAAACCTCACAAATAAATATAAATTTAAGAAATTTCTCTCGAATGTTATTATGCTACTTTCATTATGAAAAACGCATACTATACATAAGTTCAGTATCAATCTTTTTTTTGAGCGTTACTAATAAGCAAGCTAATAGATGGAAGTTAAGACTATTGTTCTGACATTTCTGTAACTAAACTACTTATAACCTTACTCAATAAGTCCTTCTCTTTCCTCTTAAAAATATTGATGATGAAAATTGGTTGATTTTTTCCTTGGTAGCAGTAAAGCAAACTGTATTCATACTTCTGGTTCAACGTATGCCCTAAATCAACTTTAAATATTTTATTAACTGTGGTAAATTTTTTACCCATTCGAGGTTCACGAGAAATCTTTTCAATCATAGATTCGATATAATCAGAATCATATTTGCCTTTTATTTTTTTCTGGAAAGTTATGCTGGTAATTGTAGTGTGCATTGCTATGGAGTTAACCAAAATGAATTTTGACTTGATTGACCTGTGCTTTTTCTGATTTTTACTTTAGATATCTTGAAAAATCCATTCTTCCGCCCAAAACTCTAACAATGAAGATGTCATTTGCATTTTTATAATAGAAAATTACGTGGGACTTAAATCGATATCGGAGCAACATTTTGTTTTTGACGGCTACATAGTTTTTTCCCAATTGCGGATTCTCGGCCAGTTCTTCCATCACCTTGCGCAGGCCTTTGGCGTATCGTAGGGATTGGGTCTCGCCAAAATTCTCGATAGTGTATTTGGCTATCCACTTTAGGTCTTGTTTTGCCTTTGCACTAATTACATACCTATTCTTTGGCATTATGCTCGCTTAGTGCCTCTTCCCAAATGCTATCAATGGTTGCATCCGTCGAACCGCTTTCTATACCTTCTATTAAAGCATCATTTAGGTCTACAATACGCTTCCTCCGTTCTTGGTCCTTCCGGATAATATCCCTTATGTACTCGCTATCATTGGTGTAAAAGCCTTGTTCTATGAGACTTTTGACATAAGCATCTTGTTGTTCAGTAAATGTTATGGATTTTCGTACAACAGCCATATCGAACCAATAGTATTAATAATGGTTCAATTTAATCATTTTGAATAAAGTGAACAACAATCTTTTTGAAGACTTCTCTTTTCTTGAAAATCTCAAGAAAGACTGGGAATAAAAAACAGATGTTGCAGTTCGTCTTTACCGATTTCTGTTGAGAGAAACGGCATAACTAAGGCCAAATGGAAACATAATCCTCCTCCGTAATGATAATATGGTCGAGCAGTTCCATACCCAAAATAGTGGCTGCTTTGGCCAGAGTTTCGGTTAAGGCTATATCTGCTTCGCTGGCCACAAGATTTCCAGAAGGATGATTATGGCAGCATACAATTTTCAAACATTTTTTGGCGACGGCTAGGCTTAAAACCTCAGCGGGAGCTAATATATTTCTGTTCTGTGTGCCAATAGTAACCAATTCGATATACTCAATATCGTTCGCACGGTTTAAACCTATCGTCCAAAAATATTCTTTCGCTCGATGATGTTTGTTTTGGCGGAGAAGCACCTTTTGCATGATTCGGGCAATATCTCCGGCCTCAGAGATATTTTTACTTTCATCTTTTGGTAATCTAACGGTCACTTACTTATACAATAAATCAACCCACAAAAGGTAAGATATTCTTGTGCGCTACGGTTAAAAAGAAAGAAAAAAAATTAAAAAGGCTTAAACTTAAACTTCTGCCCACCCACTGAGGCATCGGCCATAAAGCCAGCTTTGGGCATGGCAAATACAGCAACACCATCTTTATACTTGGCATTGGCCGCCACACCGGATTTTAGTGCCACTGCTGAGGCTTCCGCCGCGAATTCGAAGGTACCTTTGGTAAACCGTTCCAAATCCACATAGGTTTCAAAGAAAATCACTTCAATAATCGCTTGGCCCCCTGCTTGAAAACCTACATTGAGTTTTTTCAAATTGGCCATGCCCACCATTTCACCTCCATCGTACACTACCCCGTTGCCCGAGGCTCCACCAATGATAAAGCCACCTTTGCCCACGTTGGGGAACAACACATATCCTGCAGATTTTTCGAAAAAACTGTCCAAACCTACATTGGCATCCAAAAGGGTTTGTTTGGCGTTCTCGGCATCATCTATGATTTTTTGGTCTTTCGCCGTTTGAGCATGAACGTTGAACAATCCAACGGAAAACAGCAAGGCGAATAGGGAAAGAGTAGTCTTCATAAAAAGGGAATTTAACAAACCCAAAAGTAACCAAATAACTCTGCGACTGTACAAGGCTGCTGCTAATATATTGTTAATCCGAACATTGCTTTCTCGACAGAGCAAGTACAAGCATAGAAAAATCCTATTTGTTGATAAATTCAAGTTGTACGAAAAGTAAGCATAACGTTCACATTTCACTAGTTTTGTTGAGGTTCGTAATCTGAATACATATGAAGCCACAGGAACAACTTTTTTTCACCGAAATCAAGAACGGAAATGCAAAAGCGCTCGCTCAGATGGTAGAGGCGGATACTTCGCTTTTGAAGGCGAAAGATGGGCGCGGTTCCACACCTTTGATTCTGGCAGCCTACTACAATCACCTTGAAGTGGTAAAGCTTTTGTTGGAACACGGTGCTGAAGTTGATGCGGTAGATGGGTCGGGCAATACGGCCTTGATGGGGGTCGCCTTCAAGGGGTATGAAGATATTGTTTCCAAGCTTTTGGATGCTGGCGCAGCGGTGGACACGGTAAATGTGATGGGTGCTACCGCGTTAATTTATGCCGCTACTTTTAAACACGTGAACATTGCCAAAATGCTTTTGGAAAAAGGGGCAAATACCCAAGTAAAAGATGCCAGAGGCAAAACGGCACTTGATCATGCCAAATTGCAGGAAATGCCTGAATTGGTTGAGGTTTTGGAACGATACAACTAAGGCCCAAACATGGAGGACAAAGAGATTTTGAATCAAATCAAACGGTTGAACGCCTTGGCTGATATGGGCTTGGTGTATGCCGAAAACGGGTTTGACAAAGAGCGCTATGAGGAGCTCAAGTCCATTAGCCAAAACCTTATGGCACATGTGGGCAAGGTGCAAACCAACGAGTTAGCACCCCTACTAATGCCTCCGAAGGACTATCCCACACCCAAAGTCGATGTGAGAGGTTTCCTTTTGAACGAAAAGAAGGAAGTGTTGATGGCTCGCGAGCAGGTTGACCAAAAATGGACGATTCCCGGAGGTTGGGCCGATATTGGGAGTACCCCTTCGGAAATTGCGGTAAAAGAGGTTTTTGAGGAAACCGGAATGCAATGCAAAGCGGTCCGTTTACTGGGTGTTTGGGACAAGCAGGTACATCCGCATCCTCCTGAACCCTACTACATTTACAAACTGATGTTCCATTGCGAGCTACTGGGCGGAACCTTGACCCCTGGTTTCGATATGATGGATGCGGGTTTCTTTCCACTGGATGCCTTACCACCCCTTTCCGAAGAACGTATTTTGAAATCGCAAATTGAACAACTCTACCATATGGTGGAGCACAATGTTCAAGACGTATATTTTGATTAAAGCGATGCAAGAAGACCTCAAAATAGCCTTGGTACAAACCCATCTGCATTGGGAAAATCCAATCGCAAACCGACTGAACTTGCAGGAAAAGCTTCAAGAGATTGAAACTCCGGTAGACTTAATCGTACTTCCTGAGATGTTTACCACGGGCTTTACCATGACTCCCCAACATGTTGATGAGGTTGAAGCGCAGCAAACGTTGTCGTGGATGCAAGAAATGGCCAAAAAACACGAAGCTGTTGTGGTCGGGAGTCAGGTGTTTTCTCAAGATGGAAATTACTTCAATAGGTTATTTTGTGTAGATGCCAATGGTGTTCTGGGGCAATACGACAAAAGGCATACGTTTACGCTTGCTGGGGAAGATATGGTTTATCAAAAAGGAAAGACAAGACTTCAACTTGAGGTAAACGGATTCACGATTTGCCCATTGATATGCTATGATTTACGGTTTCCGGTTTGGTCTCGAAACGTGGAGGATTACGATGTTGTATTGTACGTCGCCAACTGGCCTAGTCCCAGAATTTCGGCCTGGGATGCACTTTTAAAAGCTCGCGCCATTGAAAATATGGCCTATTGCATTGGCGTAAATCGTATTGGGTTGGACCCCGAAGGACATGAATACCCTGGGCATTCTTCGGTGTATGATGTACTGGGAAATCAAGTTGCTTTTTCCGAAAAAGAGGAAATCATCATAGCTCGTCTGAGTAAATCCCATATCACAAAGTACCGGAACAAACTCAAATTCTTGGATGATCGGGATTCCTTTATTGTGAAATGATGAAGTTCTGTTCCAATTCCCAATTTGCGCGAACTTCTATCAGGTCAGGATAATAACTTATCTTCTCGGGTTGCAACCCTTGCAAGTAGTTTCCCGTATCCCAAATACCATTGCCGTTGGTATCAAAAATCACTCGAATTACATACTGGCTTGGGTCAAGGTTGTTGAACTCCAAGAGGCCCGGTTCTTTTGAGACGATTTCACGTTGTACTTGTCCTTTTTCATTGGTAAGTTGCACCACAACAGGATATACCACTTCTCCGCTTAAGAACAGTCTTAAATTACCGTAATCCGCGTAGCTTCCTGTTGTTAAAGAAAAAGATAGGGAATCACTTTCCATCCCAAAAAAATCGATTATGGTGCCAGGAAGCATCTCAAAACCGTATTGTTGGTTGGGCTCCAAGGGAAACATAAAGTCGATTTTATTCTGGATGGTATCCTTACGGAATTCATATTTTCCCGGAAGGCTATCATTAATGGTGAAAGCAATTTTGCTCGTATCAAAACCAACAATTGGTGTGTTGGCCAAAAGGCTGAAGGAATCCTCAAAACCTAGCTTGCCTTTCACATTGGAGGATACCAAAAGCGAATCCAAAGGTAGTTTTCGGGTTTTGACATTAAACGTGTCCAACTGTTCAAACTTCTCATTTTTCACAAGGAAGAGGATGGAGTCCACATCAGTAGGCGTTAGCCAATAATTTAGGGTGTCCGTCTCCCTACTTTTCAAAAGTTTGGTTTGCACCGAATCGGGTAAAGGAAGTAAGGTTTCAATGGACACGTCTTCAAAATCCCCTTGAAAGCCAAAGAGCACCCGATTTTTCGCAGCATAGCTGGGCATTGAAGCACTATAGTTGGGAATTTCCGTAAAAAGGTTCAACAAGTACACCGAGTCGGTTGGAATGGTAATGGTATCCGACAGAAAACCAATTTTATCTTGGCGTTGGTCAAAAAGATTGTTTTTATTGACATCCTTGATGGCGAATAGCTTGTATTGACCTGCCTTCAGGTTTTTAAGCTCAAATATGGGGAGGCTATCCAGCGTGTTCGTAATATAGTTCGGAGGCCTTTGATAAATCACGCTATCGGTATAAGCGCTATCTAGCGCGTACAACATAACGGACACAAATTCGTCAGCTTTTTTGTTGAAGGCATCTTTCACCGCTCCAGCAACCGAAAGCGAATCAATATAATCCCCAGTGGAAAAAACATAGGTCAAAAAACTATTGGGGTTTCCTTCATTATTATCTACAATACTCTGCCCAAAGTTGATGGTGTAGGTGGTGTTTTCCAAAAGGGTATCCTTGATGACTACCTCCACATATTTACTAGCCCCACTTTGTGGACTAATAATTGGCTTGTATTGCAATGGGGGAGAAACCACTAATTGATTCTGAACGTCTTCCAACTTGATAAACTCATCAAAATAAAGGCGGATACGCTTCGCCTCAAAATTGATAGAATAGTTCTCCGGTTCGGTTTTGGTGACTTTTGGAGGAGTAACATCTTTTTCACCTCCCGAAGGCGCACCTCGTCGAGCACAATGCCAAAGTGCAGTGGCCAACAAGACCAAAAACAACAATGCTAAAAATCGACGTACGTACTGCATAAGTGACTTCAAACGGGGCAAAGAAACAACTAATTTGAATGCTTCAGGTTTCGATATATGAAAAATTTAACCCTTGGGGACTACGGCCAAACTTGCTACGGATACAGAAACCCCTTCCAGATTTTGCAATGCTTTTACGCAAGCTTCAATGGTAGCTCCAGTGGTTATTACATCATCTACCAATAAGATGTGCTTTGGTAGAACTTGAGGTTTCTCGCCTAAAGTGAAAGCGTCTTGGCTATTTTTCCAGCGAAGCTCACGGTCTTTTTTGGTCTGGGAGCGAATGTTTTTAGTTTTCTTAAGAAAGTTTTCAGCGAAGGGAACATCCAATTCCTGGGCCAGTTGTTTGGCAAATGGAGTAACTTGGTTATACCCTCGCTTTCGAAGTTTCTTGGGATGAATGGGTACGGGAACCACCAAATCAAACTGTCGCTCATTTTCTTTCATTTGGGACCCAAACCATGCCCCAAAATGGGTTCCTATTTTCTTTTGGTTCCGGTATTTTAAAAAATGCAGTAGGTTTTTGGTGATACCTTGCTTGGAAAAATAGAGAAAAGCAGCCCCTTTTTTCACCTGCGAACGGCCATAAAAAAGACGGTCTACAGAGTTCTCTTCCTTAAAGTTATAGTCGGTGAGTGGTAAATCATGTCGACAAACGGTACAGAGAAGGTTTTCTCCTCCTGATAATCGCGCGTTACATCCAAAACATACCGGCGGCAATAGTATGTTATTAATCTCGTTTATTATCTTAGCCAACCGTTTATACATCATAAACTGTATTTAGCCGGAGCAGCTATAACCCCATGGACGCCCAAGATAATAATTTCAACTACAAGATTATTTTTGCTGCCCTACTGGCTGTCATTGTGGGTATCCTCATTGCATTTTATTACAGCTACGCCCAGTCCAAAAATCAAATGGTGTTTTTGGAACAGGAAAAATCACTTTTGGTCAAAGATTTGACGTTAATGAAGGCGGAAGTGGATCGCTTGTCAGGACTCAATGAAGTCAATGAAATTGAATTGCAAACTTCCCGATTCAAAGTGCAACAACTATTGGATTCCGTAGGAAGGTTGAATTTCAGTTTGACCAAATTGAAAGAAACCCGAAAAGAGTTGCGCACTTTGGAAATCAAGTTTGATAGTTTAAAGCTGAAAAACAATTTCTTGCGCTACAACAATAGATTGTTGGCTGACCGATATGAGGAAACACGCCGGCAACTAACGGAAGCCAAGGGTCGTGCAAACGATTTTGAACGATCTGAATCTGTTCTCCGTGAAGCCAATAAGGAGTTGAGCCGCGAGTTGAAAATAAAAAGCTATCTGAAACTACAGAACGCTGAAGGTAATGGGTTCCGGTTACGAGCAGGCAGACCTTTAAAAACCAATAAGGCATCCACTATTGAAAAATTGAGAGGATGTGTCACGGTTTTAAGTGATCCTTCCGAAAAAGGCAACGTTCGAGTGCTGTATCTCCAGTTTTTGGGTCCTGATATGAAGGTCATCGAGGACAACGCATCTACCATAAGCGTTGGAGGCAATACGTACAGCAAAAAAGTTGAAATCGTCTACACTGGAAAAGAAATCAGCATTTGTGATGCGATTACCGTTCCAGAAAACTCATTACCAGAGGGAATCTACACCCTTAACGTCTACGAAGACGAAAGACTTTTGGCTTCGACTGAATTTCAGTTGAAATAACTACACATTTTTGGGTAAAATTCTATTTTTGCCCAATGGCGAATCAAGACGATATTTTCAAAAAAGTTATTTCCCACGCTAAGGAATATGGGTACATATTTCAATCTAGCGAAATCTATGATGGCCTAAGTGCTGTTTACGATTATGGGCAGAATGGGGTAGAGCTCAAAAAGAACATTCGAGAGTACTGGTGGAAAGCCATGGTACAACTCAATGACAATATTGTTGGGATTGATGCTGCCATTTTGATGCATCCTACCACTTGGAAGGCATCGGGACACGTTGATGCGTTCAACGACCCTTTGATTGACAACAAAGATTCCAAAAAAAGATATCGTGCAGACGTTTTGGTCGAAGATCATGTGGCCAAAATTGAAGCGAAAATCGAAAAGGAGGTCAAAAAGGCCGCCAAACGTTTCGGGGACAGTTTTGATAAAGACCAATTCCTATCTACGAATCCCCGGGTTCTGGACTATCAATCCAAAGCGGATGGCATTCTCAAACGCCTTGGTAAATCTTTAGAGAATGAAGACTTGGCGGATGTCAAAGCGCTGATTGAAGAATTGGAGATTGTTTGTCCGGTATCCGGTTCAAAGAATTGGACAGAGGTGAAGCAATTTAACTTGATGTTTGGCACCAAGCTCGGTGCTTCTGCCGATACCGCCACAGATTTGTATTTAAGACCGGAGACGGCACAGGGTATTTTCGTGAATTTCTTGAACGTTCAAAAAACGGGAAGGATGAAAATTCCTTTCGGAATTGCCCAAACTGGAAAAGCGTTTCGAAATGAAATCGTAGCGCGACAATTCATTTTCCGGATGCGGGAATTCGAGCAAATGGAAATGCAATACTTCATCAAACCAGGTACACAAAAAGAATGGTATGAAGCCTGGAAAGAAAAGCGCATGAACTGGCACCTTTCTTTGGGCATGGGTGAAGACAATTATCGTTTCCATGACCATGAAAAGCTCGCCCACTACGCTGATGCCGCTGCCGATATTGAATTCAAATTTCCATTCGGTTTCAAAGAATTGGAAGGAATTCATTCCCGAACGGATTTTGATTTGGCCAATCACGAGCAATACTCTGGAAAGAAGCTTCAATATTTCGACCCTGAACTGAATGAAAGTTATGTACCCTACGTATTAGAAACCTCAATTGGTTTGGATAGGATGTTCCTTGCGGTTTTCTCCAATTCCCTTGAAGAAGAACAATTGGAAAACAATACATCACGAGTAGTACTAAAACTACCAGCCGTTTTGGCCCCAACCAAGGTTGCGGTGCTGCCCCTTTTACGGAAAGATGGACTTCCTGAGGTAGCCCAGAAACTGGTAGATGAATTAAAGTGGAATTTCAGTGTTGTATATGATGAAAAGGATGCTGTGGGGCGTCGTTATCGTCGTCAAGATGCAGTGGGTACTCCTTTCTGTGTGACTGTTGACCATCAAACATTGGAAGATGAAACCGTAACCATTCGCCATCGTGATTCCATGGAACAAGAACGAATTCCATTGGCTGAGGTTGCAAATACAGTCTCTAAAGCGGTAGACCTAAAAGAGTGGCTTCGCAAGCTTTAATCCAGGATAAAAGCTGCCAACAAATCGGTTAATCCATCTGTAAGGGGTAAATCTGGATTGGAATAGGTTTGCAAGTTGGGCAGATAGGCTTCATCTGCTGTTTTTAGGATATGGTTCATGCCTTCAATAATCTTTAATTCAGTTTGTGGATTCCCTTCTGACAGGAGTTCTGCTTCTGACACCTCAAGTTGGATATCGGTTGTTCCGTGAACAAGTAGTATAGGAACCTGCAATTTGGCAATCTCAGTTTTAGGGTCATATTTTATCCAAGAAATCATATAGGGCTGAACACTGGGTCTGAAAATCGAAAAAAGGGCTTGAGGCACGTTTTCAACTTGTTCGCCCTGTTCCAGTTTATCAAAAATGGGCAGTGCTTCTTCCAAAAGTGAAGCAGATTGTTTTTCCAGTTGCTCCTTTAACAAAGCAGATGCATTTTGTCCCGCTCCTGCCAATGACACGTATTTGTCTACAGAAGTGGTTTGACAAGCCAATATACCCAACAAAGAGCCTTCGCTATGCCCTATAACCAGTCGCTTGGAAAACCTAGGGTCTTTCTTAAGTTGAGTAAGCCAACCCACAGCATCACTCACGTAGTCTTCAAAACGAAGTTCGCTTTCATCAAAAGCTACGACACTACTTTTTCCGATACCCCTTTTATCATAACGTAGACTCGCAATCCCTTTTTCGGCTAGTCCTTCCGCTAGGAACTTAAGATGGTTATTGGTCATCATCATATTATTGCCATCTCTATCCGTAGGTCCTGAACCAGCTATAATAAGGGCTACAGGTGGTTTTTCCTTTGTCTGAGGGATAAGCAACGTCCCTTTTACAGTGGCATTTTCGATGCTTAACTCAACCGACTCTTCAAGATTTTGTGCTTGAATTAGTACTATCGAAAAACAGAAAGAAAGCAATTGACAACAAAAAATGCGCTTGGTTGGCATCATAGGAAACGGGATTCTATAGAAGGTACGTACATTAAAGATACCGCTTTAAACCATTGGAAGATACAGTTGGCTTATCGGCGGATTTGAGATAAGCGTTGGATTTACAATGAGTTGAGTGTAAGAAATCCCTTTAAGGAGGTACTAAAATCGGTTTCTTCACGTTTACATATTGCCTTCGTAAGACCCAAATTTTTGAAGATGCACAAACCACACCTATTACTTTGCATACTTTTTTGTTTTAGTCTTGTCTCTGCGCAGCAAGAATCCTTCGATTATTTTACACCACCGGAGGATACTTCAGAAGCGGAAATACTGACCATCTTGGATAGTTTGAAGCTAAAACTTACCCACGATTACTATAAGAACAATTATGTAGATGTTCTTAAATATGGGGACTTAGGATTTCAGCTGGCCAAGCGAATAAAAAATCTGGAATGGGAGGTTGAGATTTCAAAGTATACAGGGAGTGCGTTGGTGAAAATGAAAGATACGGTTCGGGCACAAAAGACCTTCATGGAGTCCCTACAAAAGGCACAAATTATCAATGATTCGACCTTAATTGCCGATACCTTCAACAACCTTGGCAAT
>JBCBPD010000060.1:0-21372 GCA_039820925.1 Bacteroidota bacterium | reverse complement strand
GATGCTTGATGCTTGATGCTTGATGCTTGATGCTTGATGCTTGATGCTTGATGCTTGATGCTTGATGCTTGATGCTTGATGCTTGATGCTTGATGCTTGATGCTTGATGCTTGATGCTAAAGAAATTTTTTTCTCTGAATTTCCTAGCATACTTTTCGTCAATGGGTATTGTTCCATTCACCCCAATAAATTACCTTGCTGTTGCATTAGCAACAAAATATGACGACCTCTAACGATTTGGAACGTTTGGCCGAAGCTGAAATCCGGCTATCGTATTTTTTGGCAGAGCAAATCAAGAACTCTACCACCTATTTCGGATACCCAGAAGTACCCGAAAACAATGACCTATCCATTCTTGGGATTAGTAGCTTGGCCAAGCTTCACCTCAACAATGCGGGAGACCCATGGGTTCACGGCAATGCTAAAATGCACACCAAGGCCTTTGAGCAAGAGGCGTTGGACTTTGTTGCTCATTTGTATGGGATTGAAGACGACTATTGGGGTTACATCACCAGTGGAGGTACGGAAGGTAACCTTTACGGTATGTACACAGGCCGAGATTATTTGATGAATCAAAACCTGAAACCTGTTTTCCTTTTTTCAGATTCCAGTCATTATTCCATTCCAAAAAACGCGCATCTGTTGGGGATACGAGCGATTCCATTAAAAGCACAACCCACTGGTGAAATGGATTATACCCAATTGGAATCGACCTTACAACAGCTCGACGAAACAGAAAGGGTCATTCTCAACATGAATTTAGGCACGACAATGACGGGCGCCATGGACAGCCTTAAGGCAATAAATGATGCCATTGATGCTTGTAAGTTTCCGCGCGAAAAATTGTTCCTGCATGTCGATGCTGCCTTAATGGGTTTCATTTATCCTTTTTTGGAAACGGCTGAACCTTTGTTCAAAAATGGTGCGCATAGTATTGCCATGTCGGGACATAAATTTCCGGGAGCGATTCATCCTTGCGGTATCGTTTTGACGAAAAAAGACAAACATGATGCAGCCTTCGGAGACAATTGGATTCCCTATGTTGGGTCTAAAGACACCACCATTAGTGGCTCCCGAAATGGATTCTTGGCCTTGAATCTTTGGTATATTTTCCAGAAAAAAGGTATTCAAGGTTTCAAAAAAGAGGGAATGGAATGCATCGAAAATGCAACCTACCTAACACAAAAGCTAAAGGATATGAAGTATCCTGATGTTTTTCAATTTCCGAATCAAATCATCGTGACCTTCAAAAAACCCATTCCAGAGTTGGTTCGAAAATACCAATTGGCCACACAAGGCAATATGGCCCATGTGGTGGTCATGCAGCACATTACCCCTTCCCGAATTGATGGGTTTTGTGCGGATTTGGAGAAATCAGGTTTCTAGAATCCCAAAAGTGGACTACTCTTTTTTCGGCATCGACCACGTATGACAAAGAATTTTCCAACCCTGTTTTCCCTTTAGCCAAGTAACTGAGTAAGCACCTTCCCCCAAAACCTTCTTCCCGTCAAGGGTAACATCGTTGAAAACACCTACCTCAAAAGCCAACTCCTCTTGGATGTATTGTTGTTTAGGTTCAAAAAATACATCTACCTTACCTAATCCGCCATGCATAAAGTCCAAGATTTCGGTATTCCCTTGTACACTAGGTTTATTGGGTGGAAAAATATGCGCCGCTTCCGCATAAATGCTTTTGAGTTCATCTGCATCGGCCTGACGCCATGCATCCGTCCAAACTTGCATGGAAGGTTGCTGTGCTGCTAGTTCTGTAGTCAACATGAGTAAAAGTATAAAGGGTATAATTCGCATATTCATTCGGATTGCAGATAAACAAAACCAGCCGCAGTACCTCCTCCGCCAAGGGCGATGGCGATATTCAAATGGGCCATGGCTTCCAGATGCCTAGCATTTTTTAACCCTTTGATGGCCACACTATGAAAGCCCGCTTCTTGTGAGAGTTGTTCAACAATCCCTAGTGCTTCCGAATCATTCGAGGCAATGAAGCAAGTCAATTTTTGGCCCTTAATCTGTTGTTTTTCGGGATGCATTACATCCGCAAAAATGGTATTGAACGCCTTTACCAATCTACTTTCAGGCACCAGTCGTGAAGCCAGTTCCGCCCCGCTTTCCTCTCCCAAAAAAATGGGCGACCAATCTTCAAGATGAATGGCGTTGGTGATATCGATAACTATTTTGCCTGCTAAAGCCTCAGCATTATCGGTCAAAACATCTTTCATCGCCCCAAAGGGAATGGCAAAACAAACGATGGTTCCATAATTACAGACTTCAGGAATACTCAACTGTCCTTCTTTTGGATTAGGAGTTGCGTATTTTACCTCATGTCCGGCAGCACTAAATAGGGTTCCCAAATTTGACGCTACATTTCCCGCTCCTACAAATGCGATTTTCATAATGCTATAAAAATTTAGTTTGTTACATCAAAGTTGTATACTTGCCTATTTATTACCAAATGGTAGTTTACTAACAATTTAGTAAGTATGAGAAAATTATCTTCTTCGAACTTTCAAAACGAAAAATTTTTAGAACATGAATGTCCTTTTATGACCACCTTACGTTTTATGGGTAAACGATGGAAGCCCGCGGTCATTTGGAAAATCAATGAAGGAGAAACGCGATTCAAACTCTTGAAAAAGGTACTTCCGGGGGTAAGCGATAAGATGTTATCTGAAACCATTAGTGAGCTGGAGGCGGATGGTATTATTCAAAAAAACATCTTTGAAGAGGTGCCGCTGCGGGTAGAATACAAATTGACGGCATTCGGTAAAGAACTACTTCCAGTTTTGAAAGCCATGGACGTTTGGGGGACAAAAACCTTGGAAAAAATTCAAAAAGCCTAGTTGAAAAGTACCGAAACAAGGCTTTCATTCGTTCTTTACCTATGTCAGACATATTAATGCTTTGTATTTTCCTGCTGCCGGCTTTGCTGAGCATCGCCTTGTGCTTTCTTAAGGATGCAAACAAAACCAGAGGTGTTTTGCTCAATGTTTTATTGGTACTGAATGCACTGCTCTACATCAGCCCCTTGCTTTATGCCTATCTAGCAACGCCTTCTGGAGGGAATATGTGGAGCGAAAATGGACCAGGAGCTGCCCTTTGGTTGTATTTTATTATTCTGCCTGTTTGTGGTTTGGCTTTTTTGGTGTTATTGATTTTGAAGCTTGTCTTTCGAGGAAGACCGGCCAACAAAGCACCCAACACTACTTAATCATCCGCAGATTAATCACCTCTTGTTCGGTTAGGTTACGCCAGTGACCCCGAGGTAAATCCTTTTTGGTAAGTCCTGCGAAAATCACCCGGTCTAGTTTTATCACGTGGTACCCCAATGACTCGAAAATTCGACGGACAATTCGGTTACGCCCGCTATGGATTTCAATTCCAATTTCCTTTTTCGGCGCACCCTGAATGAAACTTACCGCATCCACTTGAACCGGTCCATCTTCCAACTCCAATCCTTCTTCTATTTTCCGTAAATCTGCTAAACTTAGGTTTTTGTCAAGGGAGACTTGATAGATTTTGCGAACCCCATGTTTCGGATGGGTCAGTTTTTTGGTCAAATCCCCATCATTGGTAAATAATAAAAGTCCCGTCGTATTTCTATCGAGCCTTCCTACCGGTAACAAGCGTACTTTGGAGGCGTTAGAAATCAATTCCATTACCGTGCGGCGTCCTTTTTCGTCACTAGTGGTCGTGATAAAATTCTTGGGCTTGTTCAACAGAATGTATTCCTTTTTTTCTGGATTGAGCTTCCGACCATCAAAACGAACGTCATCCGTTCGCTTTACTTTATAGCCCATTTCGGTGATAACTTTTCCATTTACCGTCACATTACCAGCAGCGATATAGGTATCGGCCTCTCGACGTGAACAAATTCCAGCATTAGCGATATAACGATTTAACCGAATTTCATCCGGATTACCGGTTTTCGGCTTGGGTTGTGACCTCTTGTTCAGGGAATAGGGTTTTCTGGAAGTGTTTTTGGAAGGCCTACGCCCACTACGATAGTCTGATTTCGCCATCAGTCATTGAATTTTGGGCAAAGGTAGGCTTTTTAAAACCATATTTTACTGAAAATGATTAGTGGGTCTTCATTTTGATTTCCTAAAGAATTTCCGAACTTACCCCTAGTGAAGCATTCAGGGAAAACCTAATCTTTGCGCCACGAAAACTTCTAATGAGAATTCCGATATGAAAAACCTTTTAACCTTACTGTTCCTTCCCCTGTTTTCCCTCGTTTACGCTCCCTCATTTGCGCAAGACAAGGTTTTTGTGAAGGAGTATCTGGAACGACTGGAAAACTCCCAAAAACACCTTTTGTTGGTAGCTGAAATGATGCCTGAGGAGCACTATGACTTCAAACCCACCTCAGAATCGTTGAGTTTTGCCGAGCAGCTGATGCACATTGGTTGGGCCATGGATTGGCATAGCCAGTCATTGATGGGAGGTCGAAAAGCACGCGACTGGGAAACGGACACTGAACTCAAAGTAGACCGAAAAAACAAACAGGAAATGATGGAAACCCTCGATAAAACCTTCAACACGACCATTGCTTTCATCAAAGATTTTGACCTTACCCAACTCAATGAAACCTTGGATTATTTTGGCTTGACCCGGACCAAACGCCAGATTCTCTTATTGCTGACCGACCACATTACGCATCACCGGTCACAAATGTTGGTGTACATGCGGTTAAAGGGTATCAAACCGCCACGGTATGTCTTGTATCAATAAGATTGGGCACTTTATGGTTTGAATAACTTTCCTTACGAACACCAAAACCCAAACCAAATCGTTTTTATGTTAAACCAAAACCATTGAAAGGAACCGCCTATTTAGTGCAAGGGGCATTGGTGTCACTCTGGTGGCTGGGCTTGGCTGTAAGTGATGTCTTTTATGAAGCGTTTCAATTTCCAGGAATTTCCAAAACTGCCTTCAATGCCTTTTTGATTCCAGATATGTTCGTCATTGTGGTGTTATCGGTGTTACGGGCCTACAAACCGCGCCGCGAGCTTGAATTTATCATTCTGGGCGGTTTTGCCTTTGGCAGTTTATATTGTTTGAATGCTTCCATTTTAACCTCAGGTGGCTATTTACCTACCACTCTGATGTTGCTCGGGCTTTGTTATAACCTATTTCTGGTGTTTCAATCCGAAGTGTTCCGAGAATCCAAATCTGCGAGTCGTTTTCAGAATGGATTCAAGACCTTTGTTCAAATCGTTAGCATTTGGTCGGTGACCTTAGTGTTGTTCCCTTGGATTATTTTAGAAGCTTTCGGATACGAAACACCTACTTCTGTCACTCTTAAAATCATCGCAATTCTCCTTTTTGTCTTGGCCAGCACTTTTAATTTAGCCAGTGCCCATGTCTTTGTAAAACATGGCGACGGCACGCCCCTACCCGCTGACCAGACCAAAAAACTGGTCATTGCCGGACCGTACAAATACGTTAGAAACCCCATGGCGCTTACTGGAATAGTTCAGGGAGCGGCCGTGGCCCTATATTTTGCCTCCCTTCCCGTTTTGGTGTATGCCCTTTTGGGCGGAATTCTTTGGCATATTGTGGTGCGCCCCCTTGAAGAAAAAAATATGTTGAAACGGTTTGGAGAGGACTACGAAAACTATCGCAAGGAGGTGGGGTTGTGGGTGCCACGGACAAAGCTTTTTAAATCTTAGGAAATACAAGTTTGCCGAGAAAAGAGTTGTAGTTTTTTTCTGAACTAAAGTTCTACTTTTGTAATTTAATCAAATGGCAGAAAAGGCATTTATAACATCTGAAGTTTTAAAGTGGGCAAGATCGTCTGCTAAAATTTCGGTTGAAGATGCTGCCAAAAAAGCTTCGGTACCTCCAGAAAGATACCTCTCCTGGGAAGAGGGAAAAGATTTTCCAACTATTCGACAAGCGAAAATATTGGCGAAGTTTTTCAGAAGAGCTTTTTCATTATTCTTCTTGCCAGAAATACCAAAAGACTTTCAACCGCTTAAAGATTACAGAAGAAACGATGCAGAAGAGTTAGATACAGCTTCATTGTTTATAATACGAGATATCCAAGAAAAACAGGGGTGGATTAGTGAGTTGTTCGAAGAAACTGATGAGACTGTACTTCCTTTTGTTGGTAGGTTTACAATCGATGATGAACCTGAAACAGTTGCAAAGAACATTCTTGAAACCCTCAAAATCAATCCATCTAGCTATAAAAAGAATCCTATCACTGAGTGGATTGAAAAGGCTGAAAAAGCAGGAATATTTATCTCTCGAGCGAGCAACCACCACTCTAGGATGCTGTTAGACAAAGATTTGATAAAAGGGTTTGCTATTGCAGACAGATATGCACCCTTCGTCTTTATCAATTCAAAAGATTGGAGTGCACCGCAGCTTTTCACTTTAGTTCATGAGCTGGCACACATATGGATAGCAAAATCGGGGATTTCTAATGAAATTGATATCAATTTAAATGATACCCCAAAATCAAAACTTCATCCTGTCGAAGTATTCTGCAATCAAGTTGCCGCAAATGCATTGATTCCAAGGAAATTGATAACCCAGTTAGGAAAAGATGTCTTTACTTCTCACGCTCAAATATTTAATCAGGCCAAAGAACTCGGGGTTAGTTCTTTTGCACTTTTGGTAAGGGCTTTGAACTTAAGTCTAATTAATCATTCGGAGTATCAAGAACTGAAGCAGCATGCTCAAAAAGAATTCGAAAAGTTTCTGGAAAAAGAAAGGATAAAAAAAGAAAAGCAAAAAGAAAGAAAAGGTGGTCCAGACCCTTATCTCCTTCGTTTGCATAAGAACAGTAAACTGTTCACAAGAATTGTTATGGACTCCTTCAATAACGGTTCCTTATCACCCTCAATCGCAAGTAACCTCCTCAACACTCAAACAAACAAGTTTTCAAAATTTGAAAAGCTGCTTGCATGATATTTGGGAAACAAGAGGTGATTTATTGCATTGACACTAACATTCTTATCCAAGCTTGGCAAAAATATTATTCCCCTTCATTTTGCCCTTCATACTGGGAGGTCTTGAATGAACTGGGGAAAAAAGGTTCAATTTTTATTCCGGAATTGGTTTATGAGGAAATTGAAAAAGGAGAGGACGAACTTTACAATTGGTTAAAACGTAGCGCTATCCCAATCAAAAAAATAGATAGCGAAGTTACCCATTGTTTGAAACAAATCTATGATGAAAATCCTTACCATCAATACTTGGTTTCAAGCAATGGAATTCATTCAAAAGCTGACCCTTGGGTAATAGCACATGCAATGAAAGAAGGGGCTGTAGTTGTTACAAAAGAGCAAAAAGACTACATAAAAAAACAGACTAAAATCAAGATTCCGCATGTTTGTGAAAATATGGGTGTTGAGTGGATTGATGATTTTGAGTTAATTAGGAGATTGAACATAAAATTCACATGTCAAATTGAATAACCACCTACCCAAATCCAAACAAGACGAACTTAAACTTCTGGCTGAGGGGTTATCCGCGCACAAACTGGTGGAAATGGTAATCCTCTTTGGGAGCTACGCTCGCGGCAATTGGGTGGAGGACCAATATGTAGAAAAAGGCATCACCTACGAATACCGGAGTGATTTTGATATACTCGTAGTGCTCACACATGAAGATTTCAAACAAAAATTTCGGATTGAGGATAAGGTTAAGGCTGAACTGATTACTGCTGGAAAAGTAACCACCCCTGTAAGCCTCATTTTCCATGGCATAAAACAACTGAATGCCTCTTTGACCATGGGCAACTACTTTTTTAAGGATATTAAAGAAGAGGGCTTGGTACTATACGATTCCGAAAAGTTCAAGTTGGCAAACCCCAAAAAATTGACACCAGAACAATACCGCCAAAAAGCGCAAGAGTATTTTGACCAATGGTTTACAAGCGCCAATGAATTTCTAATTGATTTTCAAAACGCCTTTGAAAGAAACAGCTTAAATAAAGCCGCTTTCGAACTTCATCAGGCTACCGAGCGCTATTACACCACTATTTTGCTTGTCTTTACCGATTACCGTCCCAAAGACCATAATTTGGAGACCTTGGGCATAAAGGTTGAGATGTGCGATGCACGTTTTGCTGTATTCCCCAAAAACACTGACGAAGAAAAGCACCGTTTTGAACTCCTCAAACGTGCCTATATCGACGCGCGCTACAAGATGAATGAATATGAAATCACCAAAGGCGAGCTAGCCTATTTGGCCGAAAGGGTAAACGAACTAAAACGGACGACGGAGATTATTTGTGGTGAGAAGATTGGTGAGTTAGGAGAGTCTAGCCAATAGTAGCTATCTTAGTTAGTATAACAACAACCCATTGAAAGTAAAAAAGTCTGACATTGCCAAACTAATTGAACAAGAACAAATTGACAGCTTTTCCACACACTTGCTTGCCATCTTAAAGAGGGATTTTCGCTCCGTGGGAGAAAAAAGAGAACGGGAAATACGGGTTTGGAGACAATATGGCTGGAACCAATTTTTTTATCCGGTTTTTACATTTCATTTTAATGGGGAAGGACATTTGGTTAATGTTTCAGACCGGCTTAATCAGGCAGGGAAAGTACTCTTTGGTTCCTTATGTATGTTGCTCTCCATACCTTGGCTATATTCGTTCTTTGAACATTTTGATTTTTCAAGACACTGGATTCAAATATTAGGTTGGATTGTTTTTATCGGCATTTTTATTTTCATTGGTTTCAGAATTTATCAAATGGAAAAACGAATCCAATTGGATCAGATATACGAAATTTTAGACATTGAAGTAAACAAAAAAACAGCTAGCGAATGGAATACAGCTAAAATTGTTACAAGGTTGGTTATGTATCCCTTGAGCGTTTTTTTGATTGTGATAAACACTTTATACATGATTCCCAGAGGTGGTTACTTGATAACTATTGTTAGTTTGGGTTTGGTAGGCGCTTATCTTTATTCGGACCTAAAAATTCTTTTGAAAAGAAGAAACCACAAATAAATCGGAGCCTTTTTGGTTTAAAACTTCACTTAACAAAAATTGATGAAGCAAACACCTAAAACCATTCTCGCCCTTATTCTGATATTTTTGGGTGCAGCTCAACTACTTCTATATCAATCTGAATGGAATTTTGAGCCTTTAAGCGTTTATCAAATTGTTCTGTTGAATCTAATTGTTTCGCTTGCATTCATTTTTCGGTATTTCAAGAAACTATGGAGTTTGATTTTGCTAACTATTGTCACCATTAGTATTGCAATTGTCATTTTGGTTTTTGAATTATCTAGCTCTTTTTCAGGAACCGAAAAACATCTGAATTCATGGGAAATTGAGCAATATGATGTAATCCTAGCGAAAGAAGAGTATGTGGCCGGGCCGGGAAGCGAGCCCTACCTTAAACTCCGTAAGCGAACTTTTTTTAGCTGGTTTTATAAGGATATCGATAGAACTGAAGCCAAATCTTCTACTTTGAAAATAGGAAAATCTGAATGCCTCGTGTCGTTTGAAAAAACGAAATTAACGTTTGACTTATGTGAAATGAACGGTCAATAATGTAAGTAAGAATTCCTCATTTCAGGTATTTACCACAATCCTCCTCCCAACAAAAGGTTAAACCCAAACCGTAATCTTAGCAAAGGGTTTATCTTCAGCTGTCGCTACGACACAATCGAACATCAATCAAAACATGAAAACGTATTTCCTTTCCCTATTGGGGCTAGCTATGATGTCATCTGCTTGCCAAACCCAAAAAGAACCCACTCCCGAAAAAACATCCGAAACGGTTGAAACCAAGACGCGAAAAGCCTATGAAATTCCAAGGACGGAGGTCATTCCCATCAAAGATTCCAAATCGGGAGGGCAATACGAACTGTACGTAAAGTTGCCCGAAAACTATTCGGAACATAAAGATTCCATACATCCGGTCATTTACTTTACCGATGCGATTTGGCATATGGATATTTTATCTGCTTCTACCGAGTACCTGATGGAAAATGCGATTTTGGTCGGGATTTCTTGGCAAACCGATATGTCCGAAACGCTTTTGGAAGAGGTTGGTCCCCAGGTAAGTCGATATCGCGACTATTCCGTGATTCCCTCCAAAAACAAAGAACACCAAGCAAAGTATCATTTTGGACAAGCTCCAGCACATCTCGATTTTGTTCGAAATGATGTTATCCCATATGTGGAAGAAAATTACAGAACGGACCCAACGACCCGAGCCTATTTTGGTTATTCACTTGGAGGCTTGTTCGGTGGCTACATTTTATTGGCCCAACCGGATACGTTCAAGAACTATATTTTGGGGAGCCCATCGGTTCAAGGCGATGTGCCTTTTCTATCTGAGCTATCCTCCAAGCGAAGCAATGATGAAAAGCTGAACGCCAATGTCTTTATTTCTTACGGGGATTTGGAAACGGAATTAGGCGCAGCAGCGGAGCAATTCATTACCCTGTTACAAAACCGAAAAGATGAAAGCCTTGCTTTGGAAAAAGTTGTTTTGGAAGGGAGTCACCAAACCGCTTTTCCTACCACAGGGGTTCGTGGTGTACGTTGGTTATCAAGTTTGATGAAGAAATAATCCTCGACTAAAAGCAACTAGATGCTGAATCAAGTTCAGCATGACACGATTCGTCACCCTGAACTGGATTCAGGGTCTTTTTCCATGTTGGCAACGGATGCTGAAACCCGCCTTAACGGACGGGCAGGCGGGATTTAGGGGCTTTTCATTGGATTGAAGCAGATGCTGAAACGAGTTCAGCATGACGAAGTATGGTCACCCTGAACTGGATTCAGGGTCTTCTCCCAAGGATTGAGATAGATGCTGAAGCGAGCTCAGCATGACATAGCCTGACCTTTGGTCAATCCAAAAAGGCAATCTATCAATCTCCATTGGATTTTTTAAGCCAAATTCTCGAACTTCATTCAAAGTCGGATATATTTCATGAGGAACGAAACATATCTTAACACTTGTACTTTATTAAAAGAGAATAGAAGATGAACTATATAGTATTAGATTTAGAGGCGACCTGTTGGAAAGACAGGAATACCAACAAACAGAACGAAATTATAGAAATTGGTGCGTTGAAAATAGATAATGAAGGAGAAGTTGAGAGTGAATTTTCAGAGTTTGTAAAACCAAAATTAAACCCCCAGCTTTCAGGCTTTTGCTTGGAACTTACAACTATTAAACAATCTGAAATAGATTCTGCCGATACTTATGATATTGTAATTAACAGGTTTAAAGAGTGGATTGACACCACCCAAGAATTTGTCTTATGTAGCTGGGGATTTTATGATAAAAAGCAATTTGCAAAAGATTGTGATTTATATGGACTCGAGAAGAGTTGGTTAGAGAATCATGTTAGCTTAAAACACCAATATGCGAATATTAAGAATTTGAGAAAACCTCTTGGAATGGGCCGTGCATTAAAAAAGGAAGGACTAAAATTAAATGGCACGCACCACAGGGGAATTGATGATGCAAGAAACATTGCAAGAATATTCATGTCAAATTTTGATAACTGGAAAATAAACAACAGAGTATAATCGTGTATATGAAATCATAGCCGCTATTGGCAGGCTACGCTTCTTATACCAATTTACAAGTGCGACCCCTAATTTCAATCCACTAACTCCCCTTAAATACCTGGCTATTCCTCAATCTTCAATGTACTCTGCCGCTCTCGATTCACCGTTAGCTGCGTTACATCAGGTCGCGAGTAGTGCCCCACAGGGTCAAAGTTCTGCCGCTCTTCGTATACCCGATTGATGTTCAACTCATGATAAAAAAGACCTTCTTTGTCAGCTATGGGTTCTATTTCCCATTCACCATCTGGGCCCGCAATGCACGAACCACCATTCGCCAATACTTCTGGAGCTTTTTCCAAAATCTTATCCAAATATGGAGTGTCTTTAGGAAAGTCATTGGTAGTCATCAAAGAGGAAACGGATACCACATAACTACGTGATTCCCGGGCAATAAAACGGGTTATATCTTTGGTGTTGTGCACCCCTCCGGGCCAAACCGCTATATGCAGATTTTCGCCTTGGCCATAGAGCGCAGCCCTTGGTAAAGGCATCCAATTTTCCCAGCAATTCAATCCGCCTACGGTAAACTGTTTCAAGGAATGTACTCTTAGACCATTACCGTCTCCTGGAGCCCAGGTCAAACGTTCGTCATAGGTGGGTTGTAGTTTTCGGTGCACGGATTGGATGATACCGTTTGCATCGATATACACTAAAGAACAATATAAACTATGTCCTCCGCGGTCTTTGGCTCGCTCCATCATCCCCAAATAGATAGCAATGCTTTTTTCTTTGGCCAAACGGCACAATGCATCCAATTCCCCGGCTTCAATTTGAATGGAGTTTTTGGTGTAGTGCGCATGTAGCGCTTTGTTGACGTCCAAGTTCCAAGCGGCACCCTCTGTATGGGCCAACCAAAAAGGGTAACCCGGCAGAAACGCCTCTCCAAAAACTATCAGTTCAGCACTGTTATCCGCAGCTTCTGAAACGGCATCCAAAATCTTTTGCAAAGTAGCTTGCTTGTTCAACCAAACCGGTGCCAATTGCGCCATGGCCACTTTTAGCATGTCTTCCATTAAAATATTCGATTTAAAACCAAATCCACATCAATCAACAAAATACTGAAAACCCCTCCAACAATGATGAATTTCAAAATATTGTGGAGCCATACATAATGCTTTTTCTTTTCGGATTTCCAGAGCAAGAGCATAAAAATCCCTAACAAAACAATGCAAAGCCAAAAATAGAGATACATGTAGCCGACGTCAAAAATCTTAATGAGCAAGATAGCAGGCACTAAGGTCAAGAGGATGAGCAAGGCGATGATTCCCTTCGAAACTTTGTTTCCGTAGATGATGGGAATGGTTTTGTAATTCTGTGCCATATCCCCTGCCATATTTTCCAAATCTTTTATGATTTCGCGTGCCAAAATCAACAAAAACAAGAAAAGGGCATGTACAAAAATTACTGTCTCGAAGTTTTGGTAGTACACAAAAACCACAAAAAAGGGCGCGATTGCCAGAGAAGCTGAAACCAAATTCCCCAAAAAGGGAATGCGCTTCAATTTGTGGGAGTAAAACCAAATCCCAAAAATGTAAGCTGAGAAAAACAGTACGGCTTTGAAGGAAATATAACTCGCCGCCAAAACCGCCAAAAAGTTCAAAATGAAATAGGTCGTCAGCTTAAAACGCTGGCTCACCAATCGGTCCAGCATACTTTTGGTGGGCTTATTGATTAAATCCTTTTCGGCATCATAAAAATTATTGATGATATAGCCACTTGCAATGACCAAAGCTGAGGCGGTCACAATCAAGAACAAGTTAATGTCCAAAACCACTTCCTTTAGGGGAAGGTCGGGCGACAAAATAAAGATGGACGTTAAATATTGGGCTAGGGTGATGACCAAAATATTGTATCCCCGAACCACAGAAAACAAACTCAATAGCTTAAACAGCAAGAGTTTATTTTTTCTACTAAGCATGTTGGGGTTTAAAAGTTGTAAACCACTTCGAGTTTATGCCCAGCAAGGGCCTTTTCAGCTTTTTCAAGGTCTTGGGTAAAGCCCAAAATGTAACCTCCGCCACCAGAACCACAAAGTTTCAAGTAATAGTCATTGGTTTCAATGCCTTTTTGCCAAAGGTCATGGAATTTGGATGGTATCATGGGCTTGAAGTGGTCCAATACCACATGGGAAAGCTTTTTTAGGTTTCCGAAGAGGGATTTCACGTTACCCGTCAAAAAATCATCCACACAAGCATCGGTGTGCTGAATGAATTCGTCCTTAATCATGTTGCGAAAACCTTCGTGCTTCATTTTTTCCATGAAAATCTGCACCATAGGCGCCGTCTCGCCCGTTATGCCGCTATCCAACAAGAAAACAGCGCCTTTTCCTTCTTTGTTTTGGGAAGGAATACTGGTTGATTCAATATTATCCTTGGAATTAATGAGAATCGGAAGGCTCAAATAACTATTCAAGGGGTCCAAACCAGAAGATTTTCCGTGAAAAAAGGACTCCATTTTGGCGAAAATCCCTTTTAAAGTCAATAGTTTTTCCCGGGTTAGATTTTCAAGAACCGTGATTTTATCCGTGGCGTACTTGTCGTAAATCGCAGCCACTAAAGCACCACTACTGCCGATACCATAACCTTGCGGAATGGAACTATCGAAGTACATACCTTGCGAAACGTCTTCATTGAAAGCTTCCAAATCAAAAGTCACCCAATTAGGGTCTTCCGCCGCCAGTTTTTCCAAATAGCTCGCAAAAGCGGATAGACTTTCATTGGATTTTTGTGCGATGTCTGACGGATTTTCATCCATCTTCAAAGCCCCTTTAAAAAAGTTATAGGGTATGGAAAGTCCTTTGGAATCCTTGATGATACCATACTCTCCGAACAAAAGAATTTTGGAGTAAAACAGTGGTCCTTTCATGTTTCTTCCTAAGGAATTTTCCTTTTTGTTTAATTAAACCTTACTTAAAGATAAACAAAAAATCAAGGTGATGCAATTCTGATTATCTAAAGTCAACTTCATAACGCTTTAAAACGGCAGTGCGTACATCTCTTTTCAATAAATTTTCACAGCTCCCGTTCCAACTTGGTCGCAAATATACTGTCCATTCTCACAATGCGCAACCAGTTCATCCTGAATAAATTGCAACACTTCAACTTTATACTTTTCGGGGTAGAGCATGTGTACATTGGCCCCAGCGTCCAACGTAAAGCAAACCGGAACCTTTTTCTCCCTACGATACGCCCATATTTTTTCGATGATTTGCAACGTTCCGGGCTTCATCAACAAGAAATAAGGGGAACTGCTCATCATCATCGCGTGTAAAGTCAACGCCTCGCGTTCCACAATGGCAATAAAGGCATCAAGGTCCCCTGTTTTAAGCACAGGAGCTAAATCATCCAAATGTTGGTGTGCTTGTTCAAAACGCTGGGCAGCAAACGGATGTCCGTGCATCAATCCATGTCCAACCGTACTGCTTACTTGCTTTTGCCCTTTGTGCACCAATAAAATCGTGTCCTGAAAAGTGTTGAAAACAGCATCTACTGGATAAGGATAGGGTACACCGAAAAAATCGGTGCTCTCCTTCATGCTTGGGTGATTTCCCCATTGCACCATGCGACCTTTGATGCTCCGACAAGCACTACCTGAACCCAAACGGGCTAAAAAAGAGGCTTTTTTATCGAAATGGTCTTGGTTCATATCCGAAATTTGACGCTCCAAATCCAACAGACAAAGCGAAAGCGCTGCCATACCACTAGCAGAGGAAGCTATTCCGCTGCTATGCGGAAAAGAATTAGAGGTATCAATATCAAAATGATAGGATTTCAAGAACGGTAAATACGCCTCAACCCTTTCAAAAAACGTTTGAATCTTGGGGGCGAAATCTGGTTTGGTTTCACCGTCTAATTTGACTTCAAAACTAAACTCGTCGGCGTCTGCTTTTTTCGAAAAGGACAGGGTTGTAGTGGTAGCACTGGCATCCAACGTAAAACTGAGCGACGGGTTTGCCGGAATCTGGTTGCCCTTTTTACCCCAATACTTCACAAGCGCGATATTGCTTGGCGCTTTCCAAGTCACCGAACCGTTCTCAGGTAAATCTTGGTAATCACTTGGTATAAAATCCTTTTCGGTCATCCAACATTCAAATTTGGGCAAATATAGTCCGCTTTAAACAGCCAAACCCCGATTCAAATAAATTATTATTTTAGGGGAGTAGCGCACTAACCATGAACAAAAAGAAAACCCTTAACATCCTTGTCGCCGTGGCCATATGCCTGCTGATTGGTTTTCTTTCCAGTTTTGCGACCCAGAGCTCGGTCAACACTTGGTATACTACGCTAAACAAGCCCAGTTTCAACCCTCCCAATAGTATTTTCGCTCCGGTTTGGACGGTACTTTATGTTTTGATGGGGATAGCTGCGGGAATCGTTTGGTCCAAAGGATTCCATCATATCTGGGTGAAAACGGCGCTGTACCATTTTGGATTTCAGCTATTGTTCAATGCTTTGTGGAGCATCGTCTTTTTCGGATTTCAATCCCCGGAGTGGGCCATGTTGGTTATTCTTTTTTTGCTAGCACTCATCGGGCTTACTTTTCGATGGTTTAAAGTTGTCAGCAAGTTGGCAGCTTACCTTTTGGTACCCTACTTTCTTTGGGTAGCGTTCGCTGCTGTTTTAAATTACCGAATTTGGATGCTGAACTAGGTTTTGGCCAACTCTAAAATCTTCCTCACCGTTTTCAGGTTTCGGGTGGAAGCCGCCACCTTCAATTTTTTGATGATAAAGGTGTTGGACATATTCGCCTTGCTGTACCCAGATTGAAAAAGCAAATAAATACACTGCTCTCCTATTTGAAACAACTCATCTGGAAACGAAATGGATTGAAATTCTTCTAAAAGTGACGTATCCGGAACTTCTTCCAAGAAGGAGAAATATACTTTTTTGTCATTTTCGGGCGCATCATATGGGCATTTGGCCAAAATATGTTCAAATTGTTTCAAGGTAAAAACCAAAACTGACACATTATAGCCATAATCCAGAGACAATACTTCAACAACCCTTTTTTTCACTTCGTCGAGAGAAGCGTTGTGTGAGAGCACAATGTTCCCACTTTGAATATAGGTTTTGACGTTTTTGAAACCTTTTTTTTGTAGGTGCTCGCGAAACTCCGCCATTTTGATGCGGTTGTTTCCCCCAACATTTACTCCTTTCAGCAGTATGATATATGTTTCCAACAGAATCCGATTCTTAAGGAAATATACTCCAATTAATTTTAGTAAATTCAGGCACCTTAAAGTCAATAAAATGAGCGATTATATCCTGGCCCTAGACCAGGGAACCACCAGTTGTAGAGCTGTAGTGGTCGACCAAAAAGGAAGCATTGTTTCCGTAGCACAAAAAGAATTCACACAGATTTTTCCAAAACCCGGATGGGTAGAACATGACGCCACGGAGATTTGGGCCACCCAAGCGGGAATGGCTGCCGAGGCTGTCAGCAAAAAAGGCATTAAAGGCGAACAAATCGCGGCTATCGGTATCACAAACCAACGGGAAACCGTTGTGGTATGGGACAGGCATACCGGAGAACCTGTTTACAACGCGATTGTTTGGCAAGACAAACGAACCTCTGCGTATTGCGATGAACTGAAAGCAGCGGGCAAATCGGATATGATTCGGGAAAAAACCGGGCTTGTCATTGATTCGTATTTCTCTGGCACCAAAGTCAAATGGATTTTAGACTCGGTAGAAGGTGCTCGGGAAAAGGCCGAGGCGGGTGACCTCATCATGGGAACTATAGATAGTTGGCTGATTTGGAAAATGACCCAAGGTGAATTGCATATTACCGATGTGACCAATGCCTGTCGTTCCCTCTTGTTCAATATCAATACTATGGAGTGGGATGAGGAGCTGTTGGAGTTGTTTTCCATTCCGAAGAGTATGCTGCCCGAAGTAAGGCAATCCAGTGAGGTGTACGGAACCACGGCACCCAACTTCTTCGCGGCGAAAATTCCAATTGCGGGGATAGCAGGTGACCAACAAGCTGCACTATTTGGCCAAATGTGCACGGAAGAAGGTATGGTCAAAAACACCTATGGCACAGGTTGCTTTATGCTCATGAATATCGGAGACACCCCCATTGTATCAAAAAACAACTTGTTGACAACCGTAGCGTGGAAAATCAATGGTAAAACCCAATATGCGCTTGAAGGGAGCATCTTTATCGCAGGGGCGGTGGTGCAATGGTTACGAGATAGTCTGAAAATCATAAAACAGTCCTCGGATGTCGAAGCACTGGCAAGTTCAGTCTCAGACACAGATGGGGTATATTTTGTACCTGCCTTTGCCGGTTTGGGAGCACCCCATTGGAATCAATATGCCCAGGGAACCATTTTTGGGATGACCCGAGGTAGCACTGACGCACATATCGCTCGCGCGGCATTGGAATCCATTGCCTATCAAACCATGGATATCGTTAAAGCCATGGAAGCTGATTCTGGAATAGCCGTAAACGAACTACGAGTAGATGGTGGTGCCACGGTGAACAACCTCTTGATGCAATTCCAAGCAGATGTGCTGAATACACAAACCATACGTCCAGAAAACATTGAAACTACGGTTATGGGCGCAGCCTATCTCGCTGGTCTGGCTGTTGGTTTTTGGAAAGACGAAGCCGAAATCAAAGCCATCTGGCAAACGGACGTCACCTTTAAACCCACAGAAGCGCAAGAAGGCATGGCTGAAAAAATCAAAGGATGGTATCGCGCCGTGGATGCTTTGGAACACTGGACTAAATCAAACTAAACCTTTGTTATGACTCCCTTTATTTCCGAAATCATCGGAACTTTTTTATTGATTCTACTAGGATGTGGCGTGAACGCCAATGTCTCCCTCAAAGGAACTTACGGTAGCGGGTCTGGATGGATAGTGATTACCACAGGATGGGCTTTTGCGGTCTATACTGGAGTGGTCGTAGCAGGGCCATATAGCGGAGCACACTTGAATCCTGCCGTAACGATAGGACTTGCCGCTTCCGGAGATTTTTCCATTTATGATGTTCCTTGGTACATTCTTGCGCAATTTATTGGGGCCATGCTCGGTGCATTTTTTGTGTGGTTGATTCATAAAGATCATTTTGACCAAACCGAAGATGGAAATTCGAAAAGAGGCGTTTTTTGCAATGCCCCTGCTATTCCAAATACGTTTTTAAATTTGCTGACCGAAATCCTAGGGACGTTTGTACTGGTTTATGCCGTGATGCACTTTACGGACGCCACCATGACCAAAGACAATACGATTATCGGTCTTGGTTCACTAGGTGCTTTACCCGTTGCCTTAATCGTTTGGGGGATAGGTCTAACATTAGGTGGAACGACGGGCTATGCCATAAATCCGGCTCGGGATTTAGGACCTCGCATCATACACGCACTAGTTCCCATCAAACAAAAAGGCTCAAACGGTTGGGGGTATTCTTGGATTCCGGTCGTGGGCCCAGTTTTGGGAGCACTAGCCGCGGCTTTCCTTTCTATTTCATTGGGGTAACCGATTAACAAGCAATTGCCTGGGCCGCTATATAAGCGCCCGTCCACGCATTCTGGAAGTTGTAGCCTCCTGTAATGCCATCGATATTCAAAACTTCACCAGCAAAGTAAAGGTTCGGTAATTTTTTACTGGCAAAGGTTCGGAAATCCACCTCCTTTAAATCAACGCCTCCGGCCGTTACAAACTCTTCTTTGAAGGTGCTTTTGCCTTCCACCCGAAAACTGCTTTGGGTGAGTTGTTCCGCCAAAGCCAAAATTTGTTTCTTATTGGTTTCTGCCCAACGCTGTGTTTTGGGAATTTCAGCCGCATTGACCAAACTCATCCACAATCTTTGCGGAATTTCAACCGCTTTGGTGCGGGCAACCGTCTTTTTCCCTTCGGCTTCCTTCACCTCATTCAGGTATTGTGACATGGATTCATAAGTGTAGTCAGGTGTCCAATTCACAATAACCTTAAAGTTGTATTTGTATTCGTTCAAAACTCGGGCTCCCCAAGCCGAAAGTCTTAATACCGCAGGGCCGCTCAGTCCCCAGTGCGTAATCAGTACAGGGCCTTCTTCTTGTAAAACAGGTTCTTTTTTAGGAAGACTTTTCAATTTTAGATTGGAAGGTTGTACGAAAACATTCTTAGGAGGTACCGAAATGCTAGCGTTCGTGCTTATGCCTTGAATTCCTTTTAACCGCTCGTCCTTTATGTTTAAGGTAAACAATGAAGGTACGGGCTCTATAATGGTATGACCAAGGTCCTGCATCATTTGCCAAATTCTACTATTGCTGCCGGAGGCCAACAATACTTTTCTGGCTATATAGTGCTTGTTCATGGTAGTCACTTGCCAAGTTCCCTCTTTCTGAAGCGTTAGGTTTTTTACAGAGCTATTCCTAAGGACTTTAATGCCAAGGGATTCTGTGAGGTCCATAAAACAATCTATCACCGTTTGTGAGGAATCACTTTTAGGGAAGACACGACCATCAGATTCCGTTTTCAACGATACACCATGTTCTTCAAAAAATGCAATTACTTCGGAGGGTGCATGGGTGTAAAAAGGACCCAAGAGTTCCTTATTTCCTCTAGGATACCCCTTGGTCATTTCATCGGCATAAAACTGCCCTTGTGTCACGTTGCATCGACCACCACCGGAGATTTTCACTTTGGACAGCACGGTTTTTCCACGTTCCAAAATGGCTATAGACAGGTTTGGGTTCGCCTTGGCCATCTGAATGGCACCATAAAACCCGGCCGCACCTCCACCTACAACTATAACATCAAACATTATCTCGCCCTTTCTGGGTAATTGATGAAAATTCCGTCTACACCAAAAGTTTTCATGCTTTCAATATCTTTTGGCTCATTTACCGTCCAAGGAAATACTTTGAAGCCTGCTTCATGAATCGCCTCGGTTTTTTCTGCAGTTAAGGTTGTAAAGTCCGGATTTATGGCTATCGCTTGCAAGGCTTTTGCTTCTGGAATAGCCTCCAGAGGTTCTTCTTCTGTGAGTACAGCTATGGCAATATTCGGATTGATTTGCCGCATCATGCGAAGTTCATCCCATCTGAAGCTGGAAATAACAAAATTGTTTTCCGTCCAAATACCCTTCGCAACATAATCTTGAATAATGGTATTCACTGCTTCCGAGGTATTGGCACCTTTCAGTTCAATATTTAACGGTGTTTGGTTAGCCATAAGGTCCATCACTTGAACGAGAGTTGGAATTTTATGCCCTCCATGCAGCGTTAGGGTTCCCAAACTATCTAGGTCATACCCTTCCACAGGTCCTTTCCCATCGGTTAGTTCATCCACCAAGTCATCATGAAAAACAATGATTTCGCCATCCTTAATCCGAAACACATCAATCTCAATCATATCTACATTCATTTCCATGGCCTTTTCAATGGAGGCCAAAGTATTTTCCATCACATGCCCCATCGCTCCGCGATGCCCTATGACTAAAAACTCGGATGTTTTTTCTTTACAGGAAATCATAAAAACAATAGAAAAGAAAAGAATTGTTTTTTTCATTTTTCATGTCAGATTAAAATTTCATTTTCGTTTCAAAACCCACGGCAAGGTATCAAATATTGAATTTTGACGTTTTGAAATTAATTTTAATCTATTTTTTATGTTAATTTTTAGTAAATTGTTATTTTTGACCGTTCTCAGCTAAAAAACTAAATAAAGATAACTAACCAACCACTAAACCGTGGGGCGGATTGTAAAGCAATCCGCTTTTTTTTATTTCAGTTTTAAGATAAGGGATTCCAGCGGATTTAATTTTACCCCTAGGTTACCTTTACCCTCTTTGACGGTCATTTTTGG
>JBCBPD010000059.1:0-21745 GCA_039820925.1 Bacteroidota bacterium | reverse complement strand
ATGAATGGTTTCATAACCATTTTTTAAAGAAATATCTATAGCTTTTTGATAAAATATGGCAGCCGAATCGTGCTGATGTTTTATGTAATGGTAATTTCCTAAACAGAATTTTGCCAGCGCTATATGTCTTTTATCACTATTACCTTCTCCTATGGACAAAATCTCTAGAGCGTATTCTTCGGACCTATTTGGTTCGATGTACAACTGTATATTGAACATTTTTCTCAAGAGCTCAACTCTTTCTTCTATGTCGGTTGATTTTTCATAGAGGGATTTGAGGCTATCTATTTTTTTGGAACCTTGCAGTTGTGCAAAAACAAATATTGGAATGAAAGAAAAGGTGATAAAAAAATATTTGAACTTTTTCATGAGAGGTTGATGGCTTTCCGAAAGGTAGTTAATAAGTTGTATTGACCAAGGGAGGCAAATTGCAAGAAATATAGAGTTGTCCACAAAATGTCCATGTATTCTCTTCTCAAAAAAAAATTTTAGTTGCTTGTAACACCCTGATTTTATTGGGTTTACAAGGTGTTTTGTGATATAGCAAAAAATCCTCAGTCCATGTAGGTTTTCTCTGATGTCAGGTTATATTGTCCATACTTTGTCCATGCCCAAAATTAGGTGTGGGCGGGTTCTGACCCTAGTTTTGGAAGTGTTGAATCCTAAAAACCAAAACGTTATGTCAACCCAATCCACTTTTTTAAGGGCCCGACTCTTGTGGTCTTTGCTTTTATGTTGTTTTGTACTAATTACTGTTCTTTCCTGTGGTGGAGATATCGAACCTATCGACCCTCCTATCACTTCAGTAGGTGACGGCGATGAAAACCCAACCGATGAACCCGAAGAGCCCGAAGAACCAGAAGAAGAGGTCAATCCAGATTTGGATGCCATTAATGATGCTATCGCTGCTTTGTCCTATGACCCAGAACGATTGCTGAATGTACAGTCTACTACCGGAACGGACCCGTCGGAAGAACGCGTGAGAAGAACTACTTCACTAGGGACGGTTACCGAGTGTAGAACCATTGATTACAACATCCGTTCAAATTTTCAGGATGTGGTCATGTTCGACCCGACCTTGGCGGTCATTTATCCTGGAGCGCTTGTTATTGGAAATGGCGAATTGCTCAATGGGGTACCGCAACCCTTACAAATCTCAAAAGCGCCAACGCAACTTCGAGTGGAACTGCCGGGAATTGGTCAAGGGGGTAACATTACCGTAGAAGACCCAACCTATCGAAATACCCAAGCGAAGATTGACGAAACCTTGGAATATTGGAACGCCCAAATTCAACCTCAGGGCTACGAAATCGATTCGGAAGCCTATTTTGAAAAAACCACGGCCTACACCCGAGAGCAAATGAGCTTGGATTTGGGGGTAAGTGCCGAGTGGTCCGCGGGTTCTTCTTTTGATTCCCAATTCAACTACACCAAGACCGAAGAAAAACGAGTAGCTACGCTGTTGTATCGTCAGGTCTTTTATGAAGTAATCGCTGAAACACCTGATAGTCCTGCTGCCATGCTGGGGAATGATGTGGATTTGGAAACCGCACAATCTGTCTTGACCAATGAAGCACCCCCTGCCTATGTAAGTTCTGTGCAATATGGCCGTATTATTATGATGCGCATGGAAACCACCGATACAGAAACTGACGTAAATCTGGAAGCGGTATTGGAGTACAAAACTGCCACTCGTGATGCCACCGTAGAAATCAACGCGGATTATGAAAAGGTCATCAAAGAGTCCACCATAAATATTGTTACCATTGGAGGTAATGCTGAAATCGCATCTAAAGTGATTTCTGGTTCCAGTGTGGACGAAGGTCAAGGCGGATTGAATTATGTAATAGAAGAAGGTTCTTTATATAGCCGAAACAATCCAGGAGCGCCCATTGGTTACACCGTTAAATATTTGAAAGATAATCGCATTGCAAAAATGGGGTACAATACCGATTATAGAATTGAGCGTTGCGGACCTTTTTCCTATGTTCACAAAAATGCCAGATTGCGTAAAACTATCTTACCGAATGTTCGTTTCCGTTTCTCTTACAAAGAGGAAGGAACGCAAAATCGAAAGGAAACCGGTTGGGAGACAGTAAATAAGCAAAACATCTTTTTTAATGATGCCCCGCCAGATGGTGCCCACGATGTCGTTATTCAATTCCAGTTCTGGGATTTGGTTTGGAGAACCTTAGGTGAGCAAGAAATCGGCTATCTGGATAGTGAACGCTGTTATGAAGCCTTTTGTTCCAAGCGGGTACTTGGCATATGTACGGAATATACCTTTCAAGGCATAAGCTGCAACTAGGGTAGTTTTAGCTGAAAAAGCATAACATGCAGTCGGCCCCTCAGGTTGTGGATTCAACAACTTGATGCCGGCTGTTTTTTGTGTTATTGTCAGAATCTATCGGAATCAGGCCAATAATCGGTGGTGTACTTAATTTCATGTTTTTTGAAGAAGGCTCGGATTTTTGGGTCGGGGTCTTTTTCCATATCCGTGAACTTTTCGGCCATTAAAGCCAATATTCCTAGTTTGTGTTCAGAAACATCGGGTTTCTTTCGCTCAAAAAGACGTTGCAAAAACGATTTCGCTTCCAAGGCTTTCAAAAGCGAAGTTTCCGAATCTTTGGACACATACATATAGTGTTCTCCACTATTGCTATTTTCCCGGATACAAACTTTGTCATTATACACGAAAATGTCCGTGCTTATCGACAAGCCTTTTTGATACAGGGTATAGGACCTTTTCATTTTTTCGCTTCTACCAATTCCAATTGTTCTACGCTCACTTTTGTAGTGAACATGCCATAGTTAACCACGGCTTTTCCTTTTTCCAAAACATCTATACTTCCAATGGCTTTACCGTCGAACATACGAACTCGGTCACCAATTTTGAATACGGGACGGGGTTTGTTCTTTTCCGCCTGTTCAACCTTTTTTTGTTCTACTTTTTTGGCAACCCGTACCTTTTTGATTTTTGCTTCTAGTTCTTGTGCAACCTGTTTCTTTTGGTTTTGTTTGGCTTTGGCTTGTTTTGCTGTGGTTTTCTTCCGCTTGCTGTTTTCCGTTTCAACGATGCGCAACATTTCCGAAATCAAAGGCCGCTTTTTGTTGTCGATAAAATAGCGTTCGGCAGCAGTGTTTACTTTATTGCCCAACTGAATCATGCGTTGGTTGTGGTCGTACAACTCCTGATAATTCTCAAGTTTGGTCTTGATTTTGGCATTTAGTTTTTCCAGTTTCTCCGCTTCTTCACGTGCTTTGATTTCTTCCTCTTGTAAACGTGAACCGGTTTGTGCCATCTTATTGCGTTCCTTTTGCAACTTGGCTATGGTCGCGTCAAAACGGACTTTTCCTCTTTCAATTTTCTTTTTTGCCTTATTTATAAGGCTGTAGGGGATACCGTTCTTTTGTGCTACTTCAAAGGTGAACGAACTTCCTGCCTCTCCCAATACCAATTGAAAAGTGGGTTCCAAGGTTTTGGAGTTGAACCGCATATTGGCATTGGTGACATGAGGCAATTCATTGGCCAAGGCTTTCAGGTTGGCGTAGTGCGTGGTAATCACTCCGTAGGCTTCCCGCTCGTAAAAGACTTCCAAGAAGGCTTCGGCCAACGCGCCTCCCAATTCCGGGTCTGAACCTGTACCAAACTCATCAATCAAGAACAGCGTATTGGAATTGCATTTCTTTAAGAATGCATTCATGTTTTTAAGGCGATAGCTGTACGTACTCAAGTGATTTTCGATGGACTGGTTGTCACCAATATCAGTCAGGATTCGGTCAAAAAAGCATACCGTGCTTCGCTCATGCACCGGAATCAAAAGACCACTTTGCAGCATCAGCTGTAGCAATCCAATGGTTTTTAGGGTAATACTTTTACCTCCTGCATTAGGCCCCGAGATGACGATGATTCGATTTTCGGCGGTCAAACCAATCGTTTGTGGCCAAGTTTTTTCGCTTTTCTGTTTGTTGGAGAGATAGAGGAGGGGATGATAGGCATCGCGAAGTTCAAGCTTCCGTTCCGAATTGATTTCTGGCAACAGGGCATTCATCTCTTCAGCATATTTTGCTTTAGCCGCAGTCACATCAATATGGGTTAAATAATCCTGGTACCCTTTCAAAAGATAGGCTTCAGGACGGATGTAGTCTGTCAGTTCCTTTAGAATACGCTGAATTTCTTCATGTTCATCGTATTCTAAATTGCTAAGCTCCCGCGTAAAATTCAGGGTGGACTCCGGAATGATGTAGGCAATGCTACCCGTTTTCGAAGAACCCATTACGGTACCTTTTACTTTACGCCTGTGCATGGCCTTCACGGCAAGCACCCTTCTATTTTCCATCACGGATTCCCGGATGTCATCGAGATAATCCAGTGAATTGTAGCGTTGCAGGGCAACACCAAAACTTTGGTTGATTTTCCCGCGCACCTCGTTGATTTGCATGCGGATATGCTTCAGTTCCAATGAAGCGGAATCTCGAATTTCACCAAAACGGTCGACGACGTTCCCGATTTCCTGAGGGATGCTGGTATTTTCTTCCCATTGTTGTGCAAAGGCAAACAGAAGGGGGTAATACTCTTTGAATTTTTTGAAAAACTTTTTGTGCAAGCTAAAGGTGCTGCACAAATTGCTGATTCTTCTAAAACCTGCTAACTCGATGGTGGTGTTTTCAATGCCCAACAATTTCAATTCCTTGTCGATAGCATCAAACCCATGATTGGGAATTCGATTTTCATTGGAAAAAGAGGAAAGGTACTCTGAGGTTTGTCCCAATAAATCCATCAAATATCCTTCATCCAAAAGCGGCTGAACCGATTTGGCCGCGGCTTTACCCAATTCAGTATTGCACCGTGCAGATAGTTGGTTCAGCACCGTGTCGAATTCTAAATCTTGAAGGGTTTTGGAATGAATTTGTTGCATGTTCTTTTTCTAGCAGCGCAAAGATAGTGGAATTCCCTTGGCTTCTGTGGCAAACCTTAAAGAACAAGGCTTTTAGGAATTCAAAGTCGCATCCAATAGTTTGTCAATTCCAAAGCGAATGACATCCGTGGTGGGAAGCCCTGTTTTGCTTTCCGTTTCGGCAACCTTTTGTTCTGCTTCTTCATCAGATAGCCCAACCGTGTTTAATGCAATGCCCAAGGTTTTAGCCTGCGTTTGTGAACCGCATACACCCGTCATTGCTTCATTCAAACGAATAAACTCATCCAAGGGCGGAATGGGAATATGAGAAACCGGATAACGCAGATGGTCATGCGCTGCTTTATGACACAAAATGAGATGTGTGGGTTGTGACCCGCGCATTAGGGGTAGGGTGGCAGTACTACCGGGATGTGCAAAAGAACCTTGTCCTTCAATAATAATGACATCTTTGTCTTTTTGCTCTAAAACTGCTTCTTGTACGGAACCGGCCGCATGGTCTACTTTTATCGCGTCTAAAGGAATACCATTGCCCATAATAGTAATCCCAATTTGTCCCGTTGGAACGAAACCAGTATCGATGTCTTTATCTAAAAGTGCTGCGTAAAGTTCAAGTCCTGCGGTCATTTTGCCAGAAGCCATATCGGTGCCTACCATCAAAATCCGTTTGTTCTGTAATTCTGCGGCTTTTCCTGAGGCAATGGGATACGATGCCTTAGGCTTCCTCACATCCCAAATCATATTCTCTTTCAATAGATGTCCAAAACGTGCATTTAGGTCGTCATGTAATCCATTAATGAGGGATAGGCCGTGTTTCAATCCAATGCCGATGGGTTCGTCCCAGGTATCTGGAAATCTACCTCCACTAGGCGCAATACCGAGAACCAAAATACTGGCATTGTAAGCAAGGGCCTCTTCGATGTTTCCAACAACGGGAATGTCATAAGGCAATCCGACTGCCTCTCTGACGGTCTTTCCTTGAAAATTGGAATCAATTACGCAAACAATAGGGTGTTTTGAGAAGCGCATGAGGCCATAACCCATTTTTCCAGCATCGTTATCCAACGCGCCTTCCATAAAAATGCAAAGGGGTTCATTTGAAGCAAACATGGTGTCAATGGTATTTAGGTAAGCAATTATTTTATTCTAGTGATTTTGAAAAATGTCCTCCGTGGCCAGGAGATTCAGTAGGAACGACGACTTCGTTTACCAAAGGAGCGCCTTCGCATGGGTCTGGATTCAAATTAAGATGGGAGTCTAAATCAATATGGTCCAATACGCCTGAAACAGCCGCACCCGCTGCAATGGAAATGGAGGTTTCGCCCATACAACCAATCATGGTCTTTAATCCAAAAGCTTGTGCGGTTGAAATGATTCGTAACGCTCCGGTAACCCCGCCACATTTCATCAACTTCATGTTGACACCATCTACTGCATGCGCCCATTTGGGAATGTCTTCTGCAAAGCGACAGGATTCATCAACAAAAATAGGTAAGGGTCTATTCTTGAACAGTTCTGGTAAATCCCCTTCTTGCCCTTCCTTTAAAGGTTGTTCCACATATTCACAGCCTCGTTCAGCCAACCATGCCATCATGTGCTTGGCATCTTCCAGTGACCAGCCTCCATTCGCATCCACACGAACTGAAATGGGATATTTTTTGCTGTAGGCTAGCACCTCGTGATACATGGCCTTATCCGCTTCAATACCATCGTTGTTACCTAACTTCACTTTTAATGTTCTAATACCTTGGTTTTCCAAAATGAGGGGAAGCCTTTCTTTGGCTTCTTCAGGCGTCATAATACCCAAAGTAATAGACGTTGCTTTTTTAGGGACAGGGAATCCCAACATCCGATATAAGGGCATTTTGCCTTGTTTGGCACGCAAATCCCAAAGTGCCATATCCAAGGCCGCTAGGGCACAGGGCGCTACTTTATGTTCTCGAGCAGCATCATATACTTCATGAATGGCATCAAGCGAAATCCCGGAAGCCAAAAATCCTTCCAATGAAGCCTGCGCAGCCTCAGCTGTTCCGGCACCTTCGCTCTCCCCAGGTGAAGTTTCGCCCCATCCGGTTTGGCCGTTTTCCGAAATGGAAACAAAAAGATTATGCTGTCCATCCCTAACCCCGCGACTAATTCGAAGCGGATACAGTTTCTTCAGGTAAACGATGTTATATTTGAGATTCATTTAATCAATTAAAAAGCAAGCTGTAAAGATATTCATTAAACCCTATTATTTGTTTGAAAATCCACAAAAAACAGCTCTTTTGTGGAATTACGAAAATCCTCTATGAACGTAGCCCTCGAACATTCTTGGAAAGCCCTATTGGCAAAGGAATTTGACCAACCCTATTTTCAACAATTGGTGACCTTTGTGAAGCGTGAATATCAACAATATCAATGCTATCCTAAAGGGAAACATATTTTCTCTGCCTTTGACCATAGTCCCTTCCATTCCACTCGGGTGGTTATACTTGGACAAGACCCGTACCACGGTCCCAATCAAGCCAATGGACTATGTTTTTCAGTAAACGATGGGGTACCACATCCACCTTCTTTGGTTAATATTTTTAAAGAAATCAAAGTAGATACCGGTGTGCCATATCCGAAAAGCGGGAATCTAGAGCGTTGGGCTTCACAAGGAGTTCTGCTCTTGAATGCTACGCTTACTGTGCGGGCGCATGCCGCCGGAAGCCATCAAAACAAAGGCTGGGAAACCTTTACCGATGCGGTTATCCAAACGCTATCGGAAAAACATGAAGGCTTGGTCTTTTTACTTTGGGGCGGCTTCGCCAAAAAGAAGGCGAGATTGGTTGATACCACCAAGCATCATATCCTAACTTCAGGGCATCCTTCGCCGTTAAGTGCCAACCGTGGGCTATGGTTTGGCAACCAACATTTTAGCAAAACAAACGCGTTATTGGCAAAACTTGGCCACCAGCCTATCGTTTGGTAAATCTGGAATTAACGTCCAAACATAATAAGATTATTCGTACGTTTGTTGGGAAGCCGAACTACCAAACCAATTTTTTTGAAAAAGTTAAAGTCAATTTTACTCGTTGATGACGACGAAACGACCAACTTTTTGAATAAGTTTTTTATTCGTCAAGTTGATGCCGGTCTCCCCGTTTACATTGCAGAGAATGGAAAAGAGGCTATCTCCCAACTGAAGCAATGGAATCAAGAAGAAGATTTTCCCTGTTTGTTGATTTTGGATACCAATATGCCCGTAATGAACGGATGGGAATTTTTAAATGCATTTGCAGAACAGTTTGATGATGCCTTTCGGGAGCAGATAACCATTGTAATGCTAACAGCCCTTGACACGGAGGAAAACCGAAAATTGGCCTTGGCGTGTCCAGATGTTACCGATACAGTTCAAAAACCACTTTCCGACTTAAAATTCCGGGTTTTGATAAACAAGTTTTTTTCCTAGGGTCGGTACAAAAGGGATTCGATATCCAAAGGTTGCTCCAGTACATTCAGTGACCTGAGGCTTTCCGTAACTTCCTGCAGTGTTTCTTTGCTGATTTGAGATTGCGACCACTCTGTTGTGCTTAGCCATGCTTGGATTTCTTCTAGTTCTTGACCGTATCGATTGCTAAATGTTCGGTCTATACTGGGGATGTCTTTAATCTCCGAGCTATAGCGGTTGATAGTTTCCAATGTATGCCGAACCAAACCTGGTTGGCTTTTCACGAATTCTGGATGCGCCACGATGACAAAACAAGGCCACGGGGTTGGAAAATCACCTAAACGTTTAAAATGCCCTTCGGTGACCAAAGGTTTTGTGGTGTAGTGTTCCCACAAAAAATACGTTTCAGGATTTTCTTTTAGGTATGCTACCGCTCCGTCAAGATGATTTATAATCCGGAAGTCAAGCGTATTGGTTGGCCAACCTAATGTTTGTGCGTGTACCATTGCCATTAAATGACTTCCGCTTCCTATTCGGCTCACGGCAACTGGAGCATCTTCTAAATCTTGTAATTGCTCATGCTCGCTTTCCGCGTTTACGTGAATACCCCAAAGTAGGGGTGAACCCACATATTCTTGTAAAATGGTAATCGGATGTCCTTTAGCGGCATGTCGAAGCGCGCCTTCGGTTAAAACCACGGCCATATCCACTTCGCGATCATTCACCAAATCGCACATCCTTCCCGTACCTTCAGGAACATCGAGCCAAGTAAGTGCTAGACCACGGTCTTCGAAAACACCTTCTTCTATTGCGAGGTGCCACGGGAGATTAAAATGCTCTGGAACGCCAGCTATGGTTATTTCTTTCAATTGATTTTGGTTTTTAGATAGTCGTAAATGGCATACTGAGAACGGACTTCAGGTTCTCCCGCTATTCGTGAAACCCTAGTGTTGCTATCCACCGCATCCAAAATACGGGCTTTTACGTTGTCTTTCAATTGAATTTGAAGAATGTCCTGAAGTTCTTGGAAAATGTCCTGGTCCAAAATTGGGGTAAGCACTTCGATTCTTCGGTCTAAGTTCCGCGTCATCCAGTCGGCTGAGCCCATATACATCTTTTCTTTGCCACCATGATGGAATAGATAAATCCTGCCATGTTCCAAATATCGGTCTACAATGCTGGTGATTTTGATGGGTTTCGCGCCATCTTCCAATTCGTCTTCCAGGGTTGGCGAAAGACAACAGAACCCACGAACCAATAAACGAATAGCAACACCGGCTTTACTGGCTTTCAGTAGTTCGCGAATCATTTTGGTATCCTCCAAGCTATTCATTTTTAGGGTAATCTTTGCGGGTAACCCTAGTCGCGCTTGTTCAATTTCATATTCAATAAGCTCTAAAAAAGTAAGGCGTGTATTAAAAGGGGAAACCAACAAATATTTCAACTTGGGGACAATGTATTTCCGTTCCAGAACCCCAAAAACTTGTGCTAGGTCTCGGGTAATTCGAGTGTTGGCGGTAAAGAGACCATGGTCGCAATAGAGTTTTGCAGTTTTCGCATTGAAATTCCCAGTTCCAATGTAAGCGAATCTTTGAACGGTTTCTTTCGTCTGCTTTTCTACCAATAGAATTTTGGAGTGAACCTTAACGTTAGGTACACTGAAAATGACTTTGGCACCATGCTCTTGGAAAATTCGTCCCCATTTGATGTTGTTTTCTTCATCAAATCGGGCTTGGGCCTCGACAAAAATCACGACTTCTTTTTTGTTTTTTAGAGCCAATAGTAACGCATCAGATAGCTTTGAGTTTTTCGCGATACGATAAAGTGAGATTTTGATGCTACTTACCTCCAGATGTATAGCGGCCTGTTCCATAAATTGTTCTACGCAATCGAAAGACTGATAAGGAAAATGAACCAATTGGTCTTTTTTTGAAATCAATTCAAAAAAATCAACCGAAGCACTTAATTGCGGATGCTGGAGCGGGGTTTTCGGAGGATAACTTAAACGATTGTCATCAAAGGGATTGGGAAAACCAAAGAAGTCCGAAATATTGTGATAAACCCCACCAGAAACCATATCCACAATATCCAGACCGAAATATTTCTTTAAAAGCGCTAAATGCGAAGCGGGTATTTCTGGGTCGTAAAGTACCCGAGTGGGTTGTCCTGTATTGCGATGGGGTAGGGCTTCATGAATGCGTTCCACCAACTCTGTATCCGTATAGTCATCATCGAGATAGAGTTCTGCATCCCTGGAAATTTTAATGCTGCGACAAGCGATAACATTTCGCTCCGGAAACAGCTGTAGCACATTGGTTCGTAGGGCATCGTCTAAATAAGCATATTCGTGTAAAGTATCTGAAACCTTGAGAAAACGCCCGAATTCATCCGTGGGTAGCGTAATGATTTCAAAGGTTTCATCATCAAAACAGGTCATCATGTAAATGCTTCCATCTTTGAACTCTATGGGAGGTTGTTGTGTAACTATTTTAAAAGCTTCTTGGTTTTCTTCAAACCACGATTTTAAAAATGTTTTGTGATTATCACCCAAGGTATTAGCGCTAAGTAATGTTAGCCCCTCTTCATTTAATGCCTGAAGGGTAGCTTGAATAATGGCACCAAAGCGTTTTTGCTGTTCCCCAATTTCTTTTAGGATAAACTTTAGTGTTTTGTTCGGCTTGGATATGAGTGGTTTCCGGATTTTTTTGTCAACCCCTTTTAATTGGCGGAGTTGAGAGATACGTACTTTAAAATACTCATCGAGATTGGAAGAGAATATTGCTAGAAATTTGATTCTTTCCAGCAGGGGAGTGGAGGGTTCGGCAGCTTCGAGTAGTACCCTTTCGTTGAAGTAAAGCCAATTTACATCCCGATTCTTGAGTTTTTTATCACTCATTTCAGTTTTTTCTAAAAATAGGGAAAGCGAAAACGTCTAATATGAAGGAAAGGTTAAGCTCTATTGGGAAATTTTTTCCAATACGAGATGGATGAGTTCCGAAACGGTCTCATTGGGCTTTTTTGAGAACTCACCTGTGATTCGGTTTGCTAGAATGGCGTTCAAGGAAATCGCTTCATGTCCAAGAAGTTTAGCCATACCATAGATACCAGCGGTTTCCATTTCAAAATTGGTAATTCTCTTGTCCTCGTAAGTGAAGTTGGAAAGCTTGGCGTTATAGTCCGACATTTTGGGCTTCAGCCGTAAGGTTCTGCCTTGAGGGCCATAAAAACCTGCATTGGTTAACGTAACTCCAGTGCGTAATTCTTCTTGTTCAAAAATGGTTTTAAGGTAGTTTGACCCTTCAACAATGTAGGGAGTTGAAGAGAACCCTGGAGTTTTCATGTAATCTGCTAAAGCATTTTCAAATGGTAAATCGCGTACTACATCGGATTCATAGAAATGCAATAAACCATCATAGCCAATGGCGATATCACTCACCAACAAGGAATCTACCGGAATATCCTCTTGAATGGCTCCTGAGGTGCCTACTCGAAAGATAGATAACTTCTTAGGTTCCTCGTTAAGGGTTCTTTTTTCAAAGTTTATGTTGGCTAGGGCATCCAACTCATTGAAAACGATATCAATGTTATCCGTGCCAATACCGGTAGAAATCACGGTAATTCTTTTCTTTTTGTACCATCCCGTGTGGGTGCAAAACTCTCGTTTCGTTTTTTTGATATCCAAACGGTCAAAATGCCTGGAAATTGAGGCAACACGCTCAGGGTCTCCCACGGTAATTACCGTATCGGCCAAGTCTTCCGGTAAAAGATTTAAATGGTAGATGCTCCCATCCGGATTGAGAATGAGTTCGGATAGTTCAAACAGCATACTATAATTTTAGAATGCGGTCGTTCGCGGAATTATATAGGAAGTTATACTTTAAAGAACCACCCAAATACTGTTGATTATCACGTATTTGAGAATAGTAATTCAATTTATCCTGAAGTACGTCCTTACCTTTTCTGGTGAGCTTAACAGGATTCAAAGAACTCAGCAAGGGACGCAAATTGGAAATCATTCTTTCGTATTGGGAATCTCCAAAACCATAAAAACCTTGATTGGTCAACAATGAACCTAACAAGGCTTTTCGTGTTTCTGGTTTTTCGGATGCTATGGTTTCCAGTATTCTGTTTTCCAAATCATTCAAACCGTTTTTAATTGTTGGGAAACGTTTTAAATGGGCCTGAATTGCTTCCGATAGATAATCAAATTGGAATGAATTATGGGTAATCACGTTTTCCAAGCGCATTGGATTGTCACTACAATAGAGTTGCCAGACATAGTCTGCAAATTCAATATCGTCTTGGGTTAGGGTGATTCGATTTTCGTAGAGCTCCAATAATTTTTCTGTGGACAGCTCGTTCAAAGCGTATAATTTCCCGCTATTGTCTTCTCTACCACTGCAAACCAACGAAATCTCTGCGTGGCGGCGATGGGATTTTAACCAACTTAAAACAGCCAGCATATTGACTTGACAAAAAAGGTCGTATTCAAACCAGAGTACGATTTGGTCCTGTTGTTTATGGTTGCATAGCGAACGATATTCCTTTAAAGTTTTCTCAACGAACCAAGATTTGGATACGCGATAGTTCTTGTTCAAGAATTCAAAACGGGTCTTCCAGAACGATTCACTTCCCACGTTACTCAAGGTCTTTCCTTCACAAAGCATTTCGCGCCAAGTGATGATATCGCCTTTTAAATCGAGTGTGTTAAGCCGAGAGGTGAAGTTGTCCCCATTGGTGATATGCAACAATGATTTCATTTAGGGCCTAGTTTTCGTTGGTTAGGGATTAAAAGTAAGATTAAAACAAAAAACTCAAAAATTTTTTCCTAAAACATTGGATTTCAGACACAAAATTTAACAGCGTAAGAACTATCCTAAGATTCAAGGTAGAAAAACTACCCACCAACACGCTTGACCTTGAACCCTTTTTCCTTCAAAAAGTCCATAATCTTGTCCCTATAATCGCCTTGAATGAGAATAACGTCGTTTTTAAAACTGCCCCCCACGCTTAAAAGTTGTTTTAGGTCTTTGGTCAGCGCTTTAAAATCTTTTTCAGCCCCATTGTAGCCTTCCAATAGTGTTACAGGTTTGCCTTTTCGTTTTTCATATTTGCAAATGATGGGGTCCTCTTGCATCCAATAGCCCTCTTCTGAACTTGGCTGCTCATTTTCTGAGGTTTCTGGGACATGGTCTGGAAAAAGCTGACTTAGCTGGTCCTTTAAATCCATAAATCATTTTTTAACTAAGCCCAACTCAATAAGTCGTTCACGCAGGTATTCTCCAGCAGTCGTATCCTCAAAGCCTTTCGGATTCTCACTATCCACACAGTTTTCAAGGCAATTCAAAGGCATTTCGCTAATAGGGTGCATGAAAAAAGGTATAGAGTAGCGCGAAGTACCCCAAAGTTCTTTGGGAGGGTTTACTACTTGGTGAATCGTAGATTTCAATTTGTTATTGGAAAGTCTCGATAGCATATCCCCAACATTAATCATAAGCTGGTCTGGTGCGGCAATGGCATCAACCCATTCGCCCTCATGGTTTTGTACTTGTAACCCTTTGCCGTGGGCTCCCATTAATAGTGTAATAAGATTGATATCCCCATGCGCAGCCGCTCTAACAGCATTTTTGGGTTCTTCCTTTATAGGAGGGTAGTGGATGGGACGTAGTATGGAATTTCCGTTGGTAATCCATTCGTCGAAATAGGTTTCTTCCAATTTCAAGTGCAATGCCAATGCTCGTAACACATACCTAGCCGTTTTTTCCAACATTTGAAAGGTTTCTTTCCCTACTGCATCGAATTCCGGTAGTTCTGAGACGGATACATTATCTGGGTATTCAGCTTTTAGTGTATCGTTATTTTCAACATACTGCCCAAAATGCCAAAATTCTTTCAAGTCTCCTTCCTGGCGGCCTTTTGCATGCTCTTTTCCAAATGAGGTGTATCCGCGTTGTCCGCCAATACCTTCAATTTCATATTTGTCCTTGGTCTCCTGAGGAAGTTGGAAAAAGGCTTTGATTTGCTCGTACAGGTGTTCGACCAAATCAGGTTCCAAAAAATGTCCGCGTAAAGCGACAAAGCCGATGTCTTCAAAAGCGGCTCCAATTTCTTTGATGAACTTCTCTTTGCGGGCGGGGTCTTCCGAAGTAAAATCCCTTAAATCTACACTGGGTATGGCATTCATGGCAAGGATGTTTTAACTATTCAAAATTAAGGAATATTGGCCAACCTTTTTGATGTGGATGGAACTCCATTTTAGTACTTTCGTTATCACAATATTCTTTACATGCGATACCACATTGGAAATCTGGACCGAGAGCGGCTCAAACAATTATACTACGAAATGCTTCGCCCCCGAATGATAGAAGAAAAGATGTTGGTTTTGCTACGACAGGGTAAAATCTCAAAATGGTTTAGTGGTATTGGGCAGGAAGCCATCTCGGTTGGAGTAACTCGGGCTTTGAAAAAGGACGAGTACATTCTTCCCATGCACCGCAACCTTGGGGTTTTTACTTCTAGAGAAGTGCCGTTGGACCGTCTTTTTGGGCAGTGGCAAGGCAAAGCTTATGGATTCACTAAAGGAAGGGATAGAAGTTTTCATTTTGGCACACAAGAGTATCGTATTGTGGGAATGATTTCCCATTTAGGACCACAATTAGGTGTTGCCAACGGTATCGCTTTAGCGGATTTACTGGGTAGAAAAAAGAGGGTGACCGCGGTTTTTACGGGGGAAGGGGCAACGAGCGAAGGAGATTTTCATGAAGCCATGAACGTGGCTTCTGTCTGGAATTTACCTGTATTGTTTTGCATAGAGAATAACGGTTATGGATTGTCTACACCGACCCAAGAGCAATACCGTTGCGAAGACTTGGCAGACCGTGCCAAGGGATACGGCATGGAATCACGCATCATAGATGGGAATAACATTTTGGAGGTGTTTACCAAGGTAGATGAGCTTTGCAAATCGCTGCGAAAGCGTCCGCGTCCTGTACTGCTTGAATTCAAAACCTTTCGGATGCGAGGCCATGAAGAAGCAAGTGGCACCAAATACGTACCTGAAAAATTGATGAAGCGATGGGCTAAAAAAGACCCTATTAAGAACTATGAAGATTTTTTGCGTGAAGAAGGGGTGCTTTCCGACAAGGAAATCGAACACTACAAACAGTTAATCGCAGAAGACATTGACCAAAATTTGAAGGCAGCTTTTGCGGAAGCTGCAGTGGAAAGTTCTGTTACGGAAGAGCTAGAGGATGTCTATCAAGCCTTTTCGCAAGAAAACATCGAACCTCAAGGGCCATCTGCGAACATCAGATTGGTAGACGCCATTTCCCAAGGATTGCGTCAAGCGATGGAAAAATTCAACGAGGTTGTTCTGATGGGGCAGGATGTAGCCGAATATGGTGGAGTTTTCAAAATAACGGAAGGATTCATCAAGGATTTTGGAAAGAGTCGTATTCGAAACACGCCTATTTGTGAGTCCATTATCGTCTCTACCGCAATGGGATTGTCCATTAACCAAATGAAGGCTGTTGTAGAGATGCAATTTGCCGACTTTGTAAGTTCGGGCTTTAACCCAATAGTGAATTATTTGGCCAAGGTACACTACCGATGGGGGCAAAATGCGGATGTGGTCATTCGAATGCCCTGTGGGGGTGGTGTCGGTGCTGGACCCTTTCATTCCCAAACAAACGAAGCTTGGTTCACCAAAACACCTGGACTTAAAGTAGTGTATCCAGCATTCCCAGCAGATGCCAAAGGGTTGCTCATATCGGCTATTGAAGACCCAAACCCGGTGTTGTTCTTTGAACACAAAGGATTATACCGAAGTGTATATGGTGATGTCCCTGGAGGATATTACAATATTCCTTTCGGAAAAGCAGCCCATATTCGCACTGGCGAAGACGTAACCATTGTTTCATATGGGGCAGGCGTCCATTGGGCAATGGAAACCATGGAAAAAAAACCAAATGTTCAGGCAGATCTTATAGATTTGAGAACACTTCAACCTCTTGATATTGAAACTGTATATCAATCCGTAAAAAAGACCGGTAAATTGATAATTCTTCAAGAAGACACCATGTTCGGAGGTATTGCGAACGACATAGCCGCCTTAGTGACGGAAAATTGCTTTGAGTATTTGGATGCGCCAATTCGCCGAATAGGCAGTCTGGAAACGCCAGTACCCTTTGCCAAGAACCTAGAAGAACAATTTTTACCCAAGCAACGATTTGAAAAAGCACTTGAAGCACTGTTAGCCTATTAAAATCACTTTAACAAGATTTTAACAAAACCAAAAACGAAAACGTGTGTCTTAACCGTATATAAACCATAAACTCCAATATACTTATGATGAAACAAACATTTCTTTGGGTCGCTGCGGTAGGAATCTTATTCTGTTCCTGTTCCGTATCGAAAAATGCCAGAGGTCAACGGAACCAGCTTAGTGGTACTTGGATTCTCGATGACATCTCTTACGAAAACAATACCGGTAATTTCAGTTCCGTACTTTTCAACGATGCAAAGGACATTTGCTTTGAAGGCAGCAATTGGTTCTTTCGTGACAACAATAGCACTGGACGCTATACCATAAACCAGGGAAGTCTTTGCAATGGTGGAGACCGTTTTTTCCGCTGGTCCGTGGTAGAACCTCAACAAAACTATTCCAGTCAACTGCAATTCAAGTTTATCGATGAGAAGCGCAAGGATATTTCCGGTGGACTCGGGTATCGTTTGAACATCACTTCAATTTCTGACCAAGCCATGACCTTAAAGTCCAATGTTTCCGTTGATGGGGAGCTTGTTACCGTTGTTTACCAATTTTCTAAAAAGCTTTAATATGAAATACACAATCCTAAAAACAACCTCAATGGTGCTTACCTTGAGTTTGATACTAAGCTGTAATGCAATTCAGAATGCCAATAACACCCAAAAAGGTGCTGCCATCGGAGCTACTGGTGGAGCTGTGATTGGTGGAGTCATTGGAAATAATGTTGGTAAAGGCAATACCGCCTTGGGTGCTATCATAGGAGCCGTTGTAGGTGGTGCAGCTGGAGGTTACATTGGAAACCGTATGGACCGTCAAGCGGAACGTATCGAAGAAGAAATTCCAGGTGCAGAGGTGAAGCGAGTTGGAGAAGGAATCAACGTGACCTTTAATGAAGATGCCGGTGTTTACTTCGATACCAATAGATCTGAGGTAAAAGGAACTTCCGCCAATACATTGGACAAATTGGCTGATATTTTTCAGGAATATCCTAAATCCGTCATTTTGGTGGAAGGACATACCGACAGCGCTGGAGCGGAAGACTATAATTGGAAGCTATCCCAACAACGTGCGGAATCCGTAACCAAATATTTGGTGGGGAAAGGCATATCTTCCTCTCGTTTTACGACCAAGTGGTATGGGGAAACCCAGCCTAAGGAAAGTAATGAAACATCCGAAGGTAAGGCTGCCAACCGCCGTGTGGAATTGGCCATCATGGCAAGTAAAGAGTTGAAGGACGAAGCCTACGAAAATACCAAAGGCTAAAATCAGAAAACAACACAGATAAGAATCCCGGTGAAAGCCGGGATTTTTTGTTTTTATGATGTATCTTCCAGTAGTGAAGCACTATGATGTTGTCATTATTGGAGGGGGACTTGCTGGATTAACCTCAGCTTTGGATTTGGCAAAGCGCGGAAAACAGGTTGTGGTTATTGAGAAGAATACCTTTCCCCAGCACAAGGTTTGTGGTGAGTATGTATCCAACGAAGTGCTTCCTTACCTCGCTCGTTTAGGCGTTTCCCTTCCACAAGAAAAGTTACCCAAGATTTCCAATTTACGATTAGGCACTTCTGCAGGACGCAAGCTTGAAGTGGGTTTGCCCCTTGGTGGATTTGGTATTAGCCGATATTTGTTGGATGATTTGCTATACAAATCTGCATCTTCCATAGGTGTGGATTTCCATTTTGAAATGGTGGAGAAGATTGTTTTCGAGAATGACGTATTTGAGCTTCAAACCAAGCAAGGGAGTTTTTTTAAAGCGCCAATTGTTATCGGAGCCTATGGCAAACGGTCTAATTTAGACAAACAGCTGAAACGGTCTTTTTTCTTTAAGAAATCAAGTTGGTTAGGGGTAAAGGCCCATTATTCTGGTTTTGACCATCCTGACAATCTAGTTTCATTGCACACTTTTTCCGGTGGATATGGTGGACTTTCCAAAGTAGAAGGAGGTATTACCAACTTTTGCTACTTGGTGGATTACCAGGCTTTCAAGAAGGCAGGTAACCATGCTACATTTACGGAGCAGGTATTAAAAAGAAATCCTTGGTTGTCTCAATTCTTTGAAAAAGCAATCCCTGAATTTGACAAACCTTTGAGTATTGCTCAAGTTTCCTTTCGCAAAAAGCTACCCGTGGAAAATCATATTTTAATGTGTGGAGATACCGCAGGTCTGATTCACCCCTTATGTGGAAATGGTATGGCTATGGCGATGCACAGTGCTAAAATTGCTTCGGATGCTGTCACCAAATATTTTGATGATGCCTCACATACTCGTCTTCAGATGGAAAAAGCTTATAGTAGCATGTGGAAAAGTCATTTCGCCAAACGACTTTGGTGGGGTAGACGCTTGCAAAATATGGTAATGAACGCTTCTTTAATGGATACCGGGCTTCAGCTGTTGCCTAGTTCGGAAGCATTTTGGAGTACAGTAATTATGCAAACTCATGGAAGCCCTATTGTAAGATGATGGATTTTACCTTGCGAAGCAGACAACCGGAGCTCATGGACGACCCTAATCTCCGAACCCCGAGCCTTGAAGAAGCCTATCAAGACATTAATCGGTGCAATCGATTGTTGGGGGGTGATGGGATTACGCTTCAAGGGGTTTGGCAATTGGTAAAGGAAGATGTTAGCAAAGAATATGTGATTTTGGATATGGGCTGTGGTGATGGAACAATTCTGCGAAAACTGTCCACATTTCTTTCAAAACGAGGTGTCAAAAGCAAGTTGATAGGAGTGGATTTAAGGGACGACGTTTTGGAAATCGCAAGAAGCAAGAGTGAAAATTTCCTCAACCTCCAGTTTGAAAAACGGGATATTCTCAAAACCGGACCGGAGTTTTCTTGTGACATTGTCATCAACACATTGACCATGCATCATTTCGAAGAAGAGCGGCTACCTGATTTTCTTAATGCTTTTATGCGATTAGCCCGAGTTGGAGTGGTCATAAATGATTTGCAAAGGAGTCGTTTGGCCTATGTGCTGTTTAAAGTGTTTAGCTTTTTCTTTATTAAAACCAAAATTGCGAAAGTGGATGGGTTGATTTCCATCTCAAAAGGCTTTCGAAAATCAGAATTAATGAAACTTTCCGAAAACTTACCAAACGCAATCCATACCATTACTTGGAAATGGGCTTTTCGCTATTTATGGATAATGAAATCGAAACCTGCCCATGAAGGATAGTGTTAAGATTGTTGGTGTGGCCAAAGCACTTCCCAAATATAAAAGGGAAACGACTGAAATTATACCATTTGTAAAGACTTGGCTAGCGGGACAAGATGAACGCTTTCAGCGCAAAGTGGTCAAAATTTTTGAAGGTGCTGGGGTGGATTGTCGATATGGGATAATGGATATTGAAGAAGTATTTACCGCTACCTCTTTTGAAGAGAAAAACAACATCTATATCCGCGAGATGAAAGTTTTGGGCGAACAAGTTTTGCAAAAAGCGCTTGAAAAGGTCCATTGGCAGCCAGAGGATTTGGATTTTATTATCACGGTGAGTTGTACAGGCATCATGATTCCTTCATTGGATGCTTATCTAATTAATGCACTTGGACTACGTACCGATGTGGTTCGCTTACCCGTTACTGAAATGGGTTGCGCAGCAGGCATTTCAGGGTTACTGTATGCCAAACAGTTTTTGAAAGCGAATCCCGGTAAGAAGGCGGCAGTTATCGCTGTTGAGAGTCCAACCGCAACGTTCCAATTGAATGATTTTTCCATGACAAATATGGTCAGCGCCGCTATTTTTGGTGATGGCGCTGCTTGTGCACTGTTATCTTCAGATGAGCAAGATGATGGACCGGAGATGATAGGTGAGGCCATGTATCATTTCACTAACGCGACGCATATGATGGGTTTTGATGTTACGAATACGGGGCTTAAAATGATTTTGGACCCTAGTGTTCCGGAAGTAATTGCTGAACATTTCCCAAATATCATTCACCCCTTTTTAAAGGCACACGGCACGCAAATGGAAGCTGTTGATGATTTGATTTTTCATCCGGGCGGTCGAAAAATTGTGGAAACCGTAGAGCGCTTGTTCGGAGCCATGGGGAAAAATATTGAAGATACAAAAACCGTTTTGAAAGACTTCGGGAACATGAGCAGCGTGACTGTGCTGTATGTTTTAGAACGTTTTTTGAACCAGTCTCACGAAAAAGGTCAAAAAGGATTGATGCTGAGTTTTGGACCTGGATTTTCGGCACAACGCATTTTATTGGAATGGTAGGTAAAAACTTGAGTCAATGAAGCAGAACAAATGGGCATTGATACTGGGCGGAAGCAGTGGTTTGGGTTGGGCTACAGCGCAAAAGCTGTCCGCAAAGGATTTCAATCTCATTGTCTTGCATCGCGACAGACGCGCTGATATGGCTGAAATTGAATCCAACTTTGAAAGGTTGAGGGAATCAGATGTTATGATAGTTTCTAGAAACATGGACATTTTGAACCCTTCTAAAAAGGAAGCTTTTTTAAGTGAAGTGAAAACGATTTTAGGGGATGATAAGATTTCCGTTTTGGTCCATAGCATTGCCAAAGGGAATCTAAAATCCATGTACGACAAAGATTCGAAGGAAGTTTTAAGCGCTCAAGATTTCGCCCTCACCATAGAGGCTATGGCCACTAGCGCCTATGATTGGACACAAACCCTGTTCCAAAATGAATTGTTCTCCGAAGATGTTCGAGTTATTGCATTTACCAGTGAAGGAAGTAGCAGGCCCTGGCCGGGTTATGGTGCCGTTTCAGCAGCAAAAGCGGCGCTGGAGGCAATGGTGCGAAGCATGGCCTTGGAGTTTGCACCAATCGGTATAAAAGTAAACTGCATTCAGGCAGGGGTGGTGGATACTCGTTCCTTTCGGATGATTCCAAACCATGAACACTTGAAAAAACAAGCGTTGAAACGCAATCCCAACCAACAACTGACGCAGGCAAGTGATGTTGCCGACGTGGTCTATTTGCTTACCACAGAAGAAGCCAAATGGATAACCGGTACCGTTATCAAAGTGGATGGCGGTGAAAGTCTTCGATAGTAAACTAAAAGTATTGAAACCAAACGAAATCATTCAAAAACTTCCATACTCTGAACCCTTTCTCTTTGTGGATAGTATTTATGCTATCAATGATTCTAGAGCCGAAGGAGGTTTTACTTTT
>JBCBPD010000058.1:0-21817 GCA_039820925.1 Bacteroidota bacterium | reverse complement strand
TCTCCTATCAAGATTGCCCTTTCGGACTTGTAGTGAAGAAATCCATTTGATGCGATTTCCCGCTTTGCTCGAAAGGGCAATTTTTGTTTCATTCGTCCCCTTGTCGAATGGCAGCGCAATTCCCGTAAAATCTATTGTCAATTCTCGAAGGGAAATGATATATTTGCACGCTGTTTAAGAAAACATCTAAAATTTTAATAATCAATGCAAAATAAAGGACTTATAAGGCTTTTCGCTATCCTTTTTGGTGTGGTGAGCATCTACCAGCTCTCCTACACTTTCATCACGAGTAAGTTGGAAAAGGATGCCGAAGTATTTGCAATGAGCCAAATTTCAGAGGCTGAAGAGGATTATGTTGCGAAGCGTGAAGCGTTAGAAGCATCTTATTTGGATTCCATCGGCTCGACTTCCGTCTTTGGATTCACGAGTTATGATGATGCAAAGAAGAAAGAACTAAACAAAGGATTGGACCTTAAAGGAGGTATCAACGTTACCTTACAGATTTCGGTAAAAGACATCTTAAAAGGGCTTGCCAATAATACCAAAAACCCTGTCTTCAATAGAGCCATCGCCAATGCCGATGAAGCATCCAAGAATAGTGACGAAACCTATTTGGAGCTTTTCTTTGAAGCGTTTGATCAAATCAAAGGGGACACCAAATTGGCCTCTCCTGATATTTTTGCGAACAAAGGGATGAGTGATGTCATCAATTTCCAAATGAGTGATGATGAGGTAAAACCTGTTATCCGAACGAAAATGGATGAATCAATTCTTTCGGCATTTGAAGTACTCCGGGAACGTATCGATGGTTTTGGCGTGACTCAACCTAATATTCAAAGAATAGGTAATTCCGGAAGAATTGTTGTTGAATTACCAGGTGCAAGGGACATTGAACGAGTAACCAGAATTGTTACTGAAACTGCACAATTGGAATTCTGGGAAACCTATAAACAAAGCAACCAAAGTCTAGGGTCTTTCTTTATCAGTGCTAACGAACGATTGAAAGAAATTCTAGAGCCCATTGCAGAACAAGATTCTACCGCGGTTGCTACGCCAGAGGTTGAGATTGATTCGTTACTTTCTGACGTTGCTCAAGATTCATTGGATTTGGCGAATGATGTAAATCCATTGATGGGTAAATTATTACCTGCAAGTCCTAACAGCTTTGCCATTGCTAGAGCGGCCATTGCTGATACTGCTGAAGTTGGTTCCTATTTGAGAATGCCTCAAATCAGAAGATTGTTGCCTGGGGATATTCAATTTGCCAAGTTCCTATGGGAACGTCCTTCCAAAGAAGCTGAGGTAGCTGAATTGTATGCATTGAAATCCAATAGAGATGAAGTGCCGCGTATCAGCGGAGACGTTGTATCTGACGCCCAAGATACCTTTGACCAATACAACAAACCTGCGGTGAGCATGACCATGAACACCAAAGGTGCTAAGGAATGGGAGCGTTTGACAGGTGATGCCTTCAACAACCAAACCGGTATTGCTATTGTACTCGATAATAAAGTATACACCGCTCCTGGGGTTTCTTCAGGGCCGATTTCAGGAGGGCGTTCCGAAATCACGGGAACCTTTACGGTAAACGAAACCAAAGATATTGCCAACGTATTGAGAGCGGGTAAGCTTCCTGCTTCTGCTGAAATTATCCAGTCCGAAGTAGTGGGTCCTTCATTGGGACAAGAAGCCATCGATAGTGGTTTTATGTCCTTTCTGATTGCCATGGCCTTCGTGTTGGTATGGATGATTTTCTACTACGGTAAAGCTGGAATTTTTGCTGACATCGCTTTGATTTTCAACATCGTTTTGATTTTTGGAGTGTTGACCAGTCTTGGTGCGGTATTGACTCTGCCAGGGATCGCCGGTATCGTATTGACCATTGGTATGTCGGTGGATGCCAACGTACTGATTTTTGAACGGATTAAGGAAGAATTGGTACGTGGTAAAGGAAAAGCGCAAGCGGTTGCTGATGGTTTCAGCAATGCCTTGTCTTCTATTTTGGATGCGAACATTACTACCGGTCTAACCGCGATTATCCTTTTTGTTTTTGGTTCAGGACCAATTAAAGGATTCGCGACCACGCTTTTGATTGGTATCGTAACCTCCTTATTTACTGCGATTTTCATCACACGATTGATGGTTGATGGCTACATCGCCAAAAAAGGAAGAAAACTGGAGTTCAGTACGCCTATTACCAAGAACCTGTTCAAAAATATGGGAATCAACTTCCTGAGCAAACGAAAGATTGCCTATGTGATTTCTTTGCTGTTGGTAGGTGTTGGCGCTTTTTCGCTTTTCACTACCGGTTTGCAACAAGGGGTTGATTTCGTTGGAGGACGTTCGTACCAGATTCGTTTTGACAATGCAGTGAATCCTTCTGAGATTGCCTCAGAATTGAATACCGTATTTGGTAGCGGAACCAACGTAAAGACGTTTGGGGAAGCCAACCAGATTAAGGTAACTACACCTTACAAAGTAGATGTAGAAGGTATTGAAGTAGATAATGAAATCCAGAACAAGCTTTATACTGCGCTTCAAAAGTACTTGCCAGATGGCACCTCTTTCGAGGATTTCACTGTGGGTGCTTCGGAAAAGTCCATTGGTATTTTGCAATCGGTTAAGGTAGGACCTACCATTGCAGATGATATTAAAAAGAACGCCTTCTTAGCCATCATTGGTTCTTTGGCTGTGGTGTTCTTGTACATCTTGTTGCGTTTCCGCAAATGGCAATTCTCCCTTGGAGCCGTTATCGCCGTATTCCACGATGTGATGATTGTATTGGGTATTTTCTCCTTGACTGGAAAAATCATGCCTTTCAATATGGAAATTGACCAAGCGTTTATCGCGGCAATCTTGACCGTAATTGGTTACTCGTTGAACGATACGGTGGTGGTATTTGACCGTATTCGTGAAATTGTCAACCTGAAAGGTTGGAACAACGGCGAGAATATCAACCAAGCTTTGAACAGTACTTTGAGTAGAACCTTGAATACTTCCTTGACGACCTTAATCGTGCTTTTGGCCATCTTCGTTTTTGGTGGAGAGAGCCTTCGCGGATTTATGTTCGCTATGATTGTTGGGGTACTTGTAGGTACGTATTCATCGGTATTTATTGCAACACCTATCATGTTTGATGCTTTGAAAAAGAAGATTGGTTCTTTAGCGACAGCGTAAACCTGACGTACATAAAAGAAAAGCCGCTTTAAGCGGCTTTTTTTATTTAGGTAGTGGAAGGGTTACCTTATGCAGTATTTCAGTAAACACGTCTTCAACAATATTGCATAATGATACTATCATCTTAGTCTTGAAGCATTGGTAGCTGCAGCAATACCACATTGTATCCTTCCGCGTTGTCTTTTTTGTCTATATATTTTAGAAAGTCAGTTGATTTGCGCTTAAAGTACTTCTGTGCCCTCTCCAACAAAATTTGAAGACCCAATGAACGATGATTGCTGTTTTTACCAACAAAACCAATCCCATTGTCCTTTATGGTGCAGGTCAAATTACCATTGAGTCCTTTTTTGAATTCTACAATAATCTTACCTTTTTCCTTTAGGGAAGACACACCATGCTTTATAGCATTTTCTACTAGTGGTTGTACCATCATTGGAGGAATTCTGTTGGATTCGATATCTAAATCTTCCGGTAGAATTATTTTAAAGCTAAATGGGACAACTGTTTGCTGGTAAATTTCCATATAATACTCCAAGGTTTTGATTTCATCTCCCATTTCTACAAAGTCTTCTCTGGAATTCTGCAAGTTCATTCGAAGGAGTTTTCCTAGTGCCGAAGTCAATTTTTGTGCTTTTTCAGGCCTATCACCAATCATGGATATCACGTTTTGCAAGACGTTAAAGATGAAATGGGGGTTCATTTGAGATAGGAGTAATCGCTGTTCCAAGGATATTTTTTGTAGCCGTTCCTTTAAATTCTTCCAACGGAAGACGCCCAGCAGAAATATGACCATTGAAACAGCAACTATAATACTCAAGAAAAGCTGTGACCTTTTTTTGGCATAAGCGAGGTCTGCATTTGCTTTTTCGGTTTCCAAACGTTGAATGGTTTCTACCTTTTCCTTCGTCTCATATTCGACGGTAAGATCTTCGATTTTGGATTCCAATTCCTTTTTATGAAAATCCTTTAGAACCGCTTCCTTAGATCTCAGATGAGAATTAGCCTGCTTATAATTTCCAAGTTTTTCATGTGCTTCCACCAGATACGAATAGGCATCGAGAATCATATCCCGTTCATCCGTATTTCGAGAAATGGAATTCAAAAATCCAATTGCAGACTGCGCACTTTTGATAGCTTCTTGATAATCTTTCTCTTGAAGGCTCACGTAGGCTTTAACCACCAGAATGGATACTTCAATTGTTGTAGGCTCATAAGGCCCCTCAAAAGAAGGTCTATTCCGTTCGAATGCTTCGAGGGATTTTTTATAATACATTAAAGCAGAATCTTGATGCTGTTCTTTATAAGAAGCGCCTAAATAAGCATAGGCAAAAGGTAGGTTGTTTTGAAAGCCATTGGGTCGTAACGCAGATTGTATCTCTTTTCTAAAATAATACGAAGAAGAATCAGGAATGTTTAAATAGTTTTTTGAGTACACAACTCCCAATCGCAAGGTAACAGCAGACTTATTCCTAGCGATAGACATATATGAACTATCTGATTCAACTTCTAACAATAATTGTGTTGCCTTTCTATAACTACCTAGCGAAAGATGGCATCTAGCCACTAAGGTTAACAAATACGGTTTCCATCTTTGGTCTGGATATTTCTTTTCATAAAACAAGGCATTATTACCATGTTTCAATGACTTTTCAGGGTCTTTATGGGTTGAATATATTCTGCCCAACATATAGTTGGCTTCTTTCATACTCTTATCGTCCAAATAGTATTTTAACTTCAAATCACTATGATGATTAATCGCCTTATGGTAAAACGAGGCTGCGGAGTCTAGCTGATTTTTGACGAAATATGAGGTTCCCAATTTGGTTAGGTATTCCGCTTTTCCATGTAGAGTGCTATCGCGCTTGAGCAGCATTTTCAGATGCTCCAAGTTTTTGCGATGATTCGGATTTCTGTACGAAAGGCAATCCTTGGCAAAAAGATCTATTTCTAATTGCGAGGTTTTATTGAACTGGCTATTTGCTAGCTGGGATATTCCTACTAGAAAAATGAATATTCTTAACTTGGATGTTGGCATTTAATCCCAATTCGTAAGATGAACCTTAAAAAGGTACGTACTTTAATCGTAGAAGATGACAAGGAAACATTGGAATTTCTTAAAAAAATGGTTCGTCAGCATAACCAACTGGAATTAGTCGACGAAGCTTCTGACAAGCGTACAGCACTACAGAAATTCAGATTAGCGCAGCCCAATTTGGTATTATTGGATATTGAACTAGGATTGGAGAATGCTTTTGACCTTCTTGATGAAATAGAGACAAAATCATTTCATCTCATATTTGTGACAGGACATTCTGAATATTTGTTGAAGGCCCTGGAGTACTATGCCTTCTATTTTTTGATTAAGCCATTTGATAAACAAAAGTTTGATGGGATAATCAACGCCTTTTTGCAAAAGGCAAATCTTTTCTATGACCAGTCAAAGCTAGAGTACTTGTCCAGTTTTGTTAGAAGTCAGGATTCTCGTTTCTTTTTGAATACGGGGCTTGATTTTTTGGCCATAGATCTCAATGATGTGCTGTACTGCAATGCAGAGGGTAATTTCACCAAGTTTTATTTTAAGGAAGGTCGCCCTGAACTGGGTTCCAATAATCTCAAGTTCTATGAAAACCTACTACGGAGAAGAGGTTTTTTCCGGGCTAACCGCTTTCATCTCATCAACATTGCGAATATTGAAGCCATCCTGAAAAAAGAAACCCTCGTCATGAAAGATGGCACCAAAATCAGTATTTCCAATAGGAATAAGGCAAGACTAAAAGAAATAATCGATGTATTGAATGGATAGCTAGGGTGATACATTTTCCAGTCCAGAAACGAGAATCTTTCTAGAGCAATAAAAACAATCCCTTGGCATTTGAATTCCAAGGGATTTTCGACTACATTGTTTATGAAACGAATGTTGAATAAATTATCGGTCAGCTATAAATAACAACATTGTGACCTAAGTGTAGGTGCTTGCCCGGTACCAGTGCAAGTATTTGAATAACAACCAGGACCCCCCGAATATCCACCAGATATAGAGATTTTTTTAAAGTCGGAAACGACTTTCTTGTTCAATGCCAAACCAATTTTTTTACCTTTTTTCATTTTACTCGATTTTAATGTTTGGTATAGAAGCTAGTCAATACTACATTGTCAAGCAATGGAGTCTACGTAAGAATAGCGAAAAAACTTACGAATAGTGCGTAATCCTTTACGAACATTGAATCACCACTTCAAAAGGTCTTCTCAACCGCTTAAGGGGCTTTTTTTATTCCTAGTAAAGAGTTAAGGATTTACTTGAGGACAGACATTTTTGGTTCAAGTATTTTTTCAGCAACTTCCCGAATGACCTGCAAGAGATAATCGGTGGTTTCTTCTGTTTTGCGATGGTTGATAAAGCAAGCACGAATGGCATAGTCGCCTTTCAGTTGGGTACCCATGATAAAAACCCGACCGTCTTTTTCAAGTTGTGGCATGAGCTTCCGGTTGAATTCTACAATTTCTTGTTTGTCGGTCATGTTTCCAATGTAGCGAAAGCAAGAAACCGCGAGGTGTGAATCGGCGACCAACTCAAAATCTGGGGCCTTTGCGACCTGCTCGTTCAGGTAGTTGGTCAAATCAATATCTTTTTGAATCATGGCCCTCAATTGCTTCATTCCATACGCTTTGATGCTCATCCAAACTTTAAAGGCCTTGGCATTTCGCGACAATTGAAAATAATGTTCGTTGTACTCCAAACGATTCCCATCATTCGCTAGCTCTGTATCGAGGTACGCTGCTTTTTTGAAATACGTGCGTTTCAGCATATCCCAATTTCGCACCAAGGTGCAACCACCCTCGAAAGGTTGGTACAGCCATTTGTGAAAGTCTATGGCAATGGAATCCGCTCTTTCCATCCCTTTGTATAGGGGTTTTAGATTGTCCAATAAGGCAGCTAAAGCACCATAGGCACCATCAATGTGATACCATAGTCCATATTCTTGGGCAATATCACCCAAAGTATCCAAGTCATCGATGGCTCCGGTATTTACGGTACCAGCATTACCAACCAGACAAAAAGGCTGTAGGCCATCGGTCAAATCCTTTTCAATTTGATTGCGTAACGCAATGGTATCGATTTGAAAGGTTTCGTTGGTTTTTATTTTTCGCAAATGATTCGAGCCAATGCCCAAAAGTTCAACGCTTTTATCCATGCAGCTGTGCACTTCTTCTGAAGCATAAACCACAAAGGGCTTTCTATTGAAAAGTCCCGTTTTGCGGATTCCTTCTTTTTCGAAGAAAATATTCCGGGCCACGGTTAGCCCCGTAAGGTTGGCTGCCGAACCTCCACTGACCAGTACGCCACCGGAATCTTTTGGAAAGCCCATCATTTCTGCCGTCCAGTGAATGACTCTTTTTTCAATCTCGTTCATGGCTGGGGCCAAATGCCACTTGGTTTGGTTTTGATTGATGGTATGCGCCAATTTTTCCGCAATAATGGCGATTTGATTCCCACCCGACATCACGTAAGCGTACATGTTGGGGCCCAGATTTCCCGTTGCGGTATGCAATACTTTTTGTTCTACTTCATCAAGCAAAGTGGGGACATCCATACCCAATTCTGGGATTTCTTCATCAAACCATTGTTCCACTTCGGCTTGCGGATGGTCATGATATCCTTTTTGGTTTTGCACCGTTTGGAATTGTCTTAAAACCATCTCGGTGCTTTTGTCTAAAAGTGCTTTGTATTCAGATTCGGAAAAATCCAAGTGCTCGTTCAACATGCTTGTTAGGAGTTTATGCTCCTTAAAGATAGTTCAACTTTTTCCTTTTACTCAAGGGTGAGGTCGGCATTGCAGCGCATTGCTTTACTACCGCTGCGAACGAATTGTTCTTGAATATCGATAATGGCATTTTCGTTTTCGAAATACCAAAAATCCTCTTGAATCTCCGCCATGGGTGAGACGGGCAATTGGACTGGAATATCCTCAATTTGGGATTGGTTTTCAAAGCCATTAGCGAAAACGGTTGTCCATTCACCATCAATTTCGATTGCCCCAGAGATATCATCAAAGTAGACAACGGCATTGTCCAAAGGGGTAGGGGCAAACTCTTTGCCACGCAAAGCAAAGGTGTAGAAGGTTAACGAGGGTTCATCAAAAGGGGCGTAGTTGGGGTATTCCAAAGCAAAACCTGAAATATCAACGGTGGTATTCAAATTGGGTCCTTCAAGGGTAACCGAAACGAATTCGCGAAGTTCAAAATCGACAATAATGGTCATCTGGTACCAGGTGTTTGGAGATAAATCAAATCCCGTGTCGCGAATTTCCCATGTATCCGTGTCAGTGGGAATACCATCCCGGTTAACCGGCGAACCAATCGGAAACCAAAGAATCCCTTCGCGGGTAACGCCCGCAAGACCCATCCAATCTCCTCCTGAAACGTGCACAGGATTATTAACCCCTTCTAACCATTCAATATCCAAACCGAAAATCACATCATCGCCCAAATCTTCTTCAAACCAAAAATAACCACTAACCGCGGCGCGTTTCGGATTGGCTAAATAGGCGTCCAAAACATCTCCTTGGTAGGCAAAGGCGACACTTGCGCTTGTGATGTTTTCCCGAAGTGCAACTGGATTTTGTGGTTCCCCCTCCGTATTCGAATCATCGGAGCATCCCCATTGGAGAGCTAAAACTAGAAGTAAGATGATTTTCAAGGGTTTGCGCATACTATTCCAACGATAAATTTGAGCGCTTAGTACCTGAAAATAGGAAGTTTTGAGGTGTTCGGCTAGGGCTCTCGAACTATGCCGATTGAGCCATTTGCGCAAGGCGTAAGTTCAAAAACGTTTTGAGGTTTTAGTCCTTTTTCTGTTTTATGCGAAACAAATACGATACTGGTATCGCTTTCGACAGCAATTCGGTTGACGAGATGTATAAATAACTCAGTGCTCTTTTCATCTAATCCAGCAGTGGGTTCATCTAGAATAAGCAGGCTAGGGGATTTTATCATAGCCCTTGCTAGTAAAACCAATCTTTTTTGACCTTCGCCCAAATCCTTGAAAAATGTTTTTCGTTGTTGCTCCAGTCCGGTGATGGCCAACCAAGCTTCCGCGGATTGTATCTCCGCGTCAGATGGGGTTTGGTACAATCCCACTGAATCATGAAGTCCAGAAAGAATCATGTGTAAAGCGGAATGGTATCCTCTAAATTGGTCAACCATAGCTGGCGTGAAATACCCCATGAAACTCTTGAGGTCCCAAACGCTTTCACCGCTACCTTTTTTCTGACCGAATAAGGTGAAGTTTTGACCGTAGCCCTTCGGATTTTCGCCCGTTATCATGGTGAGTAAGGTGGTTTTTCCACTGCCATTGGGACCTATTAATTGCCAAAACTCTTTTTTTAAGATGCGCCATTTTATGTCTTGCAGTACCTTTTTTTCTCCGTAGGAAACAGATACCCCATCGAAAATCACCAGTTCTGACCCTTCGAAAGCCATTGGTCGAATCGGTTTTGGAAGACCCATTTGTGGTTTGCTGTTATCTGAAGTCCTATTTTTCAGGAATGTAAAAAGGTCAGTAAATGGTGATAGCTCATCTTTTTCTGCGCTAGCGAAGTAGGTCAATACGGGTAAGAAATCATCCTGACGTTGTGCAATTTGAATTAAGGTTCCTTTTTGCGCTAGTTCAGACAATGCTAAAGTGAATTTCTTCCGATAGGCAATATCCATATGGTCGAAAGGATTGACCAGAATCAAAAAGTCAGGTTGTTTATGAAGAAGATGTGCCAAAAATACCCTTTTGCGCTCGCCGCTGCTCATCGACCGAAGGGTTTGCCCATATTGGGCTTTGATATCAAGAATGTCGTGATGCGCCTCTTCCCAAAGAAATTGTTCAATAGCCTTGGCGGAAAAAACATATCCCTTTTTGGAAGTTAGCGTCAGGGTATCCGAAAAGGCACCCTTTAAAATCTGTTGGGCCAGCGCTTCCATATGTGTGGCGTTATTGGCTAATATGGCGTAGTGCGCGCGCTCCATTCCAATCAAACTTTTTTGGATATGCGGTAGATATCCACAGGATTGTCTTTGTAGGTTGTGGTCTTGTCCAAAAGCATCCCGTTTTTAAGGGCTACCTTTCGGGAAGGGAGATTGTCTACGTGGATGATGGAAATTAATGAAGGAGCCCATTGCTTTTCAAAAGCCACTTGCTTGCATTTTTGGGCGGCTTCAAATGCAAAGCCTTTTCTCCAATACTCAGGAAGAATGGAATATCCAATTTCCAGCTCCTCAAGACCATCTACAGTTTGTACCAAAAGCCCGCAAAGACCAACTAGTTTATCGGTTCCTTTTAATAGGAGGGCGTTCATTCCACCCGATTTTTCTTGATAGCGCTCAAAAATACGGTCGAATTGTTGTTGGCAAGCGATTGTGGGGTCGGTCGGGAGACCTTCCCAAAATTCAGTGGACTTCGGATTGTGATAAAAGGGTAACCACGGTTCAAAATGTTTGGGGGTTACTCTGGTATACATCAGGTTTTCGGATTCGTAACCTTCAAGCAGGTAATTTTCCATTTAGTCACGGGTAAAGGCCACGATATCCCCTTCGGACAATCCCCAAGTATCGGAAAGTCCGGCATTGATTTCCAACACGTACTTTGCCGGGAGTCTCGAATTTAGGCTCGTTTCATCCAAGGGTTTGGCATTTTTTTGAAAGCTTACAATCTTGAATTCTGAATTAATGTAGATGATATCCAACGGAATGTTGGTGTTCTTCATGTAAAAAGAACGGACGTCGTTGTTAGGAAACACAAAAAGCATCCCTTGATTCTTTTTCATGGTATTTCGGTACATCAATCCGGTCTGGATTTCATATTCGCTTTCGGCAAATTCAATGTCGAGTTGCGCTAAGATGGTTTCGTTTTCAGCTTCGGATATGGTAAGTTGCCCTTCCTTGGCGAACGCAATGGTCTCCGTTTTAATGGATTTTTCCGAGTCCGTCTTGCATGAAATGACCAGCAGAAAGCATACTAAAACCGCACGGCTAAACAGGATATTTCGGCTGAACCTAGGCACTGGCCTTGGCTTTTGTAGGTCTGAACATGAAATAAAGACCAATCCCAATCATGGGGATGCTTAGCCATTGTCCAGTCGAGAGCAAACCCAGGGATTCCTCAAAACCACCTTGACTCTTTTTTACAAATTCTATAAAGAAACGCAGGGTCCAAAGTCCTACCATGAAGACACCGAAAAGGTAACCGGCTTTGTCTTTTTTGTCTGTTTTCCAATACAAGAAATATAGCAATACGAAAATAAAAGCATACCCTACGGCTTCATACAATTGTGCGGGATGACGGTATGGAATGGCTTCCAAAATGGAACTGAATTCCGGTTTTGTTGCAATCGCCTTATAGGCAGCACTGGCAGTTTTTTCATTGGTAATTGACATGGCTTGATACGCTGGCATATCGTCTGAATCTCGAATAAACCGAGTTGCAAATGCAAAAGAACCTTCAACGGTTTTACCATTGATTTCTGAATTGAAAAAGTTACCTAGGCGCACAAAACAGGCACCAATCGCCGAAGGGACCACCAAACGGTCCAAGAGCCAAAGGATGCCAATGTCCTTCCATTTTCGACAATACAACCAAACGCCGATAATTGCAGCGATGGTTGCGCCATGGCTCGCCAAACCTGTGAACCCTGTAAACTCATATCCGTTGATGAATCCAAATAGGGCTTCGTTGGCATTTTCACGAATCGGTAATAGAATTTCTATCAAGTGATTTTGGTAGTAATCCCAGTCGTAAAAAAATACGTGGCCCAAACGTGCCCCGAGCATAATGGAAACCACAGTATAAATGAAAAGGGAGTCCAATTTTTCCATGGACTTCTTTTCGTTTAGGAAGATTCGCTTCATAATGAACCATCCCAAAACAAATGCTGCAATCCATAGCATGTTGTAATACTTAATTTGAATGAAGCCCAATTTTAAAAGGGTATCATCCGGATTCCAGTTAAAGCCCAAGAAGTACATGTAAAAAATTTTGGTCTAAGATACTTATTAGATGTTATTCGAAATGGTTTTCAATTGGCTTTTTCACGAGTGTTACGGTACAGGGTCGTATCCTTTTCCGCCCCATGGGTGACAACTCGAAATCCGCTTTATAGAGAGCCAACCTCCTTTAAAAAGACCGTGCTTTTTCAAGGCTTCCAAGGTATATGCCGAACAGGTGGGAGAGTATCGACAGGTCGCTGGGGTATAAGGTGAAATCAGCAATTGATAGGCCCTAACCAAAAAAATAAAGGGAGCAATAAGAACCTTTTTCAGCGTCATCGGTTTGAAGTTGTTGTTAAATTACGAAAAACATCCAGGTTTAATTGAGGCTAAAAGTGGTTCCATTTTTTCCATCTTTGAGTTGAATCCCAAGAGAAACGAGTTCATCCCGGATTTTATCAGAAGTTTGGAAATCTTTGTTTGCACGCGCTTCGTTTCGTAAGTCAATCAGCAAGTTCAATACCCCGTCCAGATTATTTGAATCTCCTTGTGCTTCAGAGGCTGGTGCAATACCCAACACATCGTAAACAAAGGCTTTGACGGTATCAGACAACAATTTCAAATCTGCCTCAGTAATCATCTCATTGCCTTCTTTAATTTGGTTGATGTGCTTAACCGCATCAAATAGGTGCGCAATGAGAATGGGTGTATTAAAATCATCGCTCATAGCGTCGTAGCATTTCTGCCTCCACGCTTGTACGTCAAAATCAGATTTGGAACTTGTTTCCAGCTTTTCCAAGACACTGATAGCATCCATAAGTCGATGATACCCTTTTTCTGAAGCTTGTAGCGCATCATCACTAAGGTCCAAGATGCTTGAATAATGGGCTTGCATCATAAAGAATCGCACCACAGCAGGTGCATAGGCTTTGCTCAAAAGTTCTGTGTCACCACTAAAAATCTCATGGGGAAAGACATTGTTTCCAATAGATTTGGACATTTTCTTCCCATTTAAGGTCAACATATTGGTATGAATCCAATAGTTTACTGGTGCTTTTCCGTAGCTCGCTTCGGCCTGGGCGATTTCACATTCGTGGTGTGGAAATTTGAGGTCCATTCCGCCGCCATGAATATCAAATGTTCTACCCAAATATTTGGTGCTCATTACAGTACACTCGATGTGCCACCCAGGAAAACCATCTCCCCAAGGTGAAGGCCATCGCATAATATGTTGCTCTTCGGCCTTTTTCCAAAGGGCAAAATCTTGCGGATTTCTTTTTTCACTTTGGGCCGTAAGCTGACGGGTATTGGCCATCATATCCTCTAACTTTCGCCCACTCAGTTTACCGTAATCATATTTTTCATTGAACTTCACAACATCAAAGTAAACCGAACCATTGACGACATAGCCATACCCGTTTTCGATAATTTCTTTGATGATTTCAATTTGTTCAACAATATGTCCGGTAGCGGTCGGCTCTATGCTCGGAGGTAGTAAATTGAATTGTTTGATGATGTTATGAAAATCTACCGTGTAGCGTTGTACCACCTCCATCGGTTCAATTTGTTCCAATTTTGCCTTCTTGGCAATCTTGTCTTCCCCATCATCCGAATCATTTTCAAGATGTCCTACATCGGTAATGTTTCGAACGTATCTCACCTTATAGCCCAGATGTCTAAAATACCGGAACATCATATCAAAAGACATGAAGGTGCGGCAATTCCCGAGGTGCACATTGCTGTATACAGTCGGCCCGCACACATACATACCCACATAGCCTTCCTTTAAGGGTTTGAAATTTTCCTTTTTTCCTCCTAGCGAATTATGGATTTTAAGAGGATGCTGTTCGTACAGTTGCATAGGTCAAATGAAAATTAAAACTCAGTTTCCAGGTTGATGTAATCCAAAAATTCCCGACGCACGGATTCTTCTTTAAACTTACCACCATATTCGGCGGTAACCGTGCTACTTTCGATATCGCGAATACCACGAGAATTCACACAAAGGTGCTTGGCATCAATAACACAGGCGACGTCTTCCGTACCCAGTACTTTTTGTAATTCCTTCACCACTTGGATGTTAAGTCTTTCTTGAACTTGCGGGCGCTTAGCGTAGTAATCCACGATACGGTTCATTTTGGAAAGTCCGACTACGGTGCCATTGGAGATATACGCTACGTGGGCGCGCCCAACAATGGGTAAAAGATGGTGTTCGCAAGTAGAATACACAACGATGTTTTTTTCTACCAACATTTCACCATACTTGTATTTGTTGTCAAACGTACTTGAGGTTGGTTTTCTGTCAGGATGGAGCCCTCCAAAAATTTCTTTTACGAACATTTTGGCGACGCGTTTTGGCGTGCCTTGAAGACTATCATCGGTCAAATCCAAGCCGAGAGTCAACAAAATATCTTTTACGTTGCGTTGTACACGCTCAATTTTTTCATCATCCGAAAGGACAAAAGCATCATCACGCAGCGGTGTTTCTGAGGAAGACCCAATGTGGTCATTTCCGCGCTCATCATAGTTTTCGTCCAAGGTTTTGTGTAGCTTCATTCAGCTGTTACTTTAAGAGGGTAAAGATACGCAATAAGGGCTATTTAGCATATTCCCCGGGATTTCGCGACTCTTAATTTATTCCCAAAAACCTCTTATGGCAGATTAGGTTGTGTTTTTCCAACAAAGGCCCAATCACTTTAGCGTTAAGGCGAAACAGTGAGAATGATAAGACCAAAGGATGTATTTTATCGATTAACGGCACTTTTTTTGGGTAAAAGCATACTAAATCGAGAGTGTTACAGTTATCTAAAGGTAGTTTACTAGTAACATTAGCCCCACACCTACCATGAGAGCCCTTTTTCGAGCTATCTGTTTTCTATTTCTCTCCACCATTGCGCTGCACGCCCAGAACTCGCCTGATTGTAGAACGGCGATACCTGTTTGTGCCGATGCGCCCATACTCTCCACAGCCGATGGCAGCGGGGATATCGATGACTTTGACCCAGAAGTAATTACCCAATCCGGGTGTCTGGAAAAAGGAAGTGTTGCTTCCGCCAACATCGAAAATAATACGTCGTGGTATGTGTTTCGTGCAGGTACGGATGGTCAAATCGGATTCAATATTGAAGCTTTGCCCGTCACACCTGGAGGTATTGTAACTTCAGAGTGGGATTTTGCACTTTATGGGCCTTTTGACCAAACTACTGGACAGAATTTTTGCGTGGATATTGGTGACGGGACGCTACAACCGATTCGCTGTAACTACGAAGTAAATGATACAGGCTTTACTGGAGTAGGCGTAAACCCTATTAACGGACAGGTGGGCGCCCCTTTTGTAAAAGGGAGCCAAAACACCTATGATGAGTGGTTGGATGTAACGGCTGGGGAAATCTACTATCTGTTTATCAATAATTACAATACCAACTTTAATGGAGATGCCGAGCCTTTTGCATTGACGTTTACAGGGCAATCTGTGGATGAAGACCAGAATACGGCCTTGGACTGTACCCTTCGCGATGAGTTTTTAGGATTTGATATCATTGCCTGTGAAGGTGACCCTGATATTGTTTTGAGTGCCTTGAATTCCCCCGCGGGACCGGATATTGCCAATGTTATTTGGGAATTAGACCGCGATGATGATGGTACTTATGAAGAGCAAATCGCAAATGGGCCAGGAGCAACTGAAATTACGGTAACCAGTCCCAATTCAGGTCGCTATCGTGTAACCATTGAAACTACCTTGGCTACTACAATAATCGATGATATTTTGATAACGTTTTACGGAGTTCCCGAATTGGATGAGGTCCGTATTTTGGAAGATTTGACGGTAGGAGACCAGACCGACCCTTACAATATTGAAATTGTTCCGCTAGGGGATGGGGACTTCGAGTATGCCATCAACGGTGGCGAGTTTCAGGATGATCCTGTTTTCTTGGATGTGCCTCCGGGGATAAACACAGTTATCATCAACGACAAAAATGGTTGTGGTACTACCGAACCCATTGAGTTTTTGGTGGTGGGCTATCCTAAGTTCTTCACGCCTAATGGTGATGCCGTTAACGACAACTGGAATGTGCTGGGGGTAGAAACGCTTTCCAACCCGCGAATCTTCATTTTTGACCGCTACGGCAAGTTGTTGAAACAGCTTGATGTAACCACTTTAGGTTGGGATGGTACTTTCAACGGTCGTGAATTACCTTCATCGGATTACTGGTTTAGTTTGGACTATGATCGTGATGAAAGCGGTGTGATTGTAGCTCGTTCGGTACGTAGACACTTCTCGTTGGTGCGATAAAAAAAGCCGAAGCAATCGCTTCGGCCTTAGTTTACAGTTTTCTTTTCTTTTAGAACTTAAGGGTGTATCCCAAGGTTATGGTAGTATTCACTTGATTCACCATTGCAGCATCGCTCAGGTTGGAATCAAATAGGTTCTGACTCACATCTCTATCGGTACGCACAAAAGCCAAATCCAGTCGGCTACCGCCAAAGTTGTACCCTAATCCTCCAGAATATCCGGTGAGGTCGCCAATAACTTCTCCATTTTCATATGGACTCTCTTCCAAACGGTATCCTGCGCGCAAACTTAATTGGTCAATACGCAGTTCCCCGCCAATTCGGTATGTGTTGATGACACCCAAGGTATTTTCAATAAAATCATTCTCTTCAATAAAAATAGGGTCCGAGTTTGGACGTAATTCCGCTTGAGACATGTCTTGATAGCTATAATCAAAGCTGATAAGTCCTTCTTTTCCAAAAACTACCGCCGCACTACCTGTTATGATGGATGGGGTTTGAATGCGATACTCCTCAAAAAGGTTCACCAAGCCAAAATTGATAAAGTTGATGTCTGGTTCGGCTAAAGTAGAGTTGATTCGCTGTGAAATTTCATCAGTCAACTCGTACCAGGTAGGGGATTGGTAACTTCCTCCAATTCGAATATTGTCGTTCAATTTCGCGATAGCCCCTACACTGAAGGAGAAACCATAGCCGTCGGTACGCAAAAAGTTATCGAAAGTCGTAAAGGTTACGGGTGAATCGTCCGCATATCCATTTTCATCAAATAAGGTCAATTGTTCAAACAATACGGTATGAAAATTCAAAGATGCACCCACGTACAGGTTCTCTTGATATTGTCCCGCAAAGTTCAAAGTAAGTTTACTGTTGAATCCGGAAGTAGTCGTCAAAAGCTCTTGATTGACATTATCGTAAATGGCATTGGAGAAGTAGGTGGTATTGTCGTCTACATCTTCCGTAGGTTCAATCAAGCCCGCCTGAAATCCCAGAAATGCCTGTTGTCCGGCAAAACCCAAACCTGGGGTTTCCCCGATATTCAAGTAGGCATCTTCAATACGTTCCCCATTGTCTGCCTGAACGCGAAGGTCTGCCAAACGGAAACCATCCGCTTGTTGCAAGAAATAATTATCGATACCATTGTTTGCGGTTCCAGAGATAAAGGTTTCGTTGTCAAAATTCTGCACCATATCGAAGTTTACGCCAACCGCCAACTTTTTCCAATTGCTGTTGTTCGATTCGAATACAAAAACGGCTCCGGCCTGATTGATTTCTTGGGAATTGATTTCTGCTCTGGCCAGTCTTCCGCCCAAGGAAGCTTCGTTATCGCGATTGTAGTTGGAACCGGTAACCGTGAATTCGCCAAAGTTGAATACGGCTGAACCCGCCGGGTTCACATTCAGGGCAGATAAATCGCCGCCCAAGGCACCGAAGGCCCCGCCCATGGCTCTGAAGCGAGCGGTTCCATAAGGTTCATTTATGCTGTATCGTAAGACCTCGTTGATGCTTTGGGCGCTCACCGTAGCGCATAGAAGTACCATGAGGACAGTTGAAATCCTTTTCATTGTCTTGATTTGATTTAGTTTTTCTTACCTAGAGATGTAATTGTGTTCTTTACCTTCTGCGGCCTCCACTTCGACCTGAAGAAGATCTTCCAGAGGAAGAGCGACCTCCACCAGAGCTTCTGTAGCTGCCCGAGCTTCTTGAGCTACCCCTAGAGCTACCATAGCTTCTGCCTGAGCTACGCGAACTGCTTCGCGAGCTTCCGTAGTTTCGACTCGAACTCCCTGAACGACTATAGCTTCCCGAGCTTCTCGTTCCACTACTACGTGATTGGGAGTAGTTGCTACTTCGTGGTGCGGTTCTACTATAGGATTGATAACTACGCGTACTGCGGTTGGTTCCATATCCCGATGAACTCCTTGTTGAGGAACTACCGCGATAGGTACCGGAGCTCCGCGCCGACCTTGAGTTGTTATAAGAACTGTAGGTTCTGCGTGAAGCGCTTGATCGTGGCGCGGTCCGCGTACTTCTACTTGTACGATAGTTTTGGTTTCTTGATCTAGCATCAACATTGGATCTTCGCGCCGTTCCGGAACGATAACTTCGATTGCTTCTTGCTGCCGAAGAACGACTCGCAACATTTGACCTCGAAGATCGTGATGCGTAACCATTTCTGTAACTTAAGTTTGAACGGGTTCCCCTACCAATAGTAGTTCCTGGTATGGTGCGGGCATATCCTCTGCGGGAACGGTTAAAGGCATAACTACGTCCGTAGCCGAAGCCGCGTCCATAGAAGGGTTGATTCCAGCCCCAACCGAAGCCTCCCCAGCCCCAGCCGGCTCCGCCCCAACCCCAACCAAGGCCTCCCCAGCCCCAGCGGTTTCTCCAGCCCCAGCCATTCCAGACCCAAGGATTGTTCCAACCCCAACCCCAGCCATTCCATAGCCATGGGTCGTTCCAGCCCCAGCCCCAACCGAAGCCAGCACCACCCCAACCCCAGTTGTCATACACATTGACCGTAAGGTTTGTAGGATTGTCGCCCCAACCGGCATTACCGTTGTAGACGTTGTTTTGTGCAAAATAATCGGTTTGGGCACCAAGTGGGATACTGTCGTTCTCGACATCGCTGGTGTAACTTTCAACATCGGTGAAGATTTCGTCATCCAGTATTTCAGCATACTCTTCTGCCTGCTGGCCAAAATAATCTTGGTACACATCGGAGTCATTATTGCGCTGTGCTCTTTGTGTTCTTACAGGTCTAGGCTCTTCACGTTCCGTTGTAGTTCTTGGAGTATTTGCGGAAGAGGCATAAATGCCGTCGTCATCATAATATGATGCAGATTGATAGGACCCACAGGAAGTTAAAAGAACTGCAGCCACGACAACAGCAAACAACTGATATTTGGTGTGAGGTAAAGACTTTGGCATAGCACGATTTTTATTGTTGAACATACTTAAAATAACTAGTTTTACCGAATTATTTTTCTAAACAAGTCACAAGTTTTGTGCCAAAGTTAAGGTGATGGGCAAAAATTTAACGAGTCGTCAAGAGGATTATTCAAAGTGGTACAACGAGTTGGTTGTCAAAGCAGATTTAGCTGAAAACTCGGGAGTACGGGGATGTATGGTCATCAAACCCTATGGTTTCGCCATTTGGGAAAAAATGCAAGCGGAATTGGACCGGATGTTCAAGGAAACTGGGCATGAAAACGCCTACTTCCCCATCTTCATACCCAAATCGTACTTGAGCAAAGAAGCAAGTCATGTTGAGGGTTTTGCTAAGGAATGTGCGGTTGTGACCCATTACCGGTTGAAAAATGCAGAAGATGGAAGCGGAATTGTGGTAGATGAATCTGCCCGGTTAGAAGAGGAGTTGATTGTGCGTCCAACTTCAGAGACTATTATTTGGGATACCTATCGTAGATGGATACAATCATACCGTGACCTACCTATTTTGGTAAATCAATGGGCCAATGTAGTACGTTGGGAGATGCGAACTCGATTGTTTTTGCGTACTGCCGAATTTTTGTGGCAAGAAGGACATACCGCCCATGCGACTAAACAGGAGGCCATGGATGAAGCCAAACAGATGATGGAGGTATATGCTGAATTTGCGGAAAACTTCATGGGTGTTCCGGTAATTAAAGGAACAAAAACAGAGAGCGAACGCTTCGCGGGCGCAGAGGAGACTTTCTGTATTGAGGCCTTGATGCAAGATGGGAAGGCACTACAAGCGGGAACTTCTCATTTCTTAGGACAGAACTTTGCCAAGGCTTTTGATGTAAAGTTTGCCACCAAGGAAGGAGGCCAAGACCACGTTTGGGCAACTTCTTGGGGTGTTTCTACACGACTGATGGGGGCACTCATTATGACACATAGTGATGATAATGGTTTGGTGCTTCCCCCAAAATTAGCGCCTATTCAAGTAGTTATTGTACCCATATATAAAGGATTAGACCAATTAGATGCTATCGCGGAAAAAGTAGACCCATTGGTCGCTACTTTACGAAAAGAAGGGATTTCAGTGAAGTTTGACAAGCGTGATACTCATAAACCAGGTTTCAAATTCAACGAATATGAATTGAAAGGTGTACCGGTACGCTTAGCCATAGGCCAGCGCGATTTGGCGAATGGTACCTTTGAAGTAGCGCGTCGGGATTTGCTCACCAAAGAAATTGTACCAGCAGATGAGGTTGTGGAACGAATCAGGCATCTTTTAGACGATATTCAAACATCCATTTTCCAAAAAGCATTGGATTTCAGAAATGATAGTATTACCACCGCGGATACGTATGATGAATTTAAAGCTATCTTAGAGGAAAAAGGAGGGTTTGTTTCGGCACATTGGGATGGAACCCCAGAAACAGAGGAGCGCATCAAGGACGAAACCAAGGCCACCATTCGCTGTATTCCACTCCATGCGGAAGAAGAGGAAGGGCAATGTATTTTGACCGGCGCACCCTCCACGAAACGTGTACTCTTTGCGAAGGCCTATTAAATGTCAAAAATTGGATTTTACTGTTGCAATACTTAAAAATAGTTGTATTTTTGCACCCGCCAGAATGGTATCTTCTCGGTTGATAAGGAATCATTTAGGTTTGAAAAAGTGAAATTTTGGCCCGTTCGTCTAGGGGTTAGGACGCCAGGTTTTCATCCTGGTAACAGGGGTTCGATTCCCCTACGGGCTACGAAAAGAGAATTCGATACTCGAATTCGAAAGTTCAAATTAATATTGGCCCGTTCGTCTAGGGGTTAGGACGCCAGGTTTTCATCCTGGTAACAGGGGTTCGATTCCCCTACGGGCTACGAAAAAAGAAATTTAAGGAAATGGCGAATCACAAGTCAGCGTTAAAAAGAATTCGAAGAAACGAGGCGGTACGTTTACGTAACCGTTATCAGCATAAAACCATGCGTAATGCTATGAAGAAATTACGCAATGAAGAAGATAAGAAAGCTGCTGCGGAAATGTTGCCAAGTGTAATCGGAATGATTGACAAGTTGGCGAAACGAAATATTATCCACAAGAACAAAGCAGCAAACCTTAAGAGCAAATTGGCGAGCAAAGTAGCGGCCATGTAATTGTTGTTTCTTTTGGAAAAAGTAAACGCCCCTTTTTGAGGGGCGTTTTTTATTGCGGGTTGTACTGGTTTTAGTTTTGCAGGTCGTTTTCGTTCCGATATCCTGAGGAATCTTTGTACCAATCGGGGTAGGAGGTTCCGCCCGAGGATGCCCAAACATTGAAAAAGTTGTAGGCACGGTTTACAGGAACATTTTCTTTAGGGGGCTTAAAGTTATGTACAATGTTTATCGCCCAAGGTAATCCGGTATCTGTTTGGAAATTGCCGTCTACGTCTCTATTGATGCCATCGACACT
>JBCBPD010000057.1:0-21841 GCA_039820925.1 Bacteroidota bacterium | reverse complement strand
GCAAGAAGTCCGTTCGCACAGCATAAAAAGCTAAACAAACAGAGCAAATTCATGAGTTTTTTCATTTTGTCAAGTTTTAGTTTTTTGGTTCTCCTATTAGATTTTCAAGACTTCCAAGCACTTAACTACTTGTAAATAAGTACATAAGGAAACTCATTGAGATTCCAATATAATAATTAATTAAGTTAATTGTTAATGAAATTAACTAATTTTTCAGAAGGACAAAATTTTTTTCAATTTTTTTTCCTTTTTCCTGCTGTTAATTCTTTTTTTTTTTCGTGTGTTTTGGGAAGTTCGCACTAAACCGTTCAGAAAGTTGCGTATCTGTCAGAATTAGCGTGTTAATTTAATCCGCTGTGATACATTGGTTTAGCGTTGCCTCAAATGGCTTTTTCGCTTTGCAATGGCTTCCGTTCCATGGAACTTTCCGCCCTTGATTACGGCCTGAATATTTGCCGTGTTTCGGATGTTTTCCAAAGGATTCCTTCCAAGTAAAATCATATCCGCCAGAAACCCTTCTTGCAACAAACCTTCTTCATTTTGCAATTTGAAATACTCGGCCGGCTTTAAGGTAGCAGTCTCTAGCGCCTCCATGGGCGTTAGGCCGGATTGCACCAAAAGATAAAGTTCTTCGTGTAAACTGTAGCCTGGAGTGAGAAAAGCAATTGGGGTGTCTGTACCTGCCATGATGCCAATGTTTTTCGCTTTGACCTTTTTCAACATCATCATCTGCCAGTCGGTGCTTTTCTTCCATGAAGCGTTGTTGGTCAGCATTGCCGCGATGCGTTTGCTGCCCGCATGCCATTTTTCGCGCAAAGAATCTGGTAACAAATCAAAAGTCCCTCGCCAATCTTCTCTTGTGACATGATCAAAAGAAAGAACGCCATTCAATACCAGAGTTGGCACTTGCCAAGTATTGTTCTTGGCAAAAACATCCAATACTTCATCCGCCACAGCCTCATCGTATAATTCCATGGCCGCTTCTTTTTGTGCTTTATGGATGGAAGCCCGCAGCACACTGCCCCCTATCCCCATAGGAACTTTGAGCATCTGTCTTCTAATCTGTAAAAGGGAATCCGAATTCGAAGCACATGACAATTCCAGGTTTCGCATATGCTCTATGCTGTTCATACCCGCTTCGGAAACACTTATAGCGTCCATACTTAAAGGAATATGACCTGCCACGGGTAGTCCTTTGGCTTTGGCCAGCTTCATGACTTGCAAAAACTCCTTTTCGGACAACATCTCATAGGCTTTCAGCAAATCAACGCCTTCATTCTCCAATCGATTGACTACCTCAACCACATCAAGTTCGTTTTCGATACGCACCGAAAGGGGAGGTAATCGGTCTGAACTGCCATCATAAACATTAGGCGTGCCATCAATTAATGGCCCCGCCATCATTACTCGAGGCAAATCAGTAGGGTTTTCTTCCGCCATTTGTTTATACGGCTCCACGGATTGAAGTCTCCCTCCAGTGTCACGGACACTGGTAATGCCGTGCACAAAAAACAAATCGAGCATGCTCGGTGCCAAAACCGTATCATAGGCAAAATGGACATGGGTGTCCCATAATCCTGGAATCAAGTACTTTCCGGTTCCGTCGACCATTTGATTGTTGGACAACAACCGAACACTGTCGTTATGAGTAATGGAAGCGATACGACCTTCCTTAACCACCACAGTTCGATGCTCACGTAGACCATTTATGGCATCAATCACACCTACATTGGTAATGCATAACGCATTTTCATATTCTGGAAGGGCCTCACCACAACCTAAGAGGGAAATCCCCAAAAGCAAAACACAAAGTTTGCTTACAATATGGTTCACGGCCTTTAACATTATAGAATAAAATTAGTTAATATAATTAAAGGTTAATAAAATTAACTATTTTTAAAGGTAGCTTTAAAGTACGACAATCAAAAATCTCTGAATTTGAAAAAAACTGTAGCTCATAATATGCACTTTACAGCGAATGATGGTTCGCTGAAAGGCTTCCAAGAAGCTGTCATTAGTGTTTCAAATATGGAGAAGACGCTAGATTTCTTTCAACGCGTTTGCGGTTGGAAAGTCATATCGGAAAGCTCCGGGAGTACTGCCTTAAAAAGTTTATGGCAACTGCATGCCGAAGTTGATATCACTGAGGTGGTATTGCATAACGAAGGAGATAAAGAAGGGTTTCTACGATTGGTACAATTCCATAATGTTGAACAAGAACGTATTCGGTCTGGGACTTCAGCCTGGGATGCCGGAGGTATTTTCGATATCAATATGCGCATTCAGGACATGGATAGTTGGTATCGTTTGTGTCAAGATGAAGGATGGCATGGCTATGCTGACCCACTCCGCTACACCTTTGGCCCTTTTGATGTCTCCGAAGTCCTTATTAAAGGTCCAGACGGAATAACCGTTGCCTTTATGCAACGCTTTTCGCCTCCTTTGGAAGGTTATGACCACATGAAAACCACCAGTCGTATCTTCAATTCATCAATGATTGTTAGCGACATTGAAGTTTCCCGAAAATTCTATGAAGAACAGTTGGGTTTTAAAATGAACTTTCAGACCGCAGGGGACCAACGCATCGGAACAGATAATGTTTTGGGATTTCCTCAGAATACCAATAAAGACATTACGGTACCTATAGATATTGTCAAACCCAGCGAAGATAATTTTGGCACTATTGAGTATTTGGAGCCCAAGGAATTCAAGGGTAAAAATTGTGCGCAATTTGCCCATCCCCCTAATTTGGGCATCCTTATGCTACGTTTCCCGGTCAGAGATGCAGAGGCCTATGCCAAAGAACTCATTTCTCGGGGACTTACCATTCATTCGGGAATTATCGAAGTGGAAATTGCGCCTTACGGAATAGCAAAGGTCTTTTCCGTGCGGTCCCCTGATGGGGTTTGGCTAGAATTTATGCAACTGAAAACAGATACTATTTAAATACGATTTCATGAAACGGATACACACTAAAAATGCATTTTTGGTTTTCTTGGGAGCAGTCTTATTTATCGGCTGTAAAACAGAAGCACCAAAAACCGAAGAGGCAGAAACAGTAACGGAGGCACCAAAACCAGAACGAAAAGCATCTTACGAGAACGCACCAAAACCCTTTCAAATTTGGGTGGACGGTAGAGCTGGAACAGGCGAAGCAGTCCATTGGCTAGCGGAAGGAAGCGTTTATGCTTATCCCTCAGGAGAAAAATTATTTGGCATGATTGGGTTTGACAGCTCCACGGTCATCTGGCCTGAAGATGGAGAGGAAACTGTTACCCACCTTACCCGTAAAACTTTTGCCTACACTGACCCTGAAACGGGTGAAGTTTTGAAAGAATACAATGGACAACCCGTCGTCCCTATCGCTTATCCCTATCAAATGATTACCTATCGATTTGAAAACGACCAAATTTATGGGGATGTGGAGCAAGGCGTTGGAGAACGTGTACAAACCATAAAAGCAAAAAATGGGATTCCTTATAAGGTAATGGGAGACACTTACATCTACAATGCGCAAGTATTTTTGGATTTCCCGTTACCAACAGGAGCTCAATATCAAGCTTGGGAAAACTACGACTTTTACATGCATCCTGAAGGGACAGTGGAAGAACCGCACCAAATGGGATGGCAACGTTATGGTTCCTTACCGCGATGGGCAGGTGGCGGACCTTGCATTATTCAACTGTATTCTTGGAGGGTTGAAAGTCACGATGAATTCCCAAACAACCTTCTTGAGTGGGCCAAAGCCGAAAAACCAAATTGGTTGAAGCCGCCAGCTAGTGTCGAAGAAGTACGTGCCCTCCAAAAAGGCGAAGGTGGACCTGGATGGGGTAGTTAATCCAAGCAACTAACTTTTAAGAACAAAATATGTCGCTTTTATATAAACGTATCACGCTAGTGGTTGCCGACATCGAGCGGTCGCTAACCGTGTATCGAGACATCTTGGGGTTCACTATCAACTACATCCAACCTTCGGATAAAGATTCGTTTTCGTATCCGGTGTTCAACATACCCAAAGAAGCGGATTTGAACTTTGCCACATTGGATAGTCCAACCCAAGAAAGGACCTTTGCTTTGACAGAAATCAAAGGCGTTGACTTACCCAAACAAGAAGGCATTCATATGTCGGCCTCGGTAATCAAGGTGGATGATTTGGCTGATGTCATTTCAAAAGTCAAGGCTTTGGGATTGCACACCACGGATATCAAAACCGATGAAAATGAATACGCGCAATTCATTGAACAAGCCTTTGTCGACTTTGATGGGCACCTTATAGTGTTGTATCAACTCATGGAAAAATAGTTTGCCATGGCACCTCAAATGAAACAATGGGTCTTGGCCAAAAGACCTGTTGGCTTGGCGACGGTCGAAGATTTTCGTTTGGAAGAAGTGCCCATTCCCAATATTGAGGAAGGGCAAGCCTTGGTGAAAACACTTTACTTAGGGGTCGCGCCAGTGATGTTGCGTTATATGAACAACGAGACTGAGTTTGAACGACCCTTGCATATCGGTGATGTAATGCATGGAAGAGGTGTCGGCCGTATAGTCGAAAGTAAATGTGACGCATTCAAAGTGGGTGATATCGTGCAATCCAAACTGCGATGGCGTGAATATGCTATCATTCAAGATGAGCCATACTATCTCAACCACACCATGCACAACACCGACCTTCATCTTTCCTATGGAGTAGGTGCTTTGGGCATGAATGGGTTTACAGCTGTTTTGGGTATGCGTGATATCTGTGCGGTTCAACATGGGGATACCGTTTTAGTTTCAGGCGCCGCCGGAAGTGTTGGCAGTATGGTTGGTTTTATCGCCAAAACCCTGGGTGCCAAAACGGTTGTAGGCATTGCCGGAGGTGAAAAAAAGTGTTATTTACTAACAGAAAAGCTAGGCTACGATGCTGCATTGGATTACAAAGCACCAGAGCTTTATAAGAAAATCGACAAGCACTTTCCGGAAGGAATTGACTTGTTTTTTGATAATGTTGGCGGGGAATTGTTGGATGAAGTTTTAGGACGTATCAATCGCCGCGCTCGCATCGCTATCTGCGGACGAATTTCAGAGTATTTGATTCCTCCAGAACAATACCATAGACCAAGAAATTCGTATCGCATTGGATTGAAGGACGCCAAGATGGAAGGGTTTTTCATTTATGACTACACCAAAAACCACCACGAATACGAGCATCAAATGGCGCAATGGATACGGGAAGGAAAAGTAAAACCCTATGAAGACATTTCCGTAGGTATTGAGCATATGCCACAAGCACTAATCAGTTTGTATCAAGGCACCAATGGCGGCACTCGAATGGTTCGGGTAGACCCAAATGTGGTTTGAACTTTAGTTCAAATAACGGCTGATACTATCTACCATCACCTTCATTTCTTTACCTGTTTGCGGCAATTCATCTTTCGGAAGGTCGAGATGGTTCATGGGAACTTCTTGTTGGTATTCGTCAAAAATAGGACGAACGATATCCAAGCTATAACTGGGAATTTTTCGATTTGCACGAAACGAAGCAATTGGAATTTTGGCCTCAATAATCCCATCTTCCGACTTGCTAGGATGCTTGGCCAACACTTTACCATCCGGTCCGACAATTAAAGATTCTCCTGCGTTGTATCCACTTTCTTCTGGCAGGGTAAAATTCGCCATAGCGGAATAAAACTTGTTTTGGTTTGCCGTAGCCATTACATCCGTGTCAACAAACAAAGTTGCGGTACGCAACATGATTTCGGTTCCCTTCATGGCAAAAGCCGCAAAAATGAAAGGGTCCCATTGTACGGTACTTACCGCAATATTGCCAAATTCGGTTTGCAATACAGGAAACTCTTCATCCATTCCATACTTTTGACGATACGCGTCGCGCACTCCCTCGACCGTGGTCGTGGTGAGCTCAATTCCTTCAAAAATCCGTTTGATATTTCGGGATTTCCAGAACTTTTTCACCACTTCTCCTTTTCGGTTGATGACTGTATTGATACTTAAAATATGGTCTGGCCAATCTGGGTCACTAACATAGCTTCCGAATATGATGTAGCTGTCCAGTTCTTTGGCTAGTTTTCCCAAACGCTCGGTTTCCGGTCCAGGTACTTGAATGGTAAATTTCAGTTTTTCTGTCCTTGAACCCGAAGAATATCCTGTTAAGGGAAACTCATGATAGAGCAGAATATCCGGTTTAGCGCCTTCTGAAGCAGCTTGCCGCCCCATTTTTTCCATATAAGCCATGTTTTCTTCCAAGCCTTCTTCAATGGTGGGAAACTTTTGCAAGGATTTCACTCGGGTTTGCACTACTTTTAGTACAACGGTATCCTTTTCCAAAGGAACCGTGGGGTACGAGCCATCTCCCCTGACCAAAACAGTTTCTTGTGTGTTGGTTTCCATCGTTTCTTGGATAGGCTCATTCTCAGAATCTGCTGCACTTTTCCCCCAGTAAAAAGCCAGGGCCAAAGACGCAACAAACAGAAGCAAGCCTAAAATCTTTCTAAATACTTTCATACGCTATAGTTTTAGGTGGGGCGATAAATCTTCTGCATCGCCGTTCCAAATTGTTTCATTTCCTCCATGTGCCCGGTACTGACGCGACACCATGTCGTATAAGGTGGAAAAGGTCTTCCAACGGATACCCCATGCTCTAACATTTTAGCGCGTAGTTCCATAACATCCATTCCTGCATCGAAAAACACGAAATTGGCATGTGAGGGCACGTACTTTAAACCCAACTCATCCAAAATAGCATAAACGTATTGCTTTGCTTCTTGATTCTTTGCGATGCTCATTTGATAAAACTCCTCATCTTTCCAAGCCGCTTGGGCAGCGACAATCGCCAACATGTTTACGCGTCCCATCACGTTTTTTCGGATGCGTCCTGCGATATCAGGCCTGGCAATCAAGTATCCAATACGAAGGCCGGCCATACCATATACTTTTGAGAAGGTTTTGGCTACAATGATGTTCTTATTCTGCTTGACCAAATCAACCATGGAAGGATAATCTGGTTCGGTGATGTAGTCGCAATAGGCTTCATCTGAGAATACGATGGTTCGCTCCGAAACCCGATTACAGAAATCCACTAGTCTGTCCTTCGGAATCAGGGTTCCAGATGGGTTGTTGGGATTGCATAAAAACACCAACGAAGTCGCATTGGATAGACGGCGTTCCATCTCATCCAAGTCATGTTGGAGATCTTTATCCAACGGAACTCTATTGATAAATGCCCCAAAACGCTGGGCGTAGTTCAATAAAAAATCATAAACCGGGTCTGCCGTGATGATTTCACCTCCATTGACACCATACGTAAGTCCGGTGGCATTCAATCCTTCAGATGAACCAGCGCAAAGTACTACATGGGCTCGGGTGACCCCTTCTCTTTCTGCCACCTGTTGTGCAAACTCTTCAATTTCTTGATAGGGATAACGACACGCCTTATCAAAAGCGTCTATCATAGCCTGCCGCACTTTGGGAGAAGGCCCCAGAACATTTTCATTGGCATTTAAGATGGTATAATCGTAGCGATTGTAAGTAACGGTCATATCAATAAGGATTAGGCTTCGGCAATTTTGGCATCAGAGGTATCCAAGGTAATGGGCTTAATAAGAAAAGAAATCAAAAAGGCGGTTGCCAGAAGCACGACCACCACCCAGAAACTCATATTGTAGGAGCCCGTCCAATCTGAAATCAAACCGGTCATCCAAGCCCCTAAACCGGCACCCAAACCTTTAAAGGCCGCAATAACACCTCCGATTTTTCCTGCGGATTTTACTCCGAACGTGGTAATGATAATGTAGTTAATGATGGTGTACAATCCGCCCCAACCTAAAGCATAACAAATCAAAGCGGGCCAAACCAAACTCGGAATTCCAAGGGCGATAAAGAAGGCGCCCAAGGCCATTAGAAACACTTGAATTTTAAATAAGCGATGTTCATTGATGAACTCTGCTATCGTGCCTGAGGCCAACTTGGCCCCTAGAATAATCATAAAGAAAATGCTCAACGCGTTACCTGCTGCAGAGATGGAAAAGTCCTGTTCGCGCAAATACAAAAACAAGTTGGTAATAAGTCCCATGATGCTATAAAAACAACATGCCCCTGCCACACAAATCGCCCAAAAAACTGGCGTACGAACCGCTTTTTTAAAAAGCACTTCGTTGAGTCCGGTATCCTTATCTTTTACAGAAGCATCTTCGTTGACTTTTTCCTTGAATTTCACCGGGCGGATGCAAAAGAACAGTAAGATTGCCACACCAATGGGCAACAAAGATTCATATTGAAAGGCGGACCGCCAGCCATAATTCTTTAACAGAGGTACCGCAATTTGTGGGATAATGATTCCGCCTAGAGAAGTACCTGCCAAGGCGATACCAATGGCCACACCCCTCTTTTCTTTCACTCTTTTGGACACCATGATTAAAACTGCTAAAGCACCTGAACCGGAAAGGGCAATCGCAAAAATGAAATGAATCAAGTAGAGTTGCCAAGTTGCCTCGATTTTGGAATAGAGAAACAGCATGGCAGAAATCAACAATAGACCAATAATCATCAATTTTTTGGCCCCATACTTGTCGATGACGGCACCGACGAAAGGGGCCAACAACGCCGCAGAGACCAGGTTGATGAAATCTCGGAACTTCAATTGTGATTTGGTCCATTCAAACTCGGTTAAAATCGCCTCGTCAAAAACGGTAATTCCTGATAGGGTCAATCCGTTGGAAACAATCAACAATATGGTTCCCAAAAGGGCCACTCCAATTACACTAATCAAGGATGTTTTGTTATTCATGGCCTATGGTTTTTTTAGAATCCTATTCGCTTGGTACCGTTTCGGATTTCACCGGTTTGATGAAAAAGGATATCGCAAAAGCGATGGAAAGCAATACCACAACCAACCAAAAGCTAGCGCTATAGGACCCTGTTTTGTCAGAAATAAATGCAGTTAGCCAAATGCCCAGTCCGGAGCCTACAGCTTCAAAAAAGGAAATCACCCCACCAATTTTACCGGCGGACTTAACCCCAAAAGTGGTAATGATAATGTAATTGAAAAGGGTATATAACCCTCCCCAACCCAATCCTACTGCGATTAACGCTGGCCAAATAAAGGCTTCTTGGTTCATGGCCATAAAAACGGCACCCAAAATCATTAACCCCAATTGTATTTTAAATAAACGGTGTTCGTTGATGAGCTCAGCAATGTATCCAGAAGCCAACTTCGCCGATAAGATGATGGCGAAAAAAATACTAAAGGTGTTCCCCGCCTTCGATTGGGAAAAACCCATCTCCGTTAGGTACAAAAACAGATTGCTGATAATCCCCAGAATGCTGTAAAAACAAAAAACGCCTGCAAAAGAAATCGCCCAAAACACAGGAAGTTTCAATGCGTCTTTAAACGTGATTTCAGTTAGTCCCGTTTCTTCATCGCTCTCGCTGGTACTTTGCTCCGTCTCTTTTTTGGCGTAGCGAACCGGCTTCACAAAAATCGCGAGCAGTATCAAAACAAGAATGGGTAGTAAAATTTCATATTGAAAAGTGGTTCGCCAACCAAACTTTTCCAATAAAGGGCCTGCAATCTGAGGAATTACCATCCCACCTGCCGAAGTACCTGCCAAAGCAATGCCTATCGCCAACCCACGTCGTTGTTGCACGCGTTGTGAAACCATGATAACCGTAGCGAGTGTTCCCGCGCAAGAAACGGCGATAGCAAAGAAAAAGTGTATGGTGTACACTTGCCATAGCGCACTGATCATGGAATAGGCGTAGTATAATCCCGCTATCATCAACAATCCCAAAATCATCATCCGCTTTACGCCATACCTGTCGATGATGGCACCAATGAAGGGCATAATCAAAGCCGCAACAATCATATTGATGAGTTCGCGAAATTTTAATTCTGATTTGGACCATCCGAATTCGGAGATAATGGCATTATCGAAAATAGTAATGCCCGAAACCGTCATCCCATTGGTTACGATAAGAAGAATCGTTCCCAAAATGGCAATTCCGAGTACTTTCGCTATGGTCTCTTGGTTGGTTGTTGTAGCCAAACTTTTGTGTTTAGTTGGTTAAATTTTGATGTATTCAATGGGCGTGTCGTAGGGGGTTAACTTCACCCCGTCTTTTCGCACGGTTTCCATTACGGATAGGTGCCCATCAGATAGTGTTTCGGTAAGTTGGAAGGTTAATCCTTCGCCTACAATCCCAATATGATTTACGGTAAATTGGTCCGTCACTTGCAGCGCATATTCCGCCACGCCAAACGGACTAGCAATCATTTTTTCATAGTCCAAAACCAAATCGGCGTTGTCATTGACAATAGTGGCTTGGTCCAAATGCGGAGCTTTCATGGACTCCAAAAACACTTTGTTTTTCCCGTCAGAACGGAGATAGAAAATCAAGGGTTTGATGTCCATCTCTTTGCCAGGGTATATGTAGTAACTTTCCTCCAGCACATAAATCCCTTCATGCCCTTCAGGGCGATTAATCACCTTATGGTCACAAATATCCGTAACGTGTTTTGCGTAGGGATGGACTTGTTTTCCTGCAGCAATCTCACGGTCTACTTGGGCCTGATTGTCCAAAGTTCCGCATAGGATGTCCGTAAATCTCTTTAATAGTGCGTCCATCAATTTAGTTCAAAAATTTCGACATAAAAACCGTTAGGGGTTTCCAAAAGACATGCTTTTCCACTTCCCATGATATAATCGGTGGTGGGTTGGATGTCAGATTTGATTTGTATTCCCATATTCTTTGCGCGTTGTACCACTTCCTGAATATTGGAAGTAAGGAAACTCCACATGCCCAAGCCTTGGTTTGGAATACAACTTTGTACTCCCGTATCAATCATGTTCCCATCCTTGAAATCCAAGAAAAGAATATGATTTTGCTTTGCCCCTTCGGCATACAATCCGGCAAAGCGGAAAGGAGTACCATCTGGAACACCCAAAGCACCATCATCCGCAGCTTCCCAAATGGAATCAAACACAATGTTCTGTCCCAACACCTTGGTGTAAAATGCAATTTCAGCATCGGAATCCCCTGCTACAAAAGCGGAATACCCTGGGCCTCCGAAGCCATCCTCCGGGTCACAAGGCGCCAGTTGGGGATAATTTACGCGTTCTATTCCTACGCAATGCAAATAGTCTGGACCTTGGTAAATGGTTTCCAAATACTGTCCGGATTTCCCATCAGGTCGAACAATATCTCCCAATTGCATAGGCGCCATGGCACCGACATTATATGATTGCAGTCGCTTGTCCATTCCCTTGGCATCCGAGGTGGGAAAACCCAATGAAAAAGAACCCATTTCATAGGAATTATAACTGTTATGAATATGGGGTGTGCTTTCTTTCAAGTGAAGAATCCGTAATTGAATCAAACTTGGAACGGTAGCCCGATAGCAATGGTAGACTTCATAATCAACATCTTCTGGAATGTTCCAAAAGCTCTTTTGGGCTGTCTTTTCTGCTTCAGTTTGACCTACCGGACCATCAATTTGCATTTTCATGACCTCACCGTAAAAATGACGGTAGGCCTCCAAATCGGTGGTGCAAAGCGTAGCGCAATGAATGTAGCCCGTAAGGCCTCCGTTTATGCTATTGGGTATTTTTAGCGTTGTCGTTTCCATACGATTACTGCGTCTCTTCTTTTAGATATTCGATAAGGGCACTTTGTTGTTCTTCGTTTTGGATTCCGATGAAAGCCATCGTTGTTCCTGGAACGTAATCCGAAGGCTTGGTCAACCAGTTGCGAATATGGTCTTCGTTCCAAACGATTTCAGAATTTTGAAGTGCTTCGGAATAGTTGAAATCTTCCAAAGAAGCTGCTTTTCTTCCAAAGATTCCATTCAAGTTAGGCCCTACTTTATGCGGTTCTCCTTTCTTTAAATTATGGCAAGCGGCACATTGAATGAAGGCTTTTTTTCCAGGAGAAAGCTTTGCAATTTCTTTCTTAGGTGCCGTTTCCGTTTTTGGACGGCTCATTAAGGATTCCTTTTCTTTTTCTTCCTTTTTGCCACCGCAAGACACCAACATCAAACCAAACAGGATTGGGATACCTAAAGAAAATGTTGACTTATTGAATTGCATTTGCATCAATTGTTTCATGTTATTGGTTCTAAGGTTTATTCTCATCTTTTTTACAAAAACAGGAGGCCCAACCATTGTTGAACGAAAGTTTGGTCGCGCCAGGTTGTGCAGTCACCAGAATAGTTGACCTTTTTTGACCTTCTTCAATGAAGCGCATCATGAAAAAGTCTGCCCCTTCACCGTAAAACGGATATTCTTTCTCTCGTAATTGCACTCCGTATTTTTTTCCGTTTTTCGGATAGGTAACCCAAGTAAACCCACCTTGGTTGTGAACGGTAAGTCCCTTATAAGATTTATCATTAGGGTCCGGTTCTGCATAGGATTTCTCATAAAAACTCACGTCGCAGGTGTACCGTTCCGCAAGACGCATTTTATGGGGAATATCATTGGGATGGCCTTTGTAAAACGAATCATCTTTGACCAAAAAAGAACGGTCCACTCGCCAATATTGATTCTGGGATACCACTAAATCGTGAACGGAATACCTCAGCAAATCCCCTTCGCCAAATTGACATGCTTTATCACGCATGCTTCCAAAATACTGCTCTCCTTTTCTTTGAAAAATAACTGCGCACCCATCAAGGCCAAACAAGTCTTCTTGTTTTAATTCTTTAAAAACCGACGCATCACCATCTGCACCAACAAACTTATCGGCTTCTTTCAAAAAATAGATTTCCATTTCAATCCCTTCCTCAGGCGCCATACTTTTGAACGAAACCACACGTTGCCTTGCGATTTTGGTGGTATCGTCATCGATGTACTCTTCCACATAGAAGGTATGCTCCCCTAAAAAATCCGCTTGAATTTTCGTATGGGTGGCATGTATTCTTCCATGACGTTCCGCTTCTGGAACTTTTCTTCTCCCTTCATACCAGAGTTGGGAATCATTGTCAAATTCTCCTTCGAACCATTTGACCAATAATAAAAGGTCTCGGACGTTAGGGTCACTTTGGGCAAAAGTGTACGGGATACTTCCCAGCAAGAACAGGAGCAGCAAAGGCCATTTCACAACATTCAATTTGTTCATGATTTTGATTTTTTGACTAGGCTTCCATAATGACTTCCAAAGCGGCGCGCTCTCCAGATTCGAAGGCACCTTCCATACCTCTTTCCATGATGGCGGTATGCTCTCCACAGAAATGAATATTTCCATGACGAGGACGCATGTGGTTTCCAAATTTGGTCACCTGTCCTGGTTGCCAGTACACCCAATCGCCAGCTCCATGAATATCCCTTTCACAGGATTGAATCAACAAAGGCTTAAGCGTTCCTTTGGTAGAAGGACGCATTTCTGCCATTTTCTTTTCGCAATAAGCGAACACTTGTTCATCGGACATTAACCTGAATTTCAAGGATTCTGGTCCGTTAACAAAAACTACCAAAGCGTCAGGGTCTTCTGAATTTCTTTTGGTTCGCACAGCAATCCGTTCCAAAGGCCCGTCTGTCCACATGTTGGCGGGTTTGCCATCTTTTTCCCAGTAGGGTTCCATCACTTGAAAGTGCGCTTGAATGGACAGCCCATAGCCCATTTGGTCAATGGCTTCCGCGGCGATACCTTCCATTCTTGGTTCAAAAGTCACATTTTGCAGTACGGTAATGGGAATACTACAAATCACATGGTTCGCTTTATAAGCGGTGCCATCAGAACAGCTGACTTCCACAATGTTGTTTTCTTCTGTAAAGCCTACCACGGTTTTTCCCAAAATCACTTCATTGTTTAAGCTATTGGCCATTGCGGCAGGTAGTTTCGAGTTTCCTCCAGTAATCATTTTCCAACCCGAACCGTCCGGGAATTTCATTTTGGAATTGAAAGACCCTACATGATAGCGTCGCAGTTCGTTCAAGGCTGATGTGCGATGCATGCCCCCGGAATGTATAGTGACGTTCATCAGGCGAATAGTCTCTTCATCCAAACCACGGGACCGAAGCCACTGGTCATTAGGGATATCATATTGCTGGAATTCGGGTTTTAACCAAGCATCCAAAGGTTGGCCTTCCAAAGGATTGTCTTTGTTGGAAATCGTCCATAAGTATCGATGAGGCAGCAAATCACGGAACTCTCCTTTTTGAGGGTTCATCGGATGGCTTGGCCAATCTTCGGCGGTGATGAATTCATTTTGAATTTGGTACATCCAGGGCCTGGATTCATTGTTGAATTCCGGCGTGAACATTTCCAAGTTCATCTTTTGCACCATATTGATCATACGGGCATAGTTAGCTCCAATATATTCCCCTGCAGCTTCTGGTTTTCCTGGTACATTTTCCAATGTATACACGCGACCTCCCAAACGCTTCCTTCCTTCCAGGACCAAAACATCATATCCAGCTTCTTCCAAAAGCACGGCCGCATTAAGTCCAGAAAGTCCAGCGCCAACTACGATAGCGTCATACTTTTCTTTGGCAGGGCCTTTCGGTTGCATCACTTCGCCTACTTCGGCAACTTCCTGATTCTTTTCCTTGCCAGCACATCCTGCAACGCCAATGGTTCCAATGGCAGCGCTTGCACCAGCAACATTTCGTACAAACTTCCTTCTCGAGATTTTCATGCTATTCTTTTTATTTAGATCCTTATTAAAATAAGGTTAGGTCATTTCTTTTCGATTTTTTCTACCTGGGCCGCCACACGAAATCCCAACATGAAGCTTCGATAATCTGCTCCATCACGGGAACGTACTGCGGCACGAGACCAAGCGATACCACTTATCCAACTGCCCCCTTTTGGGGTTCTCCATTGGCATGCTTCATCTGAATTGTCTTCCCAACTACTACCATCCAAAGGAGCCTCGTCCAAATTCATTTGAAAACAGTCATTCGTCCACTCCCAAGCGTTTCCTACCATATCGTATAAACCAAAGGCATTGGGCTTGAACCGACCGACACGAGTGGTATACACATAACCATCATCACAGGGAAAAGCTGCACGTTTTGGATATTTGTTTTGAAACGTACGGTCTCCCACATTGGCATATTCACAAGCGTCAGCGGGATTGGTCCCCCAATACCATGGCGAAGAGCTTCCAGCACGGGAGGCATATTCGAATTCCACCGTAGAGGGCACACGATATTCCCTACCCGTTTTTTCGCTCAACCATTGGGTATAAGCCTCCGCATCACTCCAACTTACACAGACCACAGGGTCCGTTTCGCGCTGCGGATAACCTGGGTTTTTCCAATTATGTTCTGCGACATAGCCATAGCTTTTTCCATCGTAAAAGTTACAACCTACAAGCGGTTCACCTTTGTAAAAAGCTTCTTTTGATTTGTATTGGGTTTCTTCCACAAAGATGCGATACTGAGCCAAGGTCACTTCGGTTGTAGCCATGGCAAACGACTTATCGATAGTGGCCAAAACCCTTTCACGCTCTCCTTTTTTACGACCAATTTCTTCTTCATAAGAACCGATGTAAACACTCCCTGAAGGAATGATCGCCATCTGGGGGCAGGTCTTGCAGTCCTGAAAAGTCTGTATGGAATCTATTTGGGCAAACCCTGAGAAGCACCCGACAAAAACATAGACGCTACCCATTAACATTGTAAAGGACATGCATGATATGTTTTTTGGGAGCGGCATAGTTATAGCTGGGCTAAGTTTGCTTCGATTTTAGCAAAATCCGGTAAGGATTTCCCGTCGGTTATTTCGGCATATTGAACGACCCCGGTTTTATCGATAACAAAAGCTGACCTTTTGGAAAAGTGCGTCAATCCAGCAAAATCATCTTCAAATAACACCCCGTAGGCTTTGCTGGTAGCGCGATTAAAGTCAGACCCCATAGCAAACTGCAATTGATTTTCCTCGGCGAACTTTTTCAAAACGAAAGGTGAATCCACTGAAACGCCTACCACTGTTGCGTTCATTTGGTTGTATTTATCGTAATCGTTTCGCGCGGTGCACATTTGTTCCGTGCATACGCTGGTAAACGCTAAAGGAAAGAAATGCAATACCACATTTTTACCGGAAAAACTTTTCAAAGTAATGGGTTCCAAATCAGTACCAGTTAACGTAAATTCGGGTGCCTTATCGCCTACCTTTAGTGTTTCCATTTGACTTCTAGATTACTATATGGTTAAATATATTAATAATTAACTTAGTTAACTAATTTTTAATCTTCCTTTTTACGCTCTACAAAAGTGAGCCAAACTCCTTCAGGACTTACAACTGAAAACAGCTCTACTTCGCCATAAGGTTCCATAACCAAATACTGCAAAGCATTTTGAATCGCAACTCCTTTCTTCAGCAAATCCTCATAGTAGTTTTGAATCCCAAAAACCTCAACACGATACTCCATGTATCCCCTGTGTGGTGGGCGAGTGGTTTTGGAAAAATCTTTACCGGTTACGCCCTCAAATTCAATGATTTGAAAAACAGTGTCCCGCTCACCATCAAAGGACAAAAAGCACGCTTTGCACTTTACTTTGTCCGCCAAATTGAAAGGAAGACCAAACATATTTTCCTGCGGACTATCCTTGATAACCTCATACAAGTTCAATACCTGACATCCCAATATATCCACATAATAGGCTTTTGCCGCTTCCAAATCGTGAACAGTTACGGAAGAGTTGTAAACATGCGTAGCTAGTTTTATGGGAGCAGTCAAATTCAGTTCCGGTTTTACGCGATGGGTAAAGGCCATAATCGTATCGTCGTAGCCTTTCATAAGAATATCATACAATTCATAGGTACCCATAACCTGTAACAAAGGATCACTAAGTCCATGCCAGCCCAGTTCACGTAATTCCTCAAAAGTATTCGCTACCTCATGCACACGAATATTGATATCCATGATTCCGCCAATGTCCCAGGGTTGTTGTGAAGACCGTAAGTATTGTTGAGGCGTGTTTTCGAATTTCACTAAGCGAAGTTGGCCGGTGGGATGACCGTAGGATTGAATCAAGCATTCCGTGCCTGTAGCATCATCTTCCAATCCCCAAAACTTCATTTGGTTTGAGGTAGTGGTATACGTTCCTACTGTGTTCCATCCGCCATAATCGCAGTAAAAGTGCTTTACTTTATCCATGTTGCCCACGCTGTAGACAATTTCAAGAATGGATGAAAAACGATAATCCCCCATAAGCATCAAGCTGTTACAAGCAGTTGAAATATACAATTAAATTAATTAACTTTATTAACTATTAATTAAATTAACTAATTTGTTGTCGTTTTGATAAAATCCAACAGTATGGTATCCATAACCTCATTTTTAAATCGAATTTTTAAACTGAAGCGGGTAACTCTAGTATTTTGTTCCCTCCTTCTTATTGCTAGTAGCTGTAATACGAAAACAGCGGAAACCACAGAAGAAGTCGAAGAAGAAACCACCGAGAAAACTGAAGCTGAAATTGTCTACAACCTTAAAGACCCCGTAGACCAATTTCTAATTTTTCAAAAACTACAAAGTGATCTTTCAGGGAAAACGACTTACTCTTATTCAGAGGGTCGCGTATTTGGGATTCGACCCGATAAACCCGATAGTCTGAATGTATTTGGCAAAGAAGTATTCAAATATTCGGGTTGTGCCATAAAAATGGCCCGACAACTCGACAATGGAAATATAGAGACCAAATCCAAAGGTTGGTTATTGTACCAAGACCCGGAGACTGGAGAATTTTTGGAGCGCATGGTGAACCCATACACGGGTGAAGAAGTTGAAGTACCACCATTCCGGGCAGGAATCCGCGGCGGTATCAATACCCCCAACGGCCCAAAAATCAACGCAACCTTTAAGATGGAGAGCACCGCTATTGGCCAACCTTTGAATCTGGTGTTTACCCAAATTGGTGACCGCATGCATGTAACGCGTCATGCTTTCACCAAATGGTTTGAAAGCAAATCACAGACATGGCGCACCGAAATGACGCTAGACACTTATGACTTTGATATGACCTATTTATATGACCGTTCCCATACCCATATTCCAGCAGATTACCATTGGACCAGTCAAACCTCCTGGCTATCCATTCTAAAAATGCAAGGCACGCCTGGACACATGATATGGACGTCAAGCGGAAGAACTTTTTACAACAAAGAAGATTTACCCGCAGCTTTTATTGCGGCTACGGAAATCAAGCAACCAGATGTTTTTAAAGAACCATTGCAATGGGAAGAGGAGTAAAATCAAATAAAAAGCAGACTTCCAACGCCATCGACCGGCGGGAAATGCTGAAAAAAACGGGGTTAGCCATAACCGCAGCTCCTTTCTATTTTGGATTGGATTCTTGTGTGAAAGCACCCAAGGCGGCAAGTTTCGACGCAGATGTGTTAATAGTGGGGGCAGGACTTTCAGGTCTCAACGCCGCGCTCACTTTGGAGAACTTGGGTCTGAATGTAAAAATTATTGAAGCTACTGACCGTTTCGGCGGACGGGTGCATACCGCAAAAGAAAGTGATGTGCCAGGTCACCCTGAACTTGGCGCCAACGGCATTGGAGGTGGCTACGCCAGACTGCTGGATGCAGCCCAAAAGTACGGCGTCGAAATTGGGCCGTATCGTCCAAGAACAGAACCTAGAAAGGGTGAAATTCTATATGCCATCAAGAATAACCTCATTACACCAGAGAATTGGGCCAATCATGCCGCTAATCCCATGCCTGAAGCATTCAGAAAAGGTTCTCCCTCTTCTCCGGCCTGGAGCGTGTATTCACAACTGAACCCGCTACCTAAAAATGATTTGGTGGCTTGGCGAAATCCAGAATACGCCAAATGGGACCGTTCGGTGTATGCTATCTTAAAAGAAAAGGGGTTTTCCGAAGAGGCCATACAACTTACGGCTTCAACCAACTCTAGTTATGGCGCGGATGCCAAAAGCATTTCAGTGCTGATGTATTTCCAAATTTTGAATTTCATCACCCAGCAGGCAGCTTCTGCCGGTAAAGGTGGCGCTGCTGTAGGTGGGAATCAGCGGATTCCGGAAGCCATGGCAAATGCCTTTAAACAAGATATTTTATTAAAATCCCCCGTGAAAGGAGTGGTTGGCGAAGCAGATGGTGTTTTCGTTACCTTGGAAAACGACAAAACCCTTCGCGCGAAATACGTTTTGATTACGCTTCCCGCGTCCGCGTTAAGACGAATCTCCCTTTCTCCGCTTCCAAAAGGCAAACAACAAAAGGCATTTCAGGAGTTATCCTATACGCCTTGTGCACAACTCCATTTTGTTCCTACCAAGAAGTATTGGGAAGAAGACGGCATGCCGCCAAGTATGTGGACCGACCAATTGGGAGGACGATTCATGGCCCTAAAGAATGACCCTTCCGACCCAGACAAAGTAACGAGTTGCGTAGCGTATTTAAATAGTAATGTCGCCATTGCAGTGGATAAAATGAAGAGAGAAGATGCACTCGAAGCCGTCATGAAATCCTTGGTGGCAATCCGCCCCAGCTTAAAGGACGCCCTACAATTCGTGCACTATTGGACCTGGATTAACAACCCGTACGCAGGTGGCGCCTATGCCTACTGGAAACCTGGTCAAATCAGTGAATTTGCGCTTGACATCGCTCAGCCGATGGGAAGAATCCATTTTGCGGGCGAACATACCGCGGTGCTAAGCAGAGGCATGGAAGGTGCTATGGAAAGTGGCGAACGTGCCGCACTTGAAATCATTAACAAAATCTAAACCTTATGAAAACGAACTTCACTTTTGTAAGCAGCTTGCTCTTTCTACTTTGCCCATTTTTCTTTTTGCAGGCCCAAGCAACCTCCGAAGACTTAAAAGTTCAGCTATCTGAAATCATGACCATGTGGCCTGGCACGTACAACAATTCCAAACAAATTGATTCTGTGCTGAGCGCCGGAGGTGATGTTTGGCGCTTGGATGATTCAGGAAAAGATGGGTTTCTTCATGTGCAATCCCACTACATTGCCTTGGATGTCCCTGAAATTGGTGAGCATGTTTTGTACGTAGAGGAGTATCGCGACCTCAAACCAGACGCGACTTATCGGCAACGTATCTATACTTTGGGTATGGATTCCACCGGGACAAAACTTCGGGTCAAGATGTGGCCCTTTAGGGATAAAAGGAAATACGTTGGTGCTTGGAATGACCCAGAAATGCTAGCCATGATTACCAAAGAAGACGTTAGTGCCTATCCTGATATCTGTGATTTGTTAGTGGAAAAAACAGAAAAAGGATACTTGATGTCGATGAATGGAAGTGATTGCACCTTTGGCACCAAAACCTTCAACTACCAAGTGCTTTTGACTAAAGACGAGTTCAGCTATCGCGACAAAATCACCAATGCGGAAACCAAGGAGGTGATTTCCACGGCAGCAGATTACATTTTTCATAACTTGGATAGAATCGAATAGCCAAACTTTTAAAAAAAAAAAGAATTCCTTTGGCCCGAGCATCTAAGACCGATAAACTATGAACAACGCAACACAATCTCCTTTGATTAGTGCCACTCAACTTTTGCGCCTAAAGGATGACGAAAATTTGGTATTGATTGATGCCCGTTTCAGTAAAACCATTCAGGAAGATTATAAAAAAGAACATCTGAAAGGTGCTTTGCATGTCGATTTGAATGCGCAATTATCAGACATTAAAGAAGATGCAGCCGAAGGTGGTAGGCACGCTTTACCCAGTATTTCAGAATTTGCAGCGTTGTTGACGCATTTGGGCATTTCCAAAGCAAGTCATGTGGTGGTTTATGATGCTAGTACTTCTTCCATGGCAGCGGCCCGGTTTTGGTGGATGCTGAAATCTGCAGGGCATGAACAGGTTAAGGTATTGAATGGCGGACTCAAAGAGGCTATCAAAGTTGGATATCCAACGAGCTCTGGAGAAGAAACACCAAAAGTAGTAGAATCCTATCTGGTTACCGACTGGCAACTGCCTTTGACAACTATTGGAGAAGTGGAGAAAACCACTCAATTGGATAATCATGTGCTCATTGATGTCCGAGCTGCGGAACGCTATCGTGGCGAGACGGAGCCCATAGACTTGATTGCAGGACATATTCCAGGGGCCATTAATGTTCCACTTACTGGGAATATCGATGAAGATGGTTTTTTTCTTTCCCCAGAAGTTTTGAAGGCGAAGTATGAAACCGTTTTGGGAGACATACCCATATCGAACGTTACCGTGCATTGCGGCTCAGGGGTCACCGCTTGCCATACGCTATTGGCTATGACCCATGCAGGCTTCGAAACACCAACGCTTTATGTAGGTTCATGGAGCGAGTGGTCAAGAAACGATAAACCCATAGCAACCGACCTTTAAACCAATTGAGATGAAAAAGCACTTCTTTAGAACGGCTTTAGTGTTTGTTTTACTCTTAACGCACGCAGGTCATTCACAAGACACCGAGGCAACCAACACCCAGGAAAAATCTTCAGATGACATCATCCAACCCAAGGATATGCCTTTGGTATTCCGTCGAACCACACTTATCGTTCGGGATATTGAAAAATCATTGATGCTTTACAGAGACGCTATTGGGATGGAAGTTATTTATGACAATCTTATTCGAAGACCGCATCCTGAAGAAGATAGAGAACAAGTACTCCGTTTGGTGTTTCTCAAGGCGACCAATAGTTTTTATGGCGTGTTAGGGTTATTGGAATACGATTATGAAAATGAAAACAAAACCGATAAACCCATCCGAAGAGAAGGTTTCACTGCTCAAAATGTAGTCCTCCTGTTCAATAGCGTTAATCAAGAAGAACAGTTTAAAAAAATAAGAGAAGTTCCCGGTATTGAAATTATGGGGGAACCTACCCTAACCGAATATCCTTCGTACGACGGTAAAACTTGCTTACCATTACCCGAG
>JBCBPD010000056.1:0-21989 GCA_039820925.1 Bacteroidota bacterium | reverse complement strand
GCGGAAATAATTGGCCAGCAATTTGGCCCCTCTTTCGAAGATGTTCTTTCTGAAGTCTCCCAAACATCAAATACGCAATTGGATTCTTTAAGGGTTTGGCAAGAATAGGTTGTGATTCATACGAACAAAGAAGTCGTTTCCCCTAAAGACCACCTCTTTTTCAAAGCATATGTGTTAACAGGCCCTGAACAATTACGTGTGAGTGCGAGTGATGTGCTCAAAATAGAGCTGCTAGACGAAAATGGAACATTGATTAATAGCCAATATCATAAGATAGCAAATGGCTCGACTCAAGGTTCTATGATGGTGCCCAAGCGAACAAAATCCGGGAAACATTATATCAGGGCATATACAAGATGGATGTTGAACTATGGCCCTGAAAACTTCGCAACCAAGGAAATAGCAGTCCTTGACAAGCGCAATACAGCGTCAAATTCGGTTTCCAATTTACCAGACATACAGGTTTTTCCTGAAGGGGGTAATATGATAAATGGACTTGAAAATAGATTTGTCCTCAACTTTAAAAATCTCAAGGATAACCAAATCAGGGTGGTTGATTCCGAAGGGAACAGCGTAGCACGGGTTAAGAATTACGCTTATGGTCTAGGGACATTTTTACTCACACCCAAAAATGAAGAAAAGTATTTTTTGAAGTTTGGAGAGGATAGGGAAGTGGCCCTTCCTGAAGTCCAAGATGAAGGTTATGTAATGCTGCTGAATAATATTGGAAGCGAGAACATTGTCGTAAAAATCTCAGCAACCAATAACATTAAAAATCAGAAAGTATATTTAAGGGGCAGGGTGAATGGTATCAGTTTATTTGAATCGAATATTGAGTTCAAAGATGCCAGTACGCTTGAAATAGACATTCCTAAAAGAAATTTGCCTAATGGATTGGTGCAGTTACAGTTGGAAGATGAATTTGACAATGTCTGGGCAAAACGTCCGCTACACGTTGACAATAAACAGCTTCATCTGGAGGTGGTTAAATCCAGTAGCACCAACGGAAATCGGTTAACCATCAAAGTAACCGATGATAATGGTTTACCAGTACAAACAGAGCTATCCATGGCACTGAGCAAGGACCGAGGCAAAGGAAATAGAAGTCTTTATTTTGACACACCAAGAAGCCAACGTTTTGTCAATGATTTATTGGTGTTGACCGGCAGGTCGCCCAAAGAATACCCCCTCAACAAGGTAACCGAGTTACCTGATGAAATAAAATATACTTTTCAAAAAGGTCTTGAATTTTATGGTAAGGCCTATGACTTGAACGCTGTTCCCGTGACCAACACCGAAATTCAGGTTGTTATCAGTGGTGAAGGAGAAGCATTGGTCCATGAGGTTACTACCAATGATAAGGGATTGTTCAAACTTTCCGGTCTTCAGATAGATGGAGAGGCGGATATGATATTCAGAAGAGCTGCCGAAGACCAGCAGGATAAGTATGTGAAAGTCATTCCTTACCAATATGAAACGCCACCTTTGAAAATCACAAATTCAAAAGGAGATGGGAAATTGAACTCAAAACAATTTATACCACAAAGTAAGTTGGCTGACTTTAAAGATGGGAAAAGTATGGACCGTCTGATAACCTTGGAAGGCGTCTCCTTGGTTGGTGAAAAATTTAAATCCAGCAAAACACCATCGGTTTATAATATACAGCCTACCCGTGTGGTATATCAAGACCCCAAAAAACCCAAATTCCTTTCAGAACTTTTTATGAATATTCCTGGTGTAAGTGTATCAGGAGGAAGGGATTATCCAGGGTTGTCAATCCTCAGTGGGAGCAGAACTAGCTTTGGAACTACCGGAAACAGTACATTGGACCAACCCGGTCCGCTTTGGATTATTGATGGATTTGTTGTGGGGAATTCTCTTTTTCTGGACCCTGAATGGGGCTTGACGCATATTGATATTGATAGGATTGAGTTTTTGATACGTTCTCCAGAGGCTTCCTTGTGGGGGTCTAGAGCGAGTAATGGTGTAATCTTAGTATATACCCGAAATGGAAGTGATACCACTTTTTTGAATCCTAAAGAAGCACAATTGACGTTTCAAGGGTACCATGATTCACTTTCGTTTGATGCCTATCAGCAGCAATTAATGGGAAAGAAAAGTAAAATAGAAAGTACCATTTTGTATTGGAATCCTACGCTGGAAACCGATGAAAATGGAGAGGTCGTTATCGAGTTGCCTATCGACGCACAAAACCAGGTACTGCACGTTGACGCGAAGGCGATTACCCCTGATGGAAAGAACGGTAGTTTAAAAAAGATTCTTTAGCAAATAGTGCATTAACAGGACCGTAGGATGTAGAGCTTTGGGCTCCATTTCTGTTTTGTCCTAAGATTCCAACTTCCTATTTCAAATAATCAAAAAAATAGTTGCGATGTTGCCCTTGAAAAGGTACATTTGCATCCGCATTTAAAAATGCTTGTTCATTGAAACAATAGGAGAGGTGCCGGAGTGGTAACGGAGCAGATTGCTAATCTGTCGACGGGTAACCGTCGCCTGGGTTCGAGTCCCAGTCTCTCCGCCTCCGTCGGCCGGAGCTATAAAAGCGAAGGCCGACTTTTATTCTCGGCCAACAAGTCCGCTATTTTCGAATCAACCTATATTTGATTTGAAATTTTTTACACCAACGGGGTGTAGCGTAGCCCGGTTATCGCGCCTGCTTTGGGAGCAGGAGGTCGCAGGTTCGAATCCTGCCACCCCGACGAACCACTTTTCAGTGGGTATCAAAGCACTGTCAACTGACTGATTGACAGTGCTTTTCATTTTTACTGCATTCATCTGATATCATCTAAAACCATATAAAAGGTGTAGAGTTCGGTGAATGAAATGGTACGTTCCTTGTGCATAATTTTGATAGCATATAAGGCTATCTAGGGTCGTCTTTGCAAACAATCAATGTTTCACTCAAAAGACCTGTACCATGCGGAACAACAGTACATTAAAGGTGCTCATCTTTACAAGGGACCACACACATAATCCAGAAAAACTTACGATTTACGCCCGGATAACCGTGGACGGGAAGAGGGCAGAGATCAGTTTGAAACGCCGAACTTCGATGAATGAATGGGACGAGATCAGGGGCAGGGTCATCGGGTTTTCCCAAAAGGCAAGAACCTTGAACAGCTATCTCGATGAAGTCTATATCCAGATCATGGATGCCCACAAAAGGCTGATGGGCGAGGGAAAAGTAATAACCGCCCAAGCCATCAAGGCCCGTTTCCTGGGGCAAGACGACCAAAACAAGACTTTAAAAGAACTTATCGAATATCACAATACTTCACAGGTTTTGGTACTCAAACCAGGCACCATGAAGAACTACTACTCAACAGAAAGGTATCTCCATAAATTTTTGGAGAACAAATTGAACCTCCCCGATATCTTCCTGAAGCAATTGAACTACAGGTTTATAACTGATTTTGAACAATATATAAGAACCTATCAACCTGAAAAGGCAAGAAAGACCTGCTCCAACAATGGGGTCATGAAACACTTGGAGCGCCTGATGAAAATGGTAAATCTAGCTGTAAGACTGGAATGGTTGGAAAAAGACCCGTTTCGGAACTACAAGCTCAACTTTCACAAAACGGAGCGTAGTTATCTTACCGAGAGGGAACTTCAACTTATTGAGGAAACGACCTTTAGAGGTGCTGGTTATGAAAAAGTAAAGGATGTATTTCTGTTCTCATGCTACACTGGACTCTCCTATATAGATGTCAAGGAATTGAAGTCCCATCAGCTGGTTTTGGGAATCGAAGGAAACCTTTGGATACATACCAAACGGGAAAAGACCAATGAAACCGTAAAGATCCCATTGTTGCCAAAGCCGAAAATGATACTGGAGAAATATAGGAGTGAAGAGGAAAAAGATGTTCTCGGAAAAGTTTTGCCCGTTTTCAGCAACCAGAAAATGAACAGTTATCTTAAAATAATTACTAAAGCTTGTGGCATACACAAACATGTGACCTTTCATACCGCAAGACACACTTTTGCCACAACGGTGACTTTATGCAATGGAGTACCTATTGAGACGGTATCCAAGATGCTTGGACATACCAAACTTACCACTACCCAGATCTATGCAAGGGTTTTGGAGAGAAAAGTAGGGGAGGACATGCAGCACCTTATTGCAAAAATGGAAACCAAAAGAAGTACTGAAGAAATACAATATCTGGAAAAATGAGAAGGTATTCCATGTTTTTTGGATTTGATAGCGAAGCGGTCAAATTCGGAAAAGCAAGAGGGTAACGCGCTAAAGCGACGTTACACAGTAAAAATTCATTATAAAATATTGATTTTCAATATTTTATAAACTAATTAAAAAATGAAGTAAGAAGACAAATTGTGACAATTAGCTAGGCAAGCCCCGCAAATAGGTCTATAGATTGTGACAATTGAAGAAGAAAAACAAGAAAATGGATGGATTCGGAACCATACGGCTGCACCATAGAACCATAAAAAGGTTCAAGAGATTTTCAAGGAAGATCACCAAGCCCTATTCCGAAACTTTGGAGATGGTCATGGATTTCTTCGAGTGGCATGGAATAACGCCTTTAAGCCGGTTTCCAAAACGGGTTGATGAAGATGGGGAAAAGACCCGCAAAAGAATAAATGCCCTTATCGCTATTGTAAGGGATATAGAAAAGACACAGACATCGCCCACCAATGAAATGCTATTGGCCCTTTTCGGACATCATGAAATCGTTAAGAAGAAGAAAGAACCGATCCGAGAAGAAACGATGTATAAGAAATTGACTAGGGAGGAATGGAACAAAATTGAAAAAACAGTACCTAAGATAGAATATGAATTTCTAGAACAAGATTACAAGACGGCAGCCAGAACGGCATTGCATTTTTTGGAAAGGGTTGAATGGGTCAAACCACGCTTTGGATCTCCCTATTATAGAGTTGACACTGATGCCGGAGAACTGCACGTTCTTAAAAAGAGGTTCAAGAATGGGTTTTAAAAAATCACCCCGCTCAGTAGTATTAGCCCCTGGTAAGATTTGGGCTTGCAGCGCGAAACTTGGTTTCGCTCGCTCTTTTTACAAGAGTTATTTTTTTAAGGTTCTCTGAAATCCAAATAGCATAAAAAGTATCGATTCCAATTTATCACCAAGTTTTTCTCTTAAAATTGAAAATGCCTTCGTGATATGAGCTTCCACCGTTTTAGTGGAAATTTTTAAGTAGACCGAGATTTCAATATTGGTCAGCCCTTCCTTTCTGCTCAATAGAAAAACCTCTTTGCACTTCGGAGGTAGATTCTGGATTTCCGAGGTGATTCTGTCCATTGCCTTTTTGAAGGAGTGTTCGTCGTGATCGGAGGTTACTTTTTCCAAAGATTCAAAATATCTTTGCTCAAGCGGCATGGTGTTCTTTTTCTTCTTGTAAAGATTTAGAAATTCATTTCTAACAGATTTGAAAAGATAATTCTGCAACGAAGATGTTATGTTTATTTTCTTACGTTTTTCCCATGTTCGTAAGAAAACATTCTGAATGATATCCTGGGCCATTGCCTCATCACGAGAGAGTGTCAAAGCATAGGCATATAATCGTTCATTGTATGAATCGACCAAGTAAATAAAGGCTTCTTCCTTGCCTTTGGACAAATGCTCAATTAAAATGGTTTGGTTGAGATAGCTCATTTTTACTTTTAAAAGCCTACGGTTTCTTTATCAATGTATAAAAAAAAGATTATCCAAAAGTTAGGGTATTACAAAAATGTGTTGTCTTACCAACGATAAAAAACTTCAATGACATCAACAGAAATAGAAAATATAATAGTAAAATATCTATTGGGAGAGGCATCCTCAAAAGATATGGATTTCTTAACGGTTTGGATTCAAGATAAGAATAATGAACCCATTTTCGATAGTTATGTAAAGACCCATTTTGAAATTACCGCGAATATGAATAAGCCTGATGTCGACCTAATCAAGGAAGATCTTTTAAAGAAGATAGAACAGGACAGGAACCCATTTGTCAAAACAAAGTTTATCAAAATCTTTAAGTATGCCGCTGTGATTGCGGTAATATTTAGTCTTGGATACTTGTTCAATTCCGACGATTTCCAAAATATAAAACAACAACAAAAAGATATTTTGATTCCAGGAGATGATGCAATAACGATTGAGTTGGAAGATGGCTCAATTGAACAATTAGATATCTATGGAAAAAAAGAAATCAGGAACTCAGATGGCCGACTAGTTGGAACACAGGACAAATCTAACCTCACTTATCAAAATTCATCTACCTCTGAAGAACTGGTCTATAATACCTTATATGTACCCAATGGAAAACGCTTTGACGTTGTGCTTTCGGATGGAACCCATATATATTTAAATTCAGGTTCGTCTTTAAAGTACCCTGTTAGGTTTATCGAAGGTAATGCTAGGAATGTTTTCCTTTATGGCGAAGCTTATTTTGACGTTGCTGAAGATAAAGCTCATCCTTTTGTGGTAAATGCAGACGATATGAATGTTCAGGTGTTGGGAACCAAATTCAATATATCGCACTTTCCGGAGCATGAGAACATTAATACTGTGCTTGTGGAAGGATCGGTGGAAATCTATGATAAAAACGAGGCAGGTGTTGAAAGAACTTTATTGAAGCCAGGGTTTATGGCTGAATGGAACAAATCCAACGGAAATATTTCTGTGGAGAATGTGGATACTCGACTATATACCGCTTGGCTAGATGGGAAGTTGATTTATAGGAATGATACTTTTAAATCCATTCGCTACTCCTTGGAAAGACATTACAACATAATGATAAAAAACGAAAACAAGTTGTTGGATGAACAACGCTTTGATGCCACTTTCGACATCGAGACCATTAATGAGGTATTGGAGGCATTTAATAAGAGCTATGCGATAGATTACGAAGTAGTGAACAACAAAGCGATTATAAAATAACTAATCAATTAAACTAGACTCTATGAACTAACTGAACATGTAAACTAACTACAAGTCACTAAGCATAAAAAAATCGGAAAATGCGCTCACATCTCCCGATTTGGTAAAGTGATCTAAAACTGAAGTATTAAACCATTACAACACTAAATTATGAAAATAATCTTGAATTCATTGGGTTGTGTAAACTTCCCATTGAAATTTGACTTAAAAATGAAACTAACCTCTCTATTGTTACTCATTTGTCTTTTTCAACTGAAGGCGAACGATTCCTACTCCCAAACAACAAGATTGTCGCTGGACATGCAAGGGGTAACCGTAAACGAGGTCCTTAGGGAGATAGAGCTTTCATCAGAATTTAAATTTTTGTATAACAGAAAGGACATTGACTTAAAACGAACATTGACCATTGAGGCCTTTAGGCAGAGGATAGGCCCAATACTAACGGTAATGTTCATGAATACCGATGTAGAATTTGAGGTGATCAACAAACAGATTGTTCTCAGGAAAAAGTCAAGTCAAACTAAAATACCAAGACCGGACAATATACAACAAACAGTATCCGGCGTGGTCACCGACAAGGATGGCCTTCCACTGCCCGGCGCTAACATTATAGAAAAGGGCACAACCAATGGAGTGTTTTCCGATTTTGATGGGAAATATGCCATTCAAGTAAATGGTTCTGATGCAACTCTTGTATTCTCTTATGTGGGCCATTTGACCCAGGAAGTACAGGTTGGTGACCAATCGACGATTAACATACAGCTTAAATTAAGTTCCAATAGGCTTGAGGAGGTTGTGGTAACAGGTTATCAACAAATATCCAAAGAGCGAAGCACCGGATCTTTCGCCAAGCCCGAAATGAAAACATTGAAGGATCGCTCTACCAGCATGAACGTATTACAACGCTTGGATGGATTGATTCCCGGTCTGGTAATAAATAATGCACCCAATAATAATACCATTGACGGAACAGGTGGTAATATCTTAATAAGGGGGTTAAGCAGCATTAACGGTAACCAAAATCCATTGTTCGTTGTGGATGGGGTGGCACTAGCGGATATTAGTTCCATTAACCCCCAAGATGTTGAAGATATTACCGTACTCAAAGATGCTACCGCTGCCTCTATTTGGGGTGCAAGAGCTGCAAACGGAGTTATTGTAATCACCACCAAAGGAGGAAGTTTCAATAAAAAAATCCGGGTAGATTATGACTCGTTTATCAACCTACAGGGGAAACCGAATCTTGATTATAGACCTGTATTGAGCAGCCAACAGTTTATTCAAACAGCTAGGGAAATATTTGATCCTGTGGCCTTTGATTTTGGGTCACAATCCATTTACAACTTACAAAATGGTATAACAAAGAGTATTTCGGTACACAATCAAATCTTGTATGATTTGGACAATGGAGTTATCAATCAAGCTACGGCCGATGCCATGCTGAATGAATTGGCAAACACCAACAATTTAAGGCAAATAGAAGATTTGTTGTATCGCGATGCATACGTAAACAATCATACATTGTCCGTACAAGGGGGAGGCGAAAAACATGCGTTTTACGGCTCCATTGCATACACGGATGTGCAAAGCAATAGCCCTGGAGAAAATGATGATACATACAAGTTGAATTTACGCCAGGACTTTAAAATTGGAAAACGGATAAATTTTCGTTTGAATACAGATCTCACCAACAGAATTACTGCAACCAAAAGAGCTATAAATGCAGACAATAGATTCACACCATATGCCCTGTTTCAAGATGCGGATGGCAACAACCTGACCATGTCGGCCGTACAACATTTTTCCAATGGTCAGCGTAGTGATTTGGAAAATATAAGCGGCATTAATTTGGATTACACACCCTTGGATGAGGTCAATTTAGGTTTTACCGATGCCAACGCCTTGAGTGCAAGGCTTACCGCGGGTTTGACCATAGATTTGTTCAAAGGGTTACGCTATGAGGGAACTTATGGTTATTTCCACGAAAACAACAAAAGTGAATCCTTTGACTCTGAGGACTCTTATGGTGTAAGATCCGATATTATTTTCTTTACCGTTCCAGGAGCCAACCCTGAAGATGCTCCTACCTATAATTTACCCACTGAGGGAGGCTATTACAGAACTTTTGACCGTTTTGTAAAAAACTGGACCTTCCGCAATCAATTGGTATATGACAATAGCTGGAACGAAGGATTGCATAAGGTGACAGCACTGGCCGGTTATGAATCCCAGGAACAACTTTTTAACAATAGGCAGACCTTTATCAGGGGATATGATTTAAGATCTCAACTTGCACCGGCTTTGGATTATGAAGCACTTCAATCCGGTATTACGGGTACGCTGGCACTCAACAATTTTGGAAGAAGTCAAATATCCATTGTCAATGAACCTTTTGGTGAATCTGAAGTTCTTTTAAGATTTACTTCGTTTTATGCCAACGGGGCGTACACATTTGATGATAAATATACCGTCAGTGGTAGTTTTAGGGCGGATGAATCCAATTTATTCGGATTGGATAAATCTGCTCAGAATAGACCGGTTTGGAGTACTGGTGTTAAATGGAACATTGGTAAAGAAGACTTTATGACCAATGTCAACTGGATTGACAATTTGGCCCTGCGTGGCACCTTTGGTATTACAGGAAACTCTCCGGCACCTGGGGGAGCCGCCTCCTTTGATATTTTGCGAACAAGTCCAGTCACTCCTTTTGCCTTTACCGGTGGATTGGGCAATCAAATTTCTGCCCCTGGAAATAGCAAATTGACCTGGGAACGCACTGAAAATTTGAACCTAGGTTTGGATTTTAGCTTATTTAACAATAGGCTTAGAGGTAGTTTTGATTATTACGAAAACAAAACGGAAGATCTTTTAGATGAGATTTTGACAAATACCTTTACAGGATTTGGGTTAATTCAAGGGAATGCCGGGTCTCTTGAAAATAAGGGAATAGAAATCTCAATACAGTCCTTGAACGTTGATGGTGATTTTACCTGGCAAACGGGCCTTACTTTAGGTTATAATAAAAATGAGATTACCGCGCTAAATTCAAGTGCAAATACCACTGCCAATGCTCAAGTTGGTCTAAGACGACCACAACCGGGCTACTCCGCCTTTCCAATATTTGCCTATGATTTTGTGGGACTGAACAATGAAGGAAACCCGGAAATTAGACTGGCAGATGGCACCATTACAGCGGAACAGGATGCTGCAGATTTTGAAGACCTCCTATTTATGGGTTCCTATCAACCTATATGGTCTGGTGGATTTACCAATAGCTTTGGCTATAAAGGGTTAACGTTAACAGCAAATGTAATTTACAACCTTGGTCATCAAATGTTTATTGATACGCCGAGATCATATTCTGGAAGAATTCTTGAAGGTGGTAGGAACAACTTTACCCAAGGTAACGTTCATGCAGATTTTGCAAATAGATGGAAACAACCGGGTGATGAAGCCAATACCAATATTCCAAGATATACATCTTTACCCAATGACCTAAATCGAGATGAAAGATACTTTAGGTTCGGAGATATTAACGTAACCTCCGCTTCCTATATTAAGTTAAGGGATATTTCATTGTCTTATAGTCTTCCGGACATTGTCATTGAAAAATTAAATGCAGATCAGATAAGCTTCAGATTAATGCTCAACAATGTATTATTATGGACGGATAACGATAAAGGGATTGACCCAGAATTTCACGATGCTGCGGGTGGTACAAGGTTCACAACACCTTTCAATCAAAATTCGTTAACGTTTGGGATGCACCTAACATTTTAAAATAAATACTATGAAAACCATATATAAAACATCGATTCAAATACTACTTGTTTTTAGTATTGTATTCAGTATTATCTCATGCTCCGATGATTTTCTTGAAATCACACCCAATGGTGTATTGGTGGCACAAACCACGGAAGATTACAACTTATTGTTAAATGGCAATGGGCTTTGGCTTAACATTGCTGCAGGAAACCGGGAAGTTTTAAGATCTTTTGAAGTCTGTGGTTTAGAACCCTTTTTTTCCAATGCGTATGGGGAAGCGGCATTCAGCCGCAATAACTTTACATGGGAACCTGGGGTAGTGGACCCTGAAAGTGAGCGTGGGCAGTTTTCCGATTGGTTAATGTTATATATGCAGCGCATATACATCTACAACAAAGTGATAAATGAGGTGTTGGATTCCGCTGGTGGAAGTGATGCAGAAAAGAAAAGCATTCAAGCTGAGGCCAGAGCGGCAAGGGCTGCGGTATATTTTGAGCTTGTAAATTTCTATGGAAAACCCTACAATACCTCAACAGCGTCCTCCGATTTGGGAGTGCCCATTGTTACAGAGGCAGATGTGACCGTGGTGAGCTTTACCCGGGCAAGTGTTCAGGAAGTATATGATTTTATTATTGAAGATCTGAACACGGCCATCCCCACATTACCTATTGGGGTTACCGAAAAACCTCGTATGTCAAAAGGTGCGGCTGAAGCTTTATTGGGCAAAGTATATATCTATCAAAATAAATTTACCGCGGCTATTCCTTTATTGGATGCTGCATTGAATGATTTGCAAGCCGGTACTGAAGTGCGACTTTATGATTACAATGTAAGTACCTTGCCGGGGGGAGTCCATGCTGCCGGCTTTTTTGGCCCCCCGTTTGAAACTCCAGTTGACAATTTGGAGGTGGCCTTTACAATGTCGATAAATCATCCAGCAGGTTTTACCAGATCTAATGTATTACTTTCTCCAGAGGTTTCTGCGCTTTATGGTACTAGTGATTTTAGATTGAACCATTTTTTCTCCAGGAAGCCATTCCCACCAGTAGGACCGGATTTCGTTGTGCCGGGAGTCTATAGGAAACTTGGAAGTTTAGTAGCTGAACGGGGAGTTAGGATACCCGACATCTATTTGCTAAGAGCTGAATGCAAGGCGCGTACCAACGACTTGAGCGGAGCGATAACCGATCTGGAATTTTTGCGCACGCATCGCATGAACCCGGTGGATGCACCTGTTTCGGCAGGACTTTCGCAAGATGACCTTATTAAATATGTTTTTGAAGAGCGTACCCGTGAGTTTGCCTCCGAGGGTGAATTATGGTTTGATATGAGACGCTTATGGGACGACCCGTTATTTCAGGACAAAAAACCCTACATACATACTTTATATGATGTGGATGGTTCTGTAAAAGAGACGTATACACTTACTGAAGATAGGCTTGTACTTCGCTTTGGACCGGGGGTGCTCGAAGATAATCCAGACCTTGTGGATAACCCATAGCTTTTATTAATTATTTGAGTTAGTGATTTTCCTGCCCTGGGTTATGGCTCAGGGTAGGTTAACAACTTGTCGTCCCCAACCAATAAACCACGTTATAAACTTTTAAAACTTTTGAAAATGAAGAAAATTGCTTTGACGATAATGTCGTTTCTGATGCTTGACTCCTGTAAGGAACATAAAAATGACTTTGCCACTATTTCTGGCATGGGTTTTTACCCGAAGCGTTCATAAATTTTAAGTCAGAAAATGAAGATCTGTACATCAATTTGAAAAGCTAATTTAACATCGCCACTGTGAAACCAGCAAGGACAGCAAATTTTAAAACACACACAACCGATGGCCGTGAGGAACCGTTAGAATTCTCAGACAGTATTTTAAGTATAATAAGTATTCCATTGGCCAAGGATAATTTAGTTAAAAACAGAGGTTTTGGTTTTTTTCAGGCAAAGGAACAAGGCGCAGCCAAACAATATTTGGACCACTTCATCTCCGTTATTTCCAATGAAAAATATAATGTCAAAGTCATTCCAAGATTTATCCTTATTGATCCTCAAGGAAGAATAGTAGATGCCAATGCTATCCGCATGTCAAATCCTGAATTTTTGGAAGAGTTTGAAAGTTTGAATTTGTAAGGGACCCTTCATTAATCAAAAACGAAATAAACTTTATAAAATGAGAAAAAATGTATCCGCTATTCTGATTTTGGCTGTGATTTTTTCATGTGCAAAACATGAAAAAGATTACGCCATATTTTCCGGTAAAATTATGGAGGCCGGCTTGGATTCAATCCAACTGACCCATTGGTCAGGTTATAAAAAAACAATTGAGATAAACGAGGATAGTACATTTCTGGACACTATTGAAATTAAGGATTTTAACACCTTTAATCTAAAAATAAGGCGAAAACAAGCGGCACCCACGGTATACCTTGAAAATGGGTATAATTTGCACGTAACGATAACCACAAAAGGATATGAAAACAGCATTGTTTTTTCTGGAAATGGAGAAGGTCCAAACAATTATTTTCATGCCAAAAAACAAATTACAAATTCCATAAAAGGAGATGATTCATTTACATTCTTGGACGTAAAAGAAGGTGAGTATGAAAAAAGAATAGATGTTATCAAATCTGGCAATTTAAGATTGTTGGACAATGCTAAAGTTGACGAAAAATTTAAGGCATTTGAACTCGAAAATATTAAATATGATGAGTTATATGACTATGGGTTGTACTATTTCAATATGAAAAATAAGGTTGGGCGGTCTAGTGATGGAGTTCCAAAAGAATATGTTCCCCCCCGCGGATTTATGCCACACGGGTTTTTCAAATTAAATGTTGATGATCACCAACTTTATAATAATTCTTATTCATATTATATACTTAATTGGCTTTTCCTATCTAGGGATTTTAATTCAAAGTTTACTGAAAAAGGAATGACAACCAACTATTTGGACAGTGTTTTGGATGGGATTAAGGTAGGTGCATTCAAAAACAAGATGGTTCAACAGTTTGGACGTTCGTTAATTAATCCTCAAAAAGAGAAATCCAAAAAGTACTATGATTACTTTATGGGTCGTGAAGATTTAACAACTGAAACCAAATCCAAGTTAAAAGAATATTATAGTCCTCCCGATGCTGAAAACACGAAAAAGAAAATTACAGATTTAGTTTCAGGAAGTTTGAATGGGTTGGAGAGAGGAGCATCCTCACCGAAATTTGTAGGGTATAGAAATTACAGTGGAGGCAATACTTCCTTGGATGACTTAACAGGGAAGTATGTTTATATCGATGTTTGGGCAACATGGTGTGCTCCTTGTAAAATGGAAATTCCATTCCTTAATAAAGTTGAAAGGCAATACCATGGGAAAAATATTGAGTTTGTAAGTATTTCCGTTGATGAGACCTATGGATTTGATAGCTGGCAAAAAATGGTCAAGGAAAAAAAAATGACCGGAATCCAGCTATTTGCTGATAACGCTTTTAAATCCCAATTCATTAAAGATTATAAAATCAGAATGATTCCCAGGTTTATCCTTATTGATCCCGAGGGCAATGTTGTAAGCGCCGTGGCGCCGAAGCCTTCAAACCCGAAACTTATAGAATTATTTGATGAGCTAGGTATTTAAATATGCATTTGGGTTGGTAAGACCACAACAACCACATAAGAGGTATTGTAAGAGAGTTAATGCGTTGAATCCTTTTTCCCAATATTAATGGTTTGATTGGCAAACCAATGCACTTTGAATTTACATTTTAGCACCCAAACGGTTTAATTTTCTTAAGTAAAGATTAACAGATTAGATACTAGGGTATTTGAAATCACTATTGTCTTTGAAGAAATCATTTTATACATACAAAACATTGAACATGAGAAACAAATTATTCTTTATCCTGTTTATAGCTGCTTATTTTGTGGGAACGGCCCAAGTTATAGATTTGAACGACTCTTTGCCAGAGGATAAAACTATAAAAAAAGGAGTGCTCCCCAATGGGATGACATATTATATCAAGAGCACCGATGTGGTAAAGGATGCGGCCAGCTATTACATCATTCAAAACGTGGGTTCGATCCTGGAAAATGATGACCAGCAAGGCCTGGCGCATTTTTTGGAACATATGGCGTTCAACGGGACTCAGAGCTTTCCGGGTAAGGGAATTTTGAATACTTTACAAAAACACGGTGCCATTTTTGGCAAGGATATCAATGCCTATACCTCTTTTGACGAAACCGTTTACAATTTGAACAATATTCCCATCGGGTTATTGGATACCTGTTTGACCATACTGCACGATTGGTCCAATTATTTACTGCTGACCGATGAGGAAATAGATGCCGAACGAGGCGTTATAAAAGAAGAGTGGCGTACAAGGCAGAACGGTCGAATGCGTTTGTATAAGACCTCATTGCCAATAACCTTCAACAAATCCAAATATGCCGACCGTTTGCCCATCGGATTAATGAGTGTGGTCGATAATTTCGAGTATAAAGCCCTGCGGGATTTCTATCATGATTGGTATCGGACGGATCTACAGGCAATCGCGATTATTGGCGATATTAATGTGGATGAAATAGAACAAAGAATAAAAGAGAAATTCTCCCATATACCTGCTGTAAAAAATCAGAGGAAACGTTTTGTGGTGGATATTCCGGACAATGATGAAATGTTGTACAGTTTAGGGATGGATCCTGAAATTTCCACGGCTTATTTGGATTTTGGAATCAGGCACAAAAAATATCACAATACCAAAACTGTGGCAGTATTGAAACGCTCATTGTTGGAAAATATGGTCAATTCCATGTTGTCTGCCAGAATCTCGGAAAAAGCCCAAGACCCGAACGCTCCATTTTTGCAAGCAAGGGTGGGGTATCGGCCTATGGCCCGTACCAGCAATTTTTTTAGTTTAGGTGTCAGCCCTAAACCGGATATGCAACAACAAGCTTTCGAAGCTGTTTTGACTGAAGTTGTCAGGGCTTCAAAATTTGGGTTTACCCAGCCGGAAATAGAAAGGGTCATTAAAAAAATTTCAAACAACTATGAAACACAGATCTCAAAACAAGACGACCGACCTCATTCCCAAATAATCCGTGGTATTAAAGATAATTACCTTGACAATGAAGTTATTCTAGATTTAGAAAAAGAGTATGAGCTTGCAAAAAAGATATTCAGTCACTTAACCGCTGATGAACTCTATAAAACCATGCAAAGGTTCTATGCTAGACCTAATAGGTTCTTAAATGTAACAGGTGTTAAGGGAAAGAACAACCTCACGGAAGAACAGGCAATTCGAATTATCAGCAAGGTTGAAAATGATCCAAGCATTACTGCATATGAAGACAAATTTGACGGTAAGACCTTAATTTCGGGTTTAAACATTGAAGCGGGTTCAATTAAAGAAGCAAAAGAAAATAAAGCCTTGGGAGCTGTTACCTACACATTGAGCAATGGTATAAAGGTGCATTACAAGTTTGCTAACAAGGAAAACAACAAGGTTGATTTAATCGCGGTAAGCCCAGGCGGCAGATCCTTGCTAAAAGAAGAAGATCTACCGTCGGCAGGTGTAATGGGAAACTTGATCCAAATGTCGGGCATCGGGGATTTTTCCACTACAGAACTGCCAAAAGTATTAGTGGGCAAAACGGTATCCGTTCGACCACAGTTGGATGAGAACTTCGAAAAATTAATAGGTTCTTCCACTACCAAAGATGTTGAGACCATGTTGCAATTAGTGCATTTACATTTTGTAAAACCACGTTTTGACGAACAGGCATATAAAGTGCTTGAAGGGGGGATAAACAATTACATAACCCGCAGAAGTGCAGATATCAGGGAGAAAATGAAGGATGGTGTAACAACTACTTTGTATGGGGATGACCATCCGCGAAAGCGAGTGTTTGACCAAGATTTTGCAAATGATATTTCTTTTGACCTGATAAAATCTGTTTACAAAGATCGCTTTGCAAATGCTGCGGATTTTGAATTCTATATTGTTGGTGATGTAACCGAAGTACAATTAAAGCCACTTTTGGTTAAATATTTAGCAAGTATTCCAACGAATGATACTAAAGAAATATATAAAGACAATGCCGTAAACTGGCTTGGGGATAATATCGATGAAGATATTTATCTAAAAATGGAAGATCCAAAAGCGAGCGTAAGAATTGCTTTTGAAAACGAAATTGATTATAGCGTTGAAAATAAATTAGTCGTAAAGGCCTTAGGAGATGTTTTAAAATTACGCTATACCGAAACATTGAGAGAAGAAGAAGGTGGTACCTATGGCGCGGGGGTTAGATCTAGACTAATAAAGGAACCTTTATCAAAAGTAGGTTTAGAAATCCAATTTGACTGTAATCCCGAGAAAGTTGAAAAATTGATAAGTATCGTTCATAAAGAACTAAAAAGTATCTGCAACGGAAATATTTATCAAGTCGATCTTAATAAAACCTTGACCAGTTTCTTAAAGGAGCGTAAACAAGCCAAGGACAAAAATTCATATGACATGGACTTGTTGATCGCCTTTTACAGAGATGGTTACAATATGGATGATCCTGAGAATTTTGAAAATGTTGTAAACAACATAACCAAAAAGGACATTAAAAAGCTGGCCAAACTTCTTGTCAGTGAAGGCAGGTCTTATGAAATTGTTTTCAAACCTAATTCTGGAAGCTGAAACAATAAACTTGAAAAAATTCACTGGAATAGTAGGGGAATTACAAATTTGATTTGTCCTATATATAGTAAATGTTACATGAAAATATTCATCTGATATTGATGCATTAAAGTTTTCATAGTAATTATTTGAGTTAGTTAAGCGATAAGGGCTGTTCCTTGCAGCCCTTTTCTTATTTAAACTTCAAAATAATAAAACAGTGTTAAAATCATGGATGCTAATATTGATGCTGACCCTTGGTCTGGTAATCAATGCACAGATATATGACCCGGTAAAATGGTCTACTTCTGTGGAGAAAGTTTCGGACAATGAATATATCTTATTGTCAAAAGCCAAGATAGACAAAGGGTGGCACCTATATTCCCAAGATGTGCCTGAGGATGGTCCGATATCGACGAAATTTTTTTATAAAGAGAAAGATGCATTTGAACTTGTTGGTGGAACCATAGAAGAAAAAGGGCATACAATCCAAGATCCCGTGTTTGAAATGGAGATCAAGTATTTTGAAAATTATACAACCTTCAAACAGGTGCTCAAGATTTCGGGTGATGTCAATAAAATATTGGGCGCAGTAGAGTATATGGCCTGTGACGATACCCAATGTCTGCCCCCGACCGAAGTAGACTTGGTTTTCAATTTGTCAGGACAGGAAGAGGTTAATAATGAGAATGTTTCCATTGCTAAAAATGAAAATAGTAATGGAGGGCAAAGTTCAATCCCTTCCTCCACCCAACAAAGTAGAGGGTTTTGGACCATATTTTTAATTGCGTTTATTTCTGGCTTTGCGGCCCTGTTGACTCCTTGTGTATTCCCTATGATACCTCTAACAGTGAGTTTTTTCACAAAACAGAGCAAAACCAGGCGGATGGGAGTAAGGAACGCAATCTTTTATGGCATCTGCATTGTGGTCATTTATGTGCTCTTGGGCAGTGCGGTTACCGCTATTTTCGGGGCGGATTCACTGAATGCCCTTGCCACCAATGTTTGGTTCAATATCATTTTCTTTCTGCTCTTGGTGGTTTTTGCCATTTCCTTTTTGGGGGCTTTTGAGATAACATTGCCCAGTTCATGGGCCAATAAAGTAGACCAAGAATCCTATAAAAGAGGAGGTGTCATCGGGATATTTTTTATGGCCCTAGCGCTGGCCATAGTCTCTTTTTCCTGTACGGGCCCCATTGTGGGCACCATATTGGTAGAGGCGGCATCAAAGGGCGGATTGGCGCCCATAATAGGTATGCTGGGTTTTTCATTGGCCATTGCACTGCCCTTTGCGCTCTTTGCAGCATTTCCTGGATGGCTCAACTCTCTGCCAAAATCAGGTGGATGGCTTAACACGGTAAAGGTGACACTTGGGTTCTTGGAGCTGGCGTTGGCCTTTAAGTTTTTGTCCCAGGCAGACCTTGTACTCCAACTGCACTGGTTGGAACGAGAGGTCTTCCTCGCCATATGGATAGCGATATTCGGAGCATTGGCATTCTATCTATTCGGAAACATCAAATTGCCCCATGATTCTCATTTAGGACATATCTCGGTCGGACGGCTTGGTTTGGGACTGTTAACATTGACGTTCACCATTTACATGGTCCCTGGACTATTGGGGGCTCCCCTAAATTTGATCAGTGCATTTCCACCACCTTTGGAATACAGTGAATCACCCTACGGGGTCGGTTACTCCAAAACGGAGCGAGGGGAAGCAGGTACAGATTATGGGAGTCTGCCGGACGGGGCCCACCTTTTGGCTCCACACGATATATTGGCCTTCAACGATTATGACAAGGGACTTGCTTATGCGAAGAAGTTGGGAAAGCCGGCAATGATCGATTTTACCGGTTGGGCCTGTGTTAATTGTAGAAAAATGGAACAGAATGTTTGGACAAAACCTAAGGTTTTGGACATTTTAAAAAATAGAGTGGTATTGATATCACTCTATGTGGATGACAAGCGTCCCTTGTCAACAGGCGAAGAAGTGAAATCCAAACTTAGGCCAGGAAAGAAATTGAAGTATATCGGACAAAAGTGGAGTGAGTTGCAAACACTTAAATACAATGCCAATTCGCAGCCATTTTATGTTTTGATTGGACACAATGGAGAAAACCTCATAGATCCCATCGCTTATACTCCTGATGTGGACGAATACTATAATTGGATGGTCAAAGGACTTGAAAATTTTAAAAGTGCCACCATTGATTGATCAATGGTTGGTTTTGATTGATTGTAGATTGCTCCGGTTGGTTGCCGGGGCAATCGTTTTTGAATTGAGGACCATAAAATGTCAGATAACAACAAACAGGAATCCCTAGATTTAGAAAGGTACTTTGAACGGTTTAGAAAACGTTCAATAGGAAATAGATCATGTATTAAGACACCAAATGGGATAAAGAGGCTAGTTTATGCCGATTGGTTGGCAAGTGGTCGTTTGTATACTAGTATAGAGCATGCAATGAGTACGCTAGTTGGTCCAATGGTGGCCAATACCCATTCATTTTCCAGTGAAACAGGAAAAGCATCTACCTATGCCTACAGGTATGCTCGACGGATTATCAAGAAGCACGTAAATGCCAGTGTAGACGATATCTTGATAACCACGGGCACGGGAATGACCGGAGCTTTGGTTAGACTGCAAAGAATCATGGGGCTACGACTTACAGGTTTGTCCAAAGAAAATTCATTCATGTCCGAAGAGGAAAGACCTGTGGTTTTTATCACACATATGGAACACCATTCAAATCAAGTCTCATGGATGGAAACAATAGCAGATATTGTGATAGTGCCAGCAGATTGCAATGGTCTGGTAAGTCCTCAAAACCTTGAGTTCGAATTGAAGAAGTATGCTGATAGAGAAATCAAGATAGGTGCTTTTACCGCATGTTCCAATGTTACAGGTATTATTACACCATATCAAGAACTTGCTATCATGATGCATACCTATGGTGGATATTGCATTATGGATTTTGCAGCTTCGGCACCATATGTAAAGATTGATATGCACCCGAAAAATCTAAAAGAAAGGTTGGACGCTGTAGTTTTCTCCCCGCACAAGTTTTTGGGAGGACCTGGAAGTTGTGGTGTATTGATTTTCAATAGGGAACTATATAAGACCAAAGTTCCGGATGTCCCGGGAGGGGGAAACGTTAAATGGACGGACCCTTGGGGAGATTTTGGTTATTTTGAAGATATTGAAACGAGAGAGGATGGAGGGACCCCCGGATTTCTTCAGGCCATGAGAACTGCAATGGCGATAAGACTGAAAGAAAAAATGGGCGTACACCAGATGGAAAAAAGGGAAGGGGAACAACTCTCTCTTTGCTTTGAACAACTTTCCAGAATCAAAGATTTGGAAATCATTGGATGTAAACAAAAAAAACGGATAGGATGTGTTTCCTTCAATATAAAGAACACCCATTATAATTTGGTCGTACGTTTATTGAATGATCGCTTTGGCATTCAAGTAAGGGGTGGATGGTCGTGTGCAAGTACATATGGGCACTATCTATTTGGTCTGGATATGAACACTTCCCATAGGATAATGGAGGATATTTCCCATGGAGACCTTACAAATAAACCGGGTTGGGTCCGTCTATCTTTACATCCCATTATGACAAATAATGAAATTGATTTCATTTGCAGGTCAATTTCAGATGTTGTTGAGAATATAAATGAATGGAGAAAGGATTATCGTTATAACCCAAAGACCAATGAGTTTGAACACCTGTATTACGATGACAGTAAATTGATCGAGAATGTCAAGGGATGGTTTGATTCGTTGTTTTGATTATAGGAAGTCCAATGCTTGTAGATACAATAAAAGTAGCTGTATTCATATTTTTTACATTTTATTAAAAAAAATTCATTTTTACTGTATATTTGCACTCGCAAAAACGAAACGAATTTTGCATGGAATTGTACCGATTTGGAGTACAGTTAAGAGTTCGGTTAAGTCATCTTAGTTTTCAGTGTAAAACATTGATATAAAACAAGTTATGAGTGGCATGAAAATTCTGCCACCCCGACGTATTAACAAGGTCTTCCCTTTAAGGAAGGCCTTGTTTTTTGATAGAGGTACCTAATGCCGATTTATTGAATGACTTTGCTACTTGGAGCAGTTTGTTTGTGAGCAACGATAAACATTTGAAAAATTAGGATTCTGATTAAGGCTTCAGCGTTTACCCGTAACTGTTTTTGTTCTTCCATTGTTTTACATTCAAACTCTTCTTCAAAAGCTTGGATTACAGCTGAAATTGTGGAAGGTTTTTCAAATAGGGAGAGGATAAAAAACTCAAAAACAGTTAGTTCTAACTCTAAAACGTTACTACTAGTAGGTAAATCGTATGTTCCAGTTTGCTGGAGCGCGAAATAATAGTCTTTCTCAGGTTGTAAAAGGATTGTATTCATTCTTTCATTAGGAACACTATCCTGCATAATAAACCAATTCCAATCAGACTCGTAGGTCGTAACGCAGGGACTTAAACGAAACTTTAAACTAAAAGATTCAGTCAATGGGCGACTAAGGACAGTTTCTTTGTATTTAAAACAAGCCAATTCGAAATTAAGAATACTGTTAATTTGATTCACATCATTTAGTAAAGACAACTTTTGGTGCTCAATGGCTAAAATCTCTTTT
>JBCBPD010000055.1:0-22412 GCA_039820925.1 Bacteroidota bacterium | reverse complement strand
CATAGATGGGTAAATCAGAATCCATTTAAATCGATGTTTTGGGCGGTTCAAGGCATGGCTGCGGAGTTGAGTACTGGTGCTATGGTGATTGACCAAATTCGAAATAGCGGTGAAAAAATTTCAATGCTCGTAGCGAATAACAATGCTTCTTTTACCAAAAAGGCCACAGGACGTATTACCTTTACTTGCAATGACGGCCATCTGATTAAAGAGGCGATTGAAAAAACCATTGCCACGGGTGAAGGACAAACCTTTTGGATGAAATCCGTTGGAGTTAATGAGCAAGGGGTGGTGGTATCAACATTTAATTTTGAGTGGACGGTACGCAAAAAAGCAAAAGCATAAATCACAATTAATTATACAAATAGAAACAATGGGAAAATTCGAAATCAAGAGCACTGGTTCAGGTAAGACCATGTTCAACCTTAAAGCAGGAAACGGGCAAGTTATTTTGACAAGTCAATCGTATGCTAGCATGGACGGTTGTAAAAACGGAATTGAATCCGTTAAAAAGAACTCACAAGACGATGCCCGCTTTGAACGCAAAACTGCGAAGGATGGAAGTCCCTTTTTCACTTTAAATGCCACTAATGGCCAAGTGATTGGTAAAAGTGAAATGTATTCTTCTAAAGATGCCATGGAAAATGGAATCGCTTCAGTGAAGAAAAATGCACCTGATGCTGATACCGTCGAAGCTTAATGAAATATTGACTTCTGAAAAAAGGAAAGCGGCTCTTCGGCCGCTTTTTTTTGCCCTAGTGGAAATGTTTGGAACCCGTTGTAACAAATTCCCATAGTTAAGAACTAATAGTCATCAACAGTAAACGAAAAATATGAACGCTCACGAAATTGACTACCAGATTTATGGTGAAGAAATGCAATATGTAGAAATCGAATTGGACCCGCAGGAAGCCGTTGTGGCTGAAGCCGGAAGTTTCATGATGATGGATACAGATATTAAGATGGATACCATTTTCGGAGATGGCTCCAATCAAGAATCTGGTGTTTTGGGTAAGTTGTTTTCGGCCGGAAAACGATTGTTGACCGGTGAAAGCCTTTTCATGACTGCTTTTTTGAATGTGGGACAAGGTAAAAAGCAAGTTAGTTTCGCGTCACCATATCCCGGTAAAATCATTCCTATTGACCTTTCGGAACAAAATGGAAAGTTTATTTGTCAAAAAGACGCTTTTCTATGCGCTGCGAAAGGCGTTTCGGTCGGAATTGAATTCTCCAAGCGTTTGGGTAGAGGACTTTTCGGTGGTGAAGGCTTTATCATGCAAAAACTTGAGGGCGATGGTTTGGCTTTCGTTCACGCTGGGGGAACCATGGCCAAAAAAGAATTGGCACCCGGGGAGGTCCTTCGTGTTGATACCGGCTGTATTATTGGGTTTTCTCAAACCGTGGATTATGATATAGAATTCGTCGGTGGCATCAAAAACACCATTTTCGGTGGTGAAGGCTTGTTCTTCGCAACCTTACGTGGCCCGGGAACGGTTTATGTACAATCCTTGCCATTTAGTAGACTCGCTGGTCGTGTGTTAGCTGCTATTCCAAGAGGAGGAAAAGACAAAGGTGAAGGAAGTCTTCTCGGTGGATTGGGAGATATTCTTTCCGGTGACAATAATTTCTAAATATCCTTCCTACTTTTAGGAAATGGATTTCAAAGAACTCATACGTTTCCTCAAAGAACTTCAAAAAAACAACAATAAGGAATGGATGGGCCAAAATCGAAAGTGGTACCATTCTGTTAGAAATGATTTCATCCATTGGTTGGACGGGCTGAATGATACGATGGCCGATTTGGACGACGCGTATTATGATACACCGGGAAAAAAGGGTATCAATCGCATCAATAATAACTTGATGTTCCATCCAAATAAACCAGTGTACAAGGACCATTTTGGTGCGGGTTTGGACAAAGCACCGAACTCGGCTGATTTCTATATTGAAATCGGAATCAAACAATCTTTTTTAGCAGGTGGATTTTGGCGCCCAGACCCGAAAAAGCTGAGAAACATTAGAGACGGTATTGATTACAATGGGGAAGCTCTTGAGGCAATACTTCATAAAAAATCTTTCCGGTCTACTTTCGGAGATTTATATGAAGACGAAAAACTGAGTCGTCCTCCTAAGGGTTTTTCAAAGGACCATCCGCACATCGAGCTACTCAAAAACAAAACGTTGGCTGTGGTGCATAATATCTCAAACAGTGAAGTTTTGGCACCAGGCTTTGAAGATAAAATCGTTAAGGTTTACATGGAGATGCTTCCCTTTCGCAGGTATTTGAACGAAGCGGCAATGATTTAGAAGTTAGTTTTAAAGAATTCGAACTTCGGATGAATCTCCAATCTCATAACAACGATAGTGCGCCCAAAGGAACCTTTTTGCTGAAAAACATTCAGAAGCACGTTCAACTTACGCCTTCAGAACAAGCCAAAGTCCTTTCTTTTTTCAATGCGGAAGGGGTTTCAAAGAAAGAAGAGGTTTTGGTGCAAGGAAAACCTTGTAACACCTTTTGTTTTGTGGAAATAGGAAGCCTAAGAGCATATCATACCAATGTGGATGGCAAAGAATCCACAGTAATGTTTGCGGTAGAAGATTGGTGGATTACCGATATGGGTGCATTTATGAACCAAAGTCCAGCACAACTTTCTTTGGAGGCCTTGGAAGACAGTAAGCTTTTCATACTGGATAGAGAAGCATTCGATACGTTGGTTAGGGAACTTCCTCAACTGGAATCGTATTTCCGAATACTGTTTCAAAGAGCATACATAAGAGAACAACAAAGAATGCTGGACGCGATTTCCATCTCATTGGAAGAAAGGTATTTGCGTTTTTTGAACAAGTACCCAAAAATTGTGGCTAAGGTGACACAAAAACAGATTGCTTCTTACCTTGGAGTAACCCCAGAGTTTCTCAGTATGGTAAAAAATAAAATCTCCTCTTAAATTATCTTATCGTTTTTGCAAGAGTGAATTCGTTTCTTTGAAAAAAGAAAAACCATGATGCTTATTCTTATTGCCGGTCCGTATCGCAGCGGTACTGGAAATGACCCGAAGTTGATTCAGCAAAATATGGATAGGCTTGAAGCGATGGCCCTGCCCATTTTTAGAAAAGGCCATGTTCCGGTTATTGGCGAATGGGTAGCAAATCCGTTGATAAAGTTAGCCGGTTCCAAGGCGATTGGTGATGCCGTTTTTCAAGAAATTCAATATCCCGCATCGCATCGTTTGTTGACTAAATGTGACGCTGTACTTCGCATCGAAGGAGATTCCAATGGTGCTGACCAAGATGTGGCCCTAGCCAAAAGATTGGGATTAAAAGTATATTTCAATCTTGACGAAATACCAGATCAAAATGGGTAAAGTCCGAAATATTAAAAAAGAGCTGCTTTCCGACAATTGGTATTCACTGGAAAAAGTAACTTTTGAATATCAAAGAGCAGATGGCGAATGGGAAACACAGGTGCGTGAAGCCTACGATAGGGGCAATGGAGCGGTTATTTTGCTATACAACAAGGCCAAGAAATCCGTAGTGTTAACAAGGCAGTTTCGAATGCCTACCTACTTAAACGGCAATGAAACCGGAATGATGATTGAAGCCTGTGCTGGTATTTTGGAAAAAGGAAATGCTGAAGAAACCATCCGCATGGAAGTTGAAGAGGAGACGGGTTATAGCATCACTGAAGTTGAGAAAGTATTTGAATCCTACATGTCACCAGGTTCGGTTACCGAGATTTTGTACTTCTTTTTGGGAGAATACGAGGACGATATGAAAGTGAGTGAAGGCGGCGGTGCTGAAGACGAAACGGAGAATATTGAGGTGCTGGAACTGTCTTTCATAGATGCATTGGAAATGGTCAAAACAGGGGAAATCAAGGATGCCAAGACGATTATGCTGCTGCAATATGCTCAGTTGAGGGGTGTTTTTTCTTAGGGGTCAAAGGTCAAAGGTCAAAGGTCAAAGGTCAAAGGGCGAAGGGCGAAGGGCGAAAGTCGAAGGGTGAAGGGTAAGAAAACTTGGCTTTGCTGGGATACCATCTATTATCTCAGTCTTTCTTTAGAGTGTTATTCCGAAGAAGTTTACTTCTGAAGGAATCTGTTTCAATACCGCTCGTGTAGTTCCTCCAGTGCTTGATACATTTTTTCCCGAACCATGGCTGAAGGAATCCTAAAGTGATTGTTCATAAAACTGAAAATTAGGATTTTGCCAGACTTTGTTTTCAGATATCCACTCAAGTTATACACATTACCCATAGAACCCGATTTGGCATATATAAAATGTACTTCTGGGTTGGGTCGTTTCACGGTGCCATTAGCAGTCCAGTTGGGGAATAGGGTGAACAATCTTTTTTCTGGAATGTCTTCTTGTAGCTTTTGCAAAATCTGAATAAAGGACATCGGTGTAAATAGGTTGTACCGTGACAAACCCGACCCGTCCACCCAACGCGGCGCATCTTTCAAGTCTTTCAAAGGGCCACTTAGGACATGTTTTATAGTCAACTGAGTACCTAACGTATCGGATAGGGCAGAGGAAGCCATGATTAAAAGTTGTTCTGCCAAAAAATTATCGCTCTTCCAAAGCATTTCTTTTAAAATGGAATCGGTTTCTACTCCAAAAAAGACTTTTCGCTCAGTAAAATCCATTTTGTTTCTTGGAAGAACCTTGTTTCCGGTCGCTTCCTCCAAAAGTCGCTGAGTAATTTGGGTAGAAACTTTCAACGGGATGGTCAGGGTATCAGAAAACCGTTTGGGCACATAAAACTGATTCCGATGTTCTGCTCTTCGAAACCCGTTAGCCGTGTTATGAATACTGTCTCTAAAAAGGCTAGGTTTAGTGGTATTCATATCACCATTTGCAAGGGTCAGTACATTGCCATAAACAGGCAGCGCTGATTTTTCAGTCGAAAAATACCTATCAAAATCCTCCCAAGCCCACCCAGGACCAAAACGGTCATCTTGTATAGCTCTGTTTATCCAAACAAGGTTTTCCTTGAATTTTAAAAAAGGTAGCACAAGCGAATCCCTGATAACAGGGTGCGCCAATGCGGGATAACCCGTTCCCCTAAAATACAAGGTGTCGTTTCGGTCAAGGTATTCGAGCGCCGGACATTTGGAATCGAGTAAAACATGACTTGCATAAAGCGTGGCGATTTTGGTATTGCTTGCGGGAATAAAATAGTGATGGCCTAACGTATTGTGAATTACTTTTTGCTTTACTGGGTCAAAAACCACCCAGCCGTGCAATGATTTAACAAAATTATCGTTGTCCAAAGTAGTGCTCACTAGACTTAAACGCGGTCCTGCACAACTGCTAAGCACTAGAATTATAGTTAAAACACTGATTTTGAGAATATTGAATGAAAATGATTTGTCCTTCCAGGTTTTCAAAATCTGTTTGTTTAACAGCAAATTATTTAATTTTTAACGAAAGAAAGCTAAACAAAAGTGGGTTTTTCCCTAACTTTATAACAGCACCTTTAACTTAATAAGCAAATTTTTATGCCCAGAGCTATGTTAGATTACAGCAAAACGGTCCTACAAAAGGTGAGTTTTGATGCGCGACTCTTTGCTAAAGAATTAAAAAAAGCAGTTTCAAGGCTACTGCCCAACGAAATTGAAGAACTCAAAATCAGGTTGCAACAGTTCATTGTTGATAAGCCAGAGTTACAACCCAGCTTATTGCTTATCAAACAGAATAACTAAAAAAATAAAGGCCGCTTCAGCGGCCTTTTTCTTTACGCATTGATTCGTTAGTTCTTGCTAACGGGACTAATGATTTTGACGTCTTGAAAAGCGATGGCCCCGCGAACAATTCCTGAGATTACCTCCTTCAAAGCTTCCGTGATTTGGATTTTTAGTTCGCTTTTGTGATAAATCAAACTGATTTCCCTAGCAGGAGTGGGCTTTACAAAGGGCTTTAGGAGTTCCCTTTTATGGGAATCAATCTCCAAAGTATTCAGGTAGGGCAACAAGGTCATACCCATACCTTCATCGGCCAAACTCACCAAAGTTTCAAAACTTCCACTTTCTATCTGAAATTTTTCCTCTCTCAAGTTGGCTGGAACCTGGCATAAATTAATAACACCGTCTCTGAAACAATGCCCATCTTGTAAAAGTAAAATATCACTTACATCTAAATCTTCGCTATCCAATTCTTCTTTGGGTGCCAAGCGATGATTATTGGGAACATAGCCCATAAAAGGCTCGTAATACAATGGACGCTCTTTGATGAATTCGATTTCCAACGGAGTGGCTGCAATACCAGCATCTAAGTGTCCGTCTAAAATATTTTTGATGAGTGATTGCGTAGACTGCTCCTTAATAATCAAATTGACCTTTGGGTACTTTTTAATGAAAGTGTTCAAAAACATGGGAAGTAACGTTGGCATGACGGTCGGGATGATACCCAGCACATAGTCCCCGCCAATAAAACCTTTGTCTTGGTCAACTATGTCTTTGATGCGTTCTGCCTCGGCAACGATATTCTTGGCTTGCGCCACAATTTTCTCACCTACATCCGTAATGGAAATGGGCTTTTTACTGCGGTCAAATATCAAAATATCCAGCTCATCTTCCAGCTTTTGCACTTGCATGCTCAAAGTGGGTTGCGTGACAAAACTTTTTTCAGCCGCTAGGGTGAAATTTCGATACTCGGCAACCGCTAAGACGTATTGTAATTGGGTGATAGTCATGTATGCTTTTTAAACACACAATAATAATCAAAAACTATTGAAAATTAAAAAATCATCAATGTTAATTATGAAAAAACCATCACTTCCATAAGGAAATGATGGTCGTATAAAGAAGTTAGGTGGTTTTTAAAAGCGGATATTGAATTCCAAGTCTTTATCGGTTACTTCAAATTGTGCATCCGTAAAGGTAGGTGGGCCAAAACTCATATCATTCCCTGACATGCCATAGCTTTCTTTTGGCATTCCGTTGCTTTGGTAATCCATCTGTTTGTTTTCGTTTTCATCATGCATGGCCATAATGGCATAGCTTCCTGGCAATACATTTTCGAAAGTAAGAATCACTTTTCCTTCAGAAATATCACTTTCGGTCACCTGAATGCCATTGGCCTTCATAAAAGTGTCTGAAGTGTGTAAACTGGCCATTACTTTCCCGGTGTCATTCAACACATTATCAATAGTTACGGTGATGGTAATACCTTCTGAGTCCTGCGCAAAAGAGACGAAACTAATTACGAAAAAGCTAAGGGTTAATGCTAGTGTTTTCATGTTTTGTTTTTTTGATTTCTATGCTCCAAAATTGGGGAGTAGGTCGTCAACTTTCAATTTGAACCGACTGAAATGTTGATTTTTTGGCCCGAATTGTAATCAGGATTTTGGGTTTTCAATTCATCCGCAGTTTTCTGCAATTGGGTATCTAAAAGTGGATTCCCAGAAACCCAATCATGACTTTTGAACCATCAAATAACGAACCGTCATGAAAAACTGTAGTACAATCCTTTTGGTCTTCTTTTTGACTTTATCAACCATTAAGGGCCAAACGCTTATCTCCGGAAAAGTAATCGATAGCAAGGATAACCCTGTAATTGGTGCCAATGTTTACTTGGAAGGTACCTACGATGGCTCATCAACCGGCGAATCAGGAACTTTTAGTTTCGAGACCACCGAGGAAGGAACACAAACCTTGGTGGTTTCCATGCTATCTTTTGAACCCCATTATGAGGTCGGGGACGTATCTTATTTTAAAGATGTCACGCTTGTACTCCGTGAATCCGTAAACGCTTTGACAGGAGTAACCTTAACTGCGGGGACTTTTGAAGCTGGGGACAACTCCAAGGTATCTGTTTTAAAACCTTTGGATATTGTTACTACGGCTGGAGCTGCAGGGGATTTCGTTGCTGCGTTACAAACCCTTCCTGGGACGACAACCGTAAATGAAGATGGCCGACTTTTTGTCCGGGGTGGCGATGCCACCGAAACCCAAGTATTTATTGATGGGCTTCGTGTGTTTCAACCGTTTAACGCTACGGCGAATAATATTCCGACCCGTGGCCGGTTTTCTCCCTTCTTATTCAAAGGAATTACTTTTAGTACCGGAGGATACTCGGCAGAATACGGGCAGGCCTTGTCAGGCGTTTTACTGCTGAACACCACCGACCTTCCGGACCAGGAGAAGACTGACATTTCCATTATGTCTGTCGGAGGAGGAGTGGGCCACACTAAAATATGGGGTGACCAGTCCTTAAGCGTCAACACCAGTTATATCAACTTATCACCTTACGAGGCTTTGATACCTTCAACCCAAGGAATCCGTTGGAACAGTCCTTATGAATCCATTTCCGGGGAAGCCGTCTTTCGAAGCAAAGGAGAAAACAACATGTTTAAATTCTACACTGGCTTTAACCAAGCCAACCTTGATATTGAGCAAGAAGATATCAATTTTGAAGACTTTGTACAGTTCCGTCTCACGAACAACAACCTTTATTTCAACAGTTCGTATAAACACTTTTTTGAAGACGATTGGACGCTTTACACCGGTGCTTCTATTTCTTGGGACAATAATGATATTGGCTTGGAAAGCAACGCTATCGATGCACGAGAGACCGCTTCGCATACTAAAGTAAAGGTCAAAAAGACTTTTAGCAACCGGTTCAATATGAGTGTTGGAGCAGAATGGTTTAATATCAATTACGATGAAGATTTTAGGGACGCAGATGGTTTTGAAAGCGTCAATGGCTTTACGGATGACCTTTTCGGTGCATTTACAGAAAGCGATATCTTTTTCAGTAACGATTTTGCATTGAAACTGGGCATGCGTGGCGAATACAGTACCGTATTGGAAGATTTCAACTTCATGCCGAGAGTCTCGCTAGCCTATAAATCCAGTGAAAACGGACAATTCAGTTTGGCGTATGGGGATTTTTACCAAAACCCGTTGAATGAGGTTCTGCGTTTTAATCCTGGAGTAGCGAGCGAAAAGACTTCGCACTACATTCTGAATTATCAATATTTGAATAATGGCAAAACCTTTCGGGCTGAAGCCTATTACAAGGATTACGATGGTTTAATCAAATTTGATACGGAGTTACCGCTCTTTACTTCAACTTTTGACAACTTAGGAAAAGGGTATGCGGCTGGCTTGGATATCTTCTGGCGGGATAACAAATCCATCGAGTATTTGGATTACTGGATATCCTATTCTTATCTAGATACGGAGCGGGATTATCGCAACTTTCCGGTATCCGCTACCCCTAATTTTGCTCCAAATCATAACTTCTCCGTGGTGACCAAATGTTGGGTAGACAGTTTAAAGTCACAAATTGGACTTTCCTATATGTACGGTTCTGGTCGTCCGTATACCAATCCAAATGTGGAGGGTTTTTTAAATGAAAAAACAAGGTCTTTCAATAATCTAAGCTTTAACTGGTCATATCTTTTGGACCAACAAAAGATTCTTTACTTCTCGGTAAGCAACATTTTGGGCATTAAAAACATCAACGATTACCAGTATGCCAATACCCCAAACGGAGATGGAATTTTTGACAGAAGGGCTTTAACCCCCGCCGCAGACAGTTTTTTCTTTGTCGGCTTTTTCTGGACGATTAGTGCCGATGGCAAAAGCAATCAATTGGACAATTTATAAGGGGTTGTCGCGGGTTTCCACTGTCGTTAAATTGTCTGAATGCGTAGTTGAATGGAAGTATACTTTCGTTAAAAGGAATGCATTTCATCGATTAAATTGGGACTTTAACGACATAATATCTAATATTGATTGTGAAATAATAGTACAACTCTTATTGTAGGCCCCCAAATCTTGCACTAAGTAATTTAACATTACCTGTTCCCCTGCAGGTCCCTAAACCCTACTTAAAATGAAAGGCTATGGACTCAATTCTATTCCCCCTAAAAAGGCGCATTGCGCAAATTCTCAAATGTAGTATTGTATTAAGTTTTATGACTTTTGGTTTGGTCCAACAGACCCAAGCCCAAGAAAGTAATCCTTATGTGAGCTACGATGTTCCCTTTCAGAACTTATTGAAATTCAATAGATTTCTGATTAATCCAACGTTTTCCGCCGTACGTGAAAACAAATCGTATGTCAATCTTTTTCATCGGAGTCAAGGCGCTGATTTTACAGATAATAACCAGAATTATTTTCTGAGTTATAGTGGACGTATTAATGACCGCATTGGTATGGGCCTTAGTTTGTACAACCAGCAAGAAGGTATTATCACCAATCTTGGGGTGATGGCCAACTATGCTCATGGTGTGAAGTTGGGTCAAAACACCAATTTAAGCTTTGGCGTAAACATTCCCTATTATGTGAGTAATGTGGATGCAAACCGTGCGATTGCCCTTGAAGATGACCCGGTGTTGAACGATGCCACGCAGACATCCGTTATTTCGATTCAGCCCGGTATGAACCTTTCCCTTGGAAAATTCGATGTCGGGGTATTTGCCCAGAACTTGTTCGATTACAACCTAAAATCTGGTGAGTCCTTATCAGAAGGAAACGACAAAACCTTTTCGGGTCACTTACAGTACTCCCATACCTTTGAAAATGGTGCTGGAATTTTTGAAGACGGTCGTTTGATGCCTTTGGCGAGAGCTAGGGTAGAAGGTGGACAAAACGCGATTTTTGGTGGTGGTCTTATTCTGGATTTACCGAAACTCGGATGGTTACAAGGTGGATACGACCAATTCTATGGCCTTTCCGCAGGAACGGGTTTCAACTTGAATCGTAGACTTTCTTTTGGATATAACTTTGAAAAGAATACCAATAGTAATCTAAACAACCTTGGAGTCACCCACGAGGTTTCCATAGCATTTTCTTTCGTACCGAACTTGACTAAGAACGCCATTGCTTCAGACGATGAAGACGAAGATGAAGATGGCGGCGTTGGGCAGACGCTTTTGGCAGACAACAGCGATGCTGAAAACAAGTCAAGTAGTAAACTAAAAGCTAAAACGAGACTAAGGCCTACCAATAAAGAAGATTTGTATTTCTGGGAAGAGCAAATGCAAAAACTCCAAGAACAGCAAGCGGATAATTATGCTGTCATCAATGAGTTGATTTATCGCATGGATTCCATTGAAGAACATCGCGAGCGTGACTTCGAGCGCCGTTTTGAGTTGGTAATGCGAATGGTGAAGCGTCAAACGGGTAACAAGCTTCCAAGAGTGGAGCAAGCGGCCCAAGAATTGTATTTGGCGCAAACCATCGATTTGGATTCTTTGGAAAAAGCCTATGCTAAAACCGATTTGGCTTCGAATACCCCAAAACGAAAGCCAGCCAGGAAAACCAGCAAGAAAGCTGACAAAAAAGGAAAAAACACCTATAAGCCTGTTGAAAAATACATGGATTTAGAGGGTATTGGTCAAGGACATTATATCGTGGCCAACGTCTTCTCAAACGAAGCCTATTTAAAGCGATTTATGCAGAAATTGAAGGACCAAGGTTTGAACGCCGAGTACTTCAAGAATCCTGAGAATGGTTTGAATTATGTGTATTTGGCCAAGTTCCAGCAAAACGAAGACGCCTATGCTGCTTTTGAATCCCAAATGAAAGGGAAATACAAAGAAGAACTTTGGATTATGCACATTGACAATCCAAGGTATTCAGGATGGGCGGAAACGTCATATTCTGACGCTAACTAAAGGTTTGAATCAAATCCGGTCAGCAATGTCTTGACTATTGGCATCCTTGCGTTTACGGAGCCCAGCTTTGATATTTTCATGGTCTTCCGGTCGGGTTTGGGATAGTTTATATGCCGCTTGAATCTTAGTGATAGCAATTTTAAAGCCTACCACGCCTTTCACCTGACGTAGGGTTTTGGAAGACATGTCATGTAAAGAAATCGGATTCTCCGATTGCTCCTCATACTTGTCAACCAATCGGTGAAGGCTTTCCATGGTTTCGGCTTCGGACATGAGTTGCGGTTTGCCATAAACGTGAACCGCAATGTAGTCCCAAGTGGGGACCTCTTCGGAATTATACCAAGAAGCGGAAATATAAGTGTGTGGACCATTGAAAATACAGAGGATTTCCTGACTTTCTGCAAGGCTCTTGGCCTGTAGATTGGATTTGGCCAAATGCCCTACGAGATAATCCTTTCCGTCTGGACCTTGTTCCAATTCTAGCGGAATATGTGAAGCCCAAGGCTTGCCATCGGTTTGATTTACAAGAATCCCAAAGCCATTCTCTTTGACAAAAGCTTTGATTTCATCAGCATTGGTATTCTCGTAGTGATGGGGAATGTACATAAAGTTCTTTTTGAAAAACGTCCATTAAGACGATTGAAGGTTTTGCAGCAGGTCAATGATTGTTTGATTCGCCTGGTGTGCGCGATTTAAGGCCTCCCATTGATTACGTACCAACCATTGCATGCTTTCGAAGGTGGCGTAGGTATCTTTTTCACGCAATACGGCATAAAAAGCATCATCTGATAAGGCAAAACGTTCGGGATACTTTCCCATTTGGGTCATAAACAAGCGTGTGCTTCCCAATTTTTCCCGAAACTTCCACACACTTCCCATGTAGACCATGTCTCCTGAAATCCTTTGATGTAGGGCGAACCATTCGTAGTTATCAGAGAATTGGATATAGGAATCCAACAACTCATCGTTTTTCAACAATCCAATATCTCCAGTAGATAAAGCAGTCTCATAAGCGGACATCGCAGGGGTAAAGTTGGCTACTTGAAAAACAGCACTAGTATGGGCTTTTAAAGTGTCAATGGAAATCTCCAAGGTCTCTTTTTGAATCATCTCCATAAAACTGAGCAAATCACGATTGATATGGTCTGCCATGCCCAACCCTTCTTCCAATCGTTTTTGAGTGGTTTCTGCATCTGAAAGGAGGGCGCCAATCAGCTTTTCACGCTCTTTGGAAAGTTGTCGGCGTTCGTTCCAATTGTTGATTTGAAGTGCAATCAAGATACCGATAACCACCAAAATGATTTCACCTAGCGCATACAAAAGGTATTTGGAAAACTGTTTTTCAGCCAATACGTTCTGTCGGATTTTACGAAAAAAGCGGAGCATACTCGATAAATACTACCGGAAGTTACGCTATTCTCAGCAATAGCAGAACTTCGAATGGGGTATTTTGAGTGCGTCCGCTTTTCCAAGCAATCCAACCAAAAACAATTCGTTTTGGCGTATCCTTCTAATTAAAGGTATACGCGGCAGTGGTCTTTTCCGTCACCCGGAAGTAACCATAAGCGATATTATCAGGATTATCCAAATTGATACAGTTTCCAACTAACGGGACCGGTGTAGCACTAAAAGGTTCTCCTGCGCTATCAAACTGGTCAATGAGCAGTTGTAAATAATTGTAGTAGTCTTCAGAAATACCATAAAATTGAATATCGACCACATCACCCGGTTGGAATTCCTGAATATTTTGGTCTTCATCTTCAATTTTCTCATAAAAAATGGTGAATTCGTTTCCGTCGATAAACTCATCTTCGATATAATACAGTTCGAGCAGAAGGTCACCTCGCGCTTGAAATCGCAAATAATACCAATTTGCCACCGTTTCTGGGTCTTGAAAACTCACATTTACTTCCAAAACATCATCCTCTCCTTCTTCGGTGGACTGGCTGATTTCGGTAAAGGGTGAAACAGGGAATAAGGTCTCCGTGGCGCGATATCGTTCACCTTCGTATACTACATCCAACTGATAGCGATTCCCTAAAATGGGAACAAAAGTGTCTATGCTATAATTTCCTGGTGTTCCTTCAGTAAAAATGAAGGTTTCTCCGGTGTCCAAATTCATAACCTCCACGGAGGCACCACTCACGGGAGGATTATCCTGATTCTCAAAGTAGGGGGTAGAGGTGCGTAGTTGAATGGATTGTTCATTTCCGGGCGTGCCCTGTTCCCAATCCAAGGAGGCCTCCACCACCAAGCGTATGGGCGCTTCGGGGACATCAACTTCGATAACATCCGTGCAAGAACCTAGTAATGTAACGAAGGCTAAAATGAGATATAGATGAATTGTTTTCATGATTTAGAATTTAAAGTTGTAGGTGAGGGATGGAACTATACCAAAGATGGCGGTCCGGGTGGCTTCGTTGGCTCCAGTTTCGAAGTTTTGCCCAAACGAAATGGCTGCAGCATTCTTTCGATTGTATAAATTGTAGACACTGAGGACCCATTCGCCTTTCCACCGTTTATCTGGGCGCCTGTTAGGTCGATAGGTGGCCGAAACGTCCAAACGATGATAAGCGGGAAGACGGTCTGCATTTCGGAGTCCAAAACTCGCGATGGAGATGCCCTCATATTCATATTGGCCATTGGGGTAGGTTACGGGCCGTCCCGTTTGGAATATGGCGTTAGCACCTAGACTCCACTTGTCCGAAAGGCGATAAGCAGCAGTCATGGAAAAATCGTGGGTACGGTCAAATGGGGTGTTGTACCACGCTCCGTCATTAATACCAGGGCCACCAGCTATTCCGCCAGGAGTACGCTGTTCTGATTTGGATAGGGTGTAGGCAAGCCACCCAGTCAAAGGACCTTCGTTTTTTCTAAATAGGAATTCAAGACCATAGGCTCTCGATTCCCCATTTAGAATTTCGGTTTCGATAGTGTTGTTTCCAATTAAATCCGAGCCATCGATGTAGTCAATGCGATTGTCCACATCTTTATAATAAACTTCCATTTCCAGGGAATACATTTTGTCTTTAAAGTTTCTGAAGTACCCCAAGGCATACTGATTAGACAATTGGGGTTCGATGAACTTTCCGCTAGGCGCCCAAACATCAAGTGGGGTTACCGAAGCGGTGTTTGACAATAAATGGATGTACTGTGCTGCTCTGGAATAGCCTAGTTTAATCGAGCTGTTATCATTAAGTTGATAGGCGAGGGCAGCTCTAGGTTCCCAATTTAGAAAGGTGGCAATTCGGTCACTTTTCGCAAACGCCGTTTCGCCAATGGGCTCCGTTCGTAAATAAATACGACGCGTCTCGTCATACACCAAGGGTTGGTTGTTCTCATAAACGGATAAACTCTGTCCGCCCAAGCGCATAAAATGACTGAGTCGGATACCATATTGCGCTGTAAGTCTATCACTGAGTTTGTGTTCTGCATTCACGTAGACACCGCTTTCCAAAGCTCTTTTTTCGTCTAACTTGAGCGGATTTACTGAAGAAGTTTCACTAGTTGGTCTGATTTCTCCAGGATTAAAAAGATAGGAAATGGTACTCACCCCAAAATCCAACTTAAAGGCATCACTTAAATAATACTTCAAATCATATTTAAGGTTGAAGTTTCGAATGGAAGATTCCCAATCCAATTCGAAATCATCGATATCCAAATTGTAATCGTAGTTGCTGTAAATCAAGGATAGGTTGGAGAACAAGCGGTCATTGAAGATGTGGTTCCAACGCAAGTTTCCGGAAGCATTCCCGTAGCTGCTGTTAAAAGAATCCTCGAGGTTGAAATTGTCCCGACCAAAATATCCTGAGAGAAACAATCGATTCTTTTCGCCCAGTTCATAGTTGGCTTTGAGGTTGAGGTCGTAAAAACCTGCAGTGTTCTTCTCTCCCGCCAGCTTCAGAAGTACATCCAAATAAGAACTTCTACCAGCGACCAAAAAAGAGCCCTTGTCTCCGAAAAGAGGTCCTTCGGCTGCCAAGCGACTCGAAATAACCCCAATACCGCCGGTTAGTGCGAAGTTTTTTCGGTTACCATCCTTTTGGCGTACGTCAAGTACTGAGGAAACCCTACCTCCAAACCTTGCGGGAATTCCTCCCTTATACAGTTTTAAGTCCTTCACGGCATCTGCATTAAAAACCGAGAAAAAACCGAGCAGGTGAGAAGTGTTGTAGATGATAGCTTCGTCCAAAAGCACCAGGTTTTGGTCTGCTGCGCCCCCGCGTACATGGAACCCAGCGGAACCTTCCCCATTGGCGGTTACCCCTGGCAATACTTGCAAGGACTTAATCACATCCACCTCACCAAGTACTACGGGCATCTGTTTCACCGTACTGATATTGAGCTTTGAAACACTCATTTCGGGTTTCCGAAGAATAGCGCGTTCCGGTTCTTCAGCAGTGACTTCCACTTCGGTTAATTGATAGGAAGTGGATTGGAGTTCAATATCCAACTTTTGGTTCTGGTTTAGGTCAATGTCGCGAATGACATCTTGATATCCCAAATAGGAAAAGACCAAGGTGTATTTGCCCGCCGGGGCAGTTAGTGAATAGAATCCATATTCGTTGGTGACCACACCGATGGTGGTACCCTTCAGAAAAACAGTACTACCAAAAAGAGTCTCTCCATTTTGTTGGTCCGTTAGCGTTCCACTTACCGTGAAATTTTGTTGTGCGCTCAAGGGCTGAACGCCCAAAAACGCAAAAAAGAATAGTATATGCCACCGTTTGATGGACTTAGACGTTGTTGTCATGAATCATTGGTTTACGATTGTTGCTTTCATTTCTGTTTGTTTTTTGGAATGCATTCGCCTTAAGGACAATTGTTGTTTTTGAAGGGTTGCATCCTTCCGAAAAAAGATTTTCCGGTACAGCATTTAAAGGCGTGAATAGGGATAGGAAAGGTTTATCTGCCAGCGGATTACAATTCAGTCGCTAAAATTGACAATTGGGTCAATGTGAAAAGGTTCCCACATCAAAACAGAACATCTTTGCCCTGTAACAATCAAAAAACGAGCAGTCATGAAAATCACCAATCTCCTTTTTGTTAGTCTTTTTATCGGAATGCATGCGATGATGGGACAAGAAACGGGAGAACTCACCGTGACTGTAACGAACATTTCAAACAACAAAGGTGTTATTCGAGTAGGCCTTTACGATTCCGAATCAAATTGGTTGGATAGGATTTATGAAGGCAGGGATGGTGTCATCAAAGATGGAAGAAGCACCGTAACCTTCTCGGACATTCCTTATGGCACCTATGGTATTTCCCTGTTTCACGACAAAAACGAGAACGGAAAACTGGATTTGATTCTGGGCTTCATGCCCAAAGAAGACTATGGTTGCAGCAATGGGGCAAAAGGACGATTTGGTCCACCAACATGGGGTGACGCAAAATTTACTTTAAATCAAAAAACGATAAAACAAACCATTAAACTTTAAGTCATGAAAAAATTGATTATCGCATTGCTGTTAATAAGTTCAGGTGTTTACGCTCAGGGTGCCTATGAGAAAGGCATGGAGAAGGCCTTGGGGCTTTGGAGCGAAGGTAAAATCACTGACGCCTCCAATTTATTTGAACGCATCGCCATGGCGGAACAGGACAATTGGTTGCCCTATTATTATGTGGCCCAAATCAACACGGTGACTACTTTTGGTCAAAAGGACGAAAAAATTGTAGGGGAGCGTCTTGGGAAAGCCAAGGAGTTTTTGGATGTGGCCAAAGCTATTTCACCAGATAATCCAGAACTTCTCGTGCAAGAGGCAATGATTAACACTGCCTGGATTGCATTTGATGGCGCTACCTATGGTATGACCCTCTCTGGAAAGAATGTGAAGTTGTACCAAGAAGCGATTGCCCTTGCGCCAGAAAACCCTAGAGTGGTGTTTTCGAAGGCAGAATGGGACATGGGCACTGCACGCTATTTTGGTAAGGATACTACGCCGTACTGCAAGGATGTGGAAAAGGCCGTTGAACTTTTCGCTACCTTTAATCCAGAAACACCCTTTTATCCCAAATGGGGAAAGGAACGCGCGGAAGCAGTGCTTTCGGAGTGTAAAAGTGAATAAAGAATGCCGAGGTTTTTTAGAGAACTTTTTAAATCAGTTTTAGTCGGGACGGCGATATATATCGTCTTCCTGATTATTTTTTATGCCAACGGGGTAACGTTTACTACCCAGGAATTGCTGCAGGAGTTTGGCGAAAGCATGATTTTTTCGGTCATCATCTACCTCTGTAACGCCTATGTTTTCATTCTGTTCATGCGAAAGTTTGGAAACAAATTCTTCCGGTTAAAAATTCTAGGACTTGGAATTCTCTGCAATATTGCGGCCTCCGCCATAGGCATTTTTGTATCGCGGTTCATTTTGTTCGTGCTGGTGCATGATACTCCGGTCATGGATTTCCTAAGTGGTGAAAAAATTAGCTTTTACAAGGTGTCTTTTATCATTTCCATGGTAGTCACCCTTTTGTTCTACGCTATTTTTTACTACCGATACTACAAGGAAAAACAGGTAAAAGAACAGAAAATGATTGCGGGTACTGCCTCCGCACGCTTTGATGCCCTTAAAAACCAATTGGACCCTCACTTTCTCTTTAACAGTCTTAACGTATTGACGAGTCTGATTGAGGAGGACCCACACCAAGCCCAAAAGTTCACCACCTCACTTTCCAAAGTTTATCGATACGTGCTAGAGCAAAAAAACAAGGATTTGGTTACGGTAGATGAAGAACTTCGTTTTGCGCGCACCTATGTGCGTCTCCTTAAAATGCGTTTTGAGGACAGTATTGTGTTTGATATTCCAGAGCAAGCGAGTATTCCTGATGCCCGAATAGTGCCGCTTTCATTGCAATTATTGCTTGAAAATGCTGTCAAACACAATGTGGTCACTTCTTCCAAACCCTTGCGTTTATCCGTTCGGGAAGAGGGAGGTATGTTGGTCGTTCATAATAATTTGCAAGAGAAGCAGGTCGTTAAGAAAAGTAGTGGGGTAGGGCTGCAAAACATCAAACAACGTTACGCTATTTTGTCCGACAGAGAAGTCATCATAGATAAAACAGCCTCGGATTTCAGCGTGTCCTTACCTATGCTGACCAAACAGGTTTCAGCCATTGAAATCCAACAAAACTCCATAGAAGAAAAACGCTATTTAAAGGCCAAAGAAAAGGTTGAAATCATTAAAGGCTTTTATAGCAACCTTATCAGCTATATCATCGTTATCCCTTTTCTCTGGTGGCTCAATTTTAGGACCACAGAATTTCTTTGGGCCTTTTTTCCAACGATTTCCTGGGGTTTTGGGGTTATCGTGCATGGCCTTGAAGCCTATAACAGAAATCCTTTGTGGGGCAAACGTTGGGAAGAGCGAAAAATCCAAGAGCTTATGGAGCGAGAAGACTTTGAATAGTTTCCGCCTCTTCCTATACTTTCCACGCGGCTTTACAATTCATCCAACGAAAACGACAATTCGCGAACTCCTTTTTCAACCCCTCTTTATTGTACCGTAAGTTTGAACCATACAATCAAACAAAAACAATCAAGATGAAAACGAGCAGTGAATTACGATATGAAGCCGCAAAGCAGAAAGTAGAAGAAATCAAATCCTTTTACGTACACGCCATAGTTTATGGTATTGTGATTTCCCTATTATTCTATTTAAATTACAGAACCACTTCGTACCTCTGGGTATTGTTTCCCTTGGTGGGATGGGGTGCCGGACTTATCGGACATGGGCTAGGTGCCTTTGGTTATGTTCCTTTTTTGAGCAAATCATGGGAAGAGCGCAAAATAAAGGAGTTTTTAAACCGTGACGATATCTAAACACATTTGAATCATGGAGCAAAAAGATACAGAGAACAAGTATATCAGAGCGAAGCAGCGCGTAGCAGAACTCAAAGGGTTTTACGCCCACATTACCGCCTATATTGTGGTAATGGTCGTTCTGGCGGTAATCAACTACCTAACGAATGAATTTCGCTATGCATGGTTCCTTTGGGCGGCATTTGGATGGGGTATCGGTGTGTTTTTCCATGCCGTGGCCACCTTTGACCTCAATCCCTTTTTCGGTAAAAAATGGGAGCAACGTAAAATCAACGAGATATTGGAAGAAGAAAATCAAACCGGTAAATGGAAGTAACGATGGAAAATAGTAATAACGATAAACTAGCAAGGGCTAAAAAGCGGGTTGACGAAATCAAAGCGTTTTACATTCATGCCATAGTTTATGTATTGGTCAATGCCTTTATTTTGGTCAATATTTATTTAAATAGTAATGATTTTTGGCAATGGTCCCACTTTTTCACCTTGTTTGGTTGGGGAATTGGTCTGGCCTTTCATGCGGGTAAAGCATTTCGGTTTAATCCTTTTTTTGGGAAAGGCTGGGAGGAACGTCAAATACAGAAGTATATAGACGAGGATAAAAAACAAATGGATAAATTCTTGTAAGATGGAAAATCAAATCGCATACGAAAACGCAAAGCGTCAGGTCAAAAAACTGAAAGGTTTCTACAACCATGTTTTGGTTTACATCATTATCAATCTTATTATTCTTGGTATTAAGTTGTATTTCTATGAAGATATTAGCCAAGCCACCTGGAATGATGAATGGATGTTCTGGAATTTTTTCTCTACTCCAGTAATATGGGGAATCTTTTTAGCAGTGCACGGTGTTCGGGTTTTGTCGCATTCGCGCGTTTCCAGATGGGAAGAAAAAAAGATTCAAAAGATTCTAGCCGAAGAAAACGAAAAGACCAAGCGATAACCTTTCTAAACCTATCCAAATATGAATGTGATTATTATTGAGGACGAAAAACCTGCAGCCCGAAGATTGAATCGGTTGCTTGCCGAACTTGATGTTGAAGTATCAACCATGTTGCATTCGGTTGAGGAAGCACTTGACTGGTTCCAAAATAATCCACAGCCCGATTTGATTTTTTTGGACATCCAACTTTCCGATGGATTGTCTTTTGAAATTTTCGATATGGTCGAGGTGCAAAGTGCCATCATTTTCACCACCGCTTATGACGAATATGCCTTGCAAGCGTTCAAGCTAAATAGCATCGATTATTTGCTCAAACCCATCGATGATGAAGAGCTGGAAACTGCCGTAAAAAAGTATCGAAATTTTAAGCCTGAACATCAGAAAATTTCTGTCGATTTCAACGACATTAAAAAGCTCTTGGTGAACCCTCTTGAGCGCGAATACAAAAAACGTTTTACGGCGAAGGTTGGACAACATTTGAAAATTATAAATGCGGATGAGGTGGAATGTTTTTTCAGTGAGAATAAAGGCACCTATGCTGCAACCGTGGAAGGGAGAAACTATTTGATGGATACCACCTTGGAAAATCTGGAAGATGAACTTTCACCAGATGTCTTTTTTCGGGTGAGCCGAAAGTTTTATGTGAATGTAAATCACATCAAAGACATCATTTCTTACACCAATTCCCGTCTTCAAATCAAGATGAACCGCTTTTCCGAACAGGAAATAGTAGTAAGCAGGGAGCGAGTAAAGGACTTTAAGTTGTGGTTAGAATAGAGGTATTTAAAAAACTGAATACCAATATTTAATATGCATTAAAAAACAACTATAGATTTTTCTTATACCAGCTTTTTCGGTGCAAAACTGTTATGATTCTTCAACACGGTTGTCGTCGAAGGCAGAAGGCAGTAATTTCGGAATCAATTTAATAAAAATAGGAAGTAAAACGGCACCACCGGGCAGCATAAAAATCGCTAAGGAGGGAATGGTTTTAAAAATATCCAGTAATTGGTTTTGGACTTTTTTCTTCTCTTCTCCACTTAAATCCCGAACGGTCGACTTCGATAAAAGGGTGACCAATTCTTTGCTTTCGGCCAATTCTTTTTTTAGTCTTTTGCTGTTTCTCAGGATGAGTTTTCCAACGTTTTTGGACATCCCTTGATAGAATTGAAACGCTACATTTTTGTCGTTTAAATAGCCAATACGATGCTTGTTTTTTGCGAAGAATTCTTGGACCAAATCGAGGGCATTTTTTACCTCATTTTCTGTCTTGTTTAGGTCACTGCCCAAACTAAAAATGTAGTCCGTTTCCGTGTAATCAATTTGCTTGTCTTCCCATATAGTCAAACAGGCCATATCCAGAAAATAATTCTTTTCCTCATTACTAAATTTGAGAGTCAAAAGGTCGCGATATGTACCATCAAATTCTGTTTCTTTGAGGTCCACATACGTTAAGGAAGCTGCCAAAAGTTGAATGAGTTTGGCATCGTTTTTACTCGTTTCTTTTGAATTCAGCGCATGGTAAGCAATGTTCATGGTGACATATTCCAACACTTTCGCATGCTCAATAAGAGGAAGTTTTTGCTGCAGATAAGTGCGAAAAATCAGAACATCTACGAAGAGTAAAGAGTTGGTCAAACTATTTCCAAGCGCTCTGCTAAATACATTTCCGCCTAAATAAATGCGCGTATCAATAAGTTTTTCGAGTTGCGCCTCAGTACGTTTTCCAGTAAGTATCTTATTTAGAAAGGAAATTTTACCCACTTCCAAATCCTGATAGTAGGCAAAGACAGTTTCTACAAACTTTTGGAAATCATTATCGTTCGTTTCCAATATATAGGTCTGATGTAAAGCGGTCAGCAAGTTGAGTTTGGCCACTTCATCTTCTACTAGCTTCAACTCGGTTTGTATCGTGGGAAACACTTCGATATGGATACCGTACACAAAACCAATCGCTCGAAGATGTTGATATAGTTCTGCAGCAGTAGTGCAACCCAAAGATTGTTGCTGCACTAGATGTCCAAATT
>JBCBPD010000054.1:0-23841 GCA_039820925.1 Bacteroidota bacterium | reverse complement strand
GTTCAAACCAAGTCTTGAATGCCTGCGGTTGGATATTATCCTGGATAAAAGCCAAACAGTTGTTCCATACGGAATTTGCAGTAACACTCATAAAAGTTTCTCCTTGTTTGTTGGTTAGCTATAACGCCTTTTGATGCGGGAAATCAAGGTTTGTGATTACCCCTTTGGATGCGACAAATATGTAAACAAATCTTTTAAAAAAAAAATGAATTCCCAGTTGAAAGTATTGTTTTTTTTTCGCATGTTTCCTTCATGTTAACCAAGCCTTTAAATATATCATTTTTCATTTAAAATCATAATGGCAAATTCATTTTCTTTCCGAGTGCGATATGGGGAAACAGACCAGATGGGCGTGGTGTATCATGGGAACTATGCCCAGTATTTGGAGATGGGTCGGGTTGAATGGTTAAGGGCTTTAGGGATTACCTATCGCAGTATGGAGGAAAATGGCATCATGCTACCTGTAATTTCCTTACAAATACGTTTTAAGCAATCTGCTTTGTACGATGATTTGTTGACCGTTGAAACCCGGTTGGTCAAAACACCATCGGTAAAAATTGAATTTGATTACACCATTCGGAATGAAGCCAATGTGGTTTTGGTGGAAGCAAACACGGTGCTGGCTTTTATGGATAAAAAAAACAAGCGGCCCATCCGATGCCCTGAATACATTCTTTCCAAATTGGAAGAATAGGATTCAGTCTACCTTAATATGTATCCCATATATTTTTTGAAAAGCGGTGTGTGCATCATCCCATCGTGATTTTTCGATTTCCAATTGAAGAGAACATTGGGCTTCCATGGTTTGTGTAATGATTTTCAACTGCAATTGCTTTATGACCCGCATAACCAAATTCATTTGTGCGTATTGAAAAACAACCATCATCTTTTTTGTCTCTATTAAAGAAATGATGTTCGCTGTCTCCAATACTGCTTTCGCAGAATCGCGATAGGCTTGTTTTAAACCACCAACGCCCAATTTCGTTCCTCCAAAGTAACGCACCACAGCTACCAAAACATTGGTGATTTCAAATGACCGGATTTGACCATGAATGGGTGTGCCAGCAGAATGATTGGGTTCTCCATCATCATTCGCCCGAAACTGCGGAGATGCGGTCCCCAATTGCCATGCATAACATACGTGGTTTGCAGCGTCATGTTCTTCTCTTAATCCTTCTAAATGAATTTTTATCTCTTCCTGTGATTGAACAGGGAAGGCATATCCCAAAAATTTGCTCTTCCGCTCTTTCAGCAGTACGGGTCCAGCGGAGTTTTCAAGCGTACGATATGTTTTCGAAGGATTTTGACTCAAAACAAGGCTACTAAAACGATACTGCAAACGGCGATACCAATGCCCAACCAGTTTTTTCCGCTTAAACGTTCTTTAAAAAACAAAATCCCCAAAAGGGTAGAACACACGACAATACCGACATTGTTCATGGTAAAAATAGAAGCACTGCTAAAGCCTTTGTTTTCTAGCGCACGTATCAAAAAGTAAATGGAAAAGTAATTGGGAATACCCAAAACGATACCCCCCAACAAATCCTTGGCTTGAAACTTAGGCCGTTTTGAAAAGGTGAAACTGATAAAGAGCAAACCGGTGAGTGCTGCGAATCCAAAAATCAAAGCCGAAAACAAGGGTACTTCATCTGAGGAGAGATGAAATTCCTCAAAGTACTTCATACTGGAATCAATAATGCCAGAACCCAAAAAAACCATGACAGGTAACAACAGACTCTTGCCAATGCCTTGGGTCATGTTATCTTTTGCAGAGGCGAGGTATACGGATAACAATGCTAGTAGAATCCCTAAAATCTGTAAACCACTTAAAGACTCCCTGTACCAAATCACCCCAATCAAAACCGGTATGGCCAAAGACATTTTGGTGGCTACAGAAGCCACAGAAACCCCAGCTACCTGAGAGGTTTTTGCCATTAAATTGAAGATGAGAATAAAAAACACGCCCAAAGCCACAGTACCCCAAAACCAAGTAGTCTCATAAACTGCCGAAACAGATGGGAGCGCACCATACAAAACTAAGCCTGTACAAAAAGCAATCAAATAGTTGACTATGATGGCATACAAAGTATGTACCCTCACAAGGTCAAATCCTTTGAAAATGGCAAAAATCAAGGTAGAGCACAGAATGCTTAGGAGTAAATACAGCATTCTATAAATGGGATTTGAGTTCAAGGAAATCTTCTTGTCCTACTTGCAAATGCCAGGTTTGAATGTCTAGGCTTTTGGCAGAAAGAATGTTTTCCAAAGTATCGTCTACAAACAAGGTTTCTTCAGCTTGGAGTTGGTTTTGGTCCAAAACGAATTGAAAAATTTCAGCGTCCGGTTTGCGCATCCCCATTTCATAAGACAGGTAAAATACTTCGAACGCATTTTGAAAGCGGTTGAATTTTTCTTGTCCCATCACTTTTTTGACGTGGTCAATATGAATTTCGTTAGTGTTGCTCAATAAAAATAATCGATACTGTTTTTCTGCCGCGAGTTGTTCCAGGAACTCCAGTCTTGCCTGCGGGAAATCCAATAGAATGGCATTCCAGGCCGTAATCAAATCGGTACGACGCGCTTTTGGAAACCGTTGTTGTGTCATGTCCAAAAAGGCTTCGGAAGAAATAGTTCCTTTTTCATAGGCATTGAAAACCTCTTGTAGTGCTGCATCAATGGCCGTAAATCCGAACGGGGTCATTGCTCTGGCCGTAGCGGGTTTATCCAGATTGATAAAAACGTCGCCAAAATCTAAAATCAGATTACGAATCATAGGGAAAGATATAGTCTAGGGTGTCATTATGAATTTTCTCAGAATAGGATTTTACGCCCTTCAGTGTCGGAGCAGGAATACCCGCTCCAAGATTTTGATTTCCAGTAAAAACACGTGCTTCATCCCAAAGCCCAGCTTCGATGAAAGTTTGCAAGGTTCTGGCGCCGCCCTCAACCATCACACTTGAAATATTTCTTTCGTACAAAACATCGCAAATTTGAGCGGGTATGTTTTCTGAAAAATCTATTTCAATAGTTTCCGCAGCTTCTTTATAAGTGTTGATTGTGTTTTCAGTAAAAACCAGAGTAGGTTGGCTTCCATCCAAAATATATGAATCTGGGTTTACCCGTCCAGTTCGGTCCAAGAAAATTCGGATGGGGTCTTTTCCTTCCCATAACCGAGTATTTAACTTGGGATTATCTGCAATCACGGTTTGGGTACCGACTAAAATGGCCTGTTCTTCGCTTCGCCATTGGTGTACCCGTTGTCGACTATGCGGATGGGAAATCCAATGGGGTTGTGCCTCCGAACTTCTTGCATCTTGAAGGGGAGCGATAAAACCATCTTCACTTTGGGCCCATTTTAAGATGATGTAGGGACGCTTTTTTTCATGAAACGTCAAAAATCGTTTGTGATGTTCCCGGCATTCTTTTTCCAAAATTCCAGAGGTAACTTTACATCCCGAAGCCTCCAACTTTTTAATCCCCCGACCGGCTACTTTTTCGTGTGGGTCTTTTAAACCAACGTATGCCTCAGGAATTCCATGACTGGTAATAAGGTCAGCACAGGGTGGTGTTTTTCCATAATGTGAACAGGGTTCCAGGGTGACATAGATTTGTGCTTTCGCTAGCAGTGTTTTATCCTTCACCGAAGCAATGGCGTTTACCTCTGCATGAGGTCCGCCATAGGGACTGGTATATCCCTCGCCTATGATTTGGTCTTCACAAACAATAACGCATCCCACCGACGGATTTGGAGCTGCAGGTCCGATACCATTTTTAGCAATTTCAATACAACGGCGGATGTATTTTTCGTGTATATTCACCTGACAAAAATAGGACATTACAATTCACCATGGCGTCATATCAGATACGAGAAATTACTCCGGAAGATAACCAAACGGTCAAAGGGTTGGTGCGTCAAGTAATTCTTGAAATGGAGGTTCCGAAAGAGGGCTCTGCATATCACGACGATGCCTTGAATGATATGTATGGCGCTTATCAGAGAGAAAACCACAGCTATTTTGTTGTAGAAGCAAATGGCACCATCATCGGTTGTGCCGGAATTGGCCCTCTGGAAAATTCAGACGGAAAGGTTTGCGAGCTGCAGAAAATGTATTTTCTAAAGGAAGCAAGAGGTAAGGGAATCGGCTCTAAGATGATTCGAAAGTGTTTGGATACAGCCAAGGCATTTGGTTTTGAAGCTTGTTATTTGGAAACCATGCCGAATATGATTGCCGCCCAAAAATTATATCAGAAAAATGGTTTTGAATATTTGGAAGAACGCATGGGCGCTACAGGTCATTTTTCTTGCCCGGTGTGGATGATAAAACGGTTTTGAAGTGCAATTAAAAGAAATCAAAGCCCTTTTCCAAAACGAAATGTCCCCCTTATATCCCGAAGAAGAAATCAATAGTTTCTTTTTTTTGGCCATAGAACACTTTCTTCAACTACCGCGCTTTATTTTGGCCTTACAACCCGAGTATACACTAACCAAAGCGGAGGAAACGCCGCTTTTTGATACCCTGACAAAACTGAAAAGCAATGAACCCATCCAATACATTTTGGGGATTACCGAATTTATGGGATTGTCCTTTGCGGTAAACGCTTCCGTACTCATTCCAAGACCGGAAACTGAGGAATTGGTACGATGGATATTGGAGGTCAACAAGGCAAGAACCCAGGAAACGATTCGTATTTTGGATGTAGGCACGGGTAGTGGGTGTATTGCCATTTCTTTGGCGGAAAACCTTCCGAATGCACAATTGAGAGCTATGGATGTCTCGGATGAGGCCATTATGGTGGCGAAGCAAAACGCTAAATCGCATCAAGTTGAAGTGTCTTTCCAACAAGCAGATGTTCTAGACCCAAGTTTGCATCTTGAGGACACCTTTGACGTGATAGTATCCAACCCTCCTTATGTGCGCGCGTTGGAACAAAAGGAAATGAAAAAAAATGTTACGGCATTCGAGCCACAAAAAGCGCTTTATGTACCTGATGATAATCCATTGCTGTTTTATAAAAGGATTAACCAGTTGGCCAAAACACATTTGACCCCTGGGGGGATGCTTTTTTATGAAATCAACCAATATTTACACACCGAGATGAAAGCTTCGATGGAAGATGATGGTTTTTCTGAAATTGAAATACGAAAAGATATTTTTGGTAATTTCCGAATGCTCAAAGCAACTTGGGCGGGATAGTCAACTTTACAAATGGATAGTAAACAACAAATCACCGCTTTGCGGGAAGAACTCCGAGAGCACAATCATAATTACTACATCTTGGACCGTCCGACTATCTCGGACTATGAGTTTGATATGAAACTCAAGGAGCTCCAAGCGCTAGAAGAAGCACACCCAGAATTCCATGACCCGACTTCGCCCACCTTGCGTGTGGGAGGGGAGGTGACCAAAAACTTTGATACCATCCGGCATGAACATCGCATGTATTCGTTGGACAATTCCTATTCCAAAGAAGATTTGGAAGATTGGGAAAAACGCATCCAGCGTATTTTAGGCGATGTCCCCGTTCAATATACCTGCGAGTTAAAATATGATGGGGCGTCCATCAGTCTTACCTACGAAGATGGGGTTTTGGTAAGAGCTGTTACACGAGGCGATGGTTTTCAAGGGGATGACGTGACCACCAATATCAAAACAATTCGAACGGTGCCTTTACAATTAAAAGGGGACTATCCACCAAAGTTTGATATTCGAGGTGAAATCATTCTAACCTTGGAAGGGTTTGCCGAGATGAACAAAGAACGGCTAGCGAATGGGGAAGAACCTTATATGAACCCACGAAATACAGCTTCAGGGAGTTTAAAACTGCAAGACAGCGCCTTGGTGGCCAAACGTCCATTGGAATGTTTGCTGTATAATCTAGCTGGGGAAAACCTTGGGGTGACCTCACAGATTGATGCTTTGGACAAGGCCCGTGAGTGGGGTTTCAAAGTGCCAACAGTGGCCAAGCTATGCAAAAATATTGATGAGGTTCTGGAGTTCGTTTCATATTGGGATGTGCATCGCCATGATTTGCCCTATGAGACCGATGGTGTCGTGGTCAAGGTGAATACCCTTCGCTATCAGGATGAATTGGGGTATACTTCCAAAGCACCCCGTTGGGCCATGGCCTACAAATTCAAAGCGGAGCAAGTATCCACAGTGTTACATAAAATCACCTATCAAGTAGGACGTACGGGAGCCATCACCCCCGTAGCGAATCTGGAACCCGTTTTGTTGGCTGGGACCACCGTGAAACGTGCTTCCCTTCATAATGCGGACCAAATTGAAAAACTGGACATCCGCGAAGGCGATACCGTTTTTGTGGAAAAGGGAGGGGAAATCATTCCGAAAATCATTGCCGTTGATTTCACCCAACGCGCTCCGGGGTTAACCCCTACCCATTACGCAACGCATTGCCCCGAATGCCAGACGCCTTTAGTGCGAAAACCTGGCGAAGCACAACACTTTTGTCCTAATGAAACCGGTTGCCCTCCGCAAATTACCGGTAGAATCCAACATTTTATTTCGCGCAAAGCGATGGATATCGAAGGCATGGGCAGCGAAACGGTTGAGCTCTTGTTTAAAGAAGGACTTATCGGCAACTATGCAGATTTGTATACCCTGACTAAAGAGCAAGTCATGCCATTGGAGCGTATGGCCGAGAAATCTGCAGAGAATTTGGTGAATGGGGTTGCGGCATCCAAGGCTATACCTTTCGAAAGGGTTTTGTTTGGACTGGGCATTCGTTACGTAGGCGAAACGGTCGCCAAAAAGTTGGCTAAAGCGTATAAAAATATTGACGCCTTGCAACAGGCGTCGGAAGATGAACTTGTGGCCGTTGATGAAATTGGACAGCGTATCGCAGAGAGTGTAGTGCAGTTTTTCGGGGAACCCAAAAATGTCGAAATCGTAGACCGATTGAAATCTTATGGGCTGCAATTTTCCTTATCTGAGGAGCAATTGGAGGGGCAGACGGATAAATTGAAAGGCCAAACTTTTGTCGTTTCTGGGGTTTTTGAAAGCATCAGTCGCAATGAACTCAAAAAACTCATTGAAGACAATGGTGGGAAGGTTGGTTCATCCATTTCTTCCAAAACCAGTTTTTTGGTTGCTGGCGCCAATATGGGACCTAGTAAAAAAACCAAAGCAGAAACCCTGGGTGTCCCAATTATCTCAGAAGAAGAATTTCTAAAGAAGGTTTAACTATTCCGAGCAGTTTTCGCAGTAGGTTTTTTTCAGGAAGGCATTGTCCAATAACTGAAAGGTCACCCCACCTTTAATAGAGGAATCGAAGATTTTGCAAAAGCGAGGGTTGTCTAAATTCACAGCATTCAGCATGATGGTCCGATATTGGGAATCCTGCGTTAATTTATCATCGATTAGGGTGAGATTCAGATAGTAAAACAACAATCGCTTATCTATATCAATATCCTTGACCTTGTTTGTCAATAGTTCTACTGCGCTTTCCCGGTCGTAATAATAGGTTAGGAATTGTGCCAAACTCAAATAATCCAAATCACTTAGCCGTATTGAATTGTAGGTATTTAGAATGAACTTTACGGCTTTATCCTTCTCATCATACATGCCTTTCTTCATGAGCAACTCCGACTTCGTAATGTGATAATTCACCAACATTCGTTGTACCAAACCTTTGTTGATTCCCATTTTTTCCAACGCACGGATTTTCTCGAGGAGATTCTCGTCTTCAGGAATGTTTTTATAGGCATGATTCATACGTAGTTTTAAGGCTAGCATGTTGTATGCGACTTTCTTGTTTTCGGGATACATCTGGTTCAGTTCTTGAAAATCGTAATACGACATCAACAATTCATTGGCGTTCTGCCGGTATCTGAAAGCGGAGTTGGCATTGAAAAAGTCAATGTATTTTTTTTGTTTTGGGATTTTAAGTTCATGCAGCACGTTTGGGTCCACTTCCTTCGCTCTTATTCGATTGAACAAAGAGTTTTGCAGTTTTTCTGCTTCGGTTAACTTCTCGTCGGTGATAGAGGTGTTGAATGCTTCAACTAACTGGCTTTTTGTCAACGCTTCGTATTCGTCTTTTTTCTGCAAATACAGGGTTATCAAGGCTTTTCTATGCTGTTTTAAATAAGGTTCTAAGGTTGCAACAAGTTCCCCAGTAAGCTCTTGTTTGATTTCTTTTTTAGGTAAATCAACCAAATACCCATATTCTGTATCCCTAATAGCGTTGAGGAACTCTACCCAGTTTTCTGCCGATGCTATCTGGGTTTCGATATTTGGTTTTTGAAAGGACTGTAAAGCCTTTACGATACTTTGCGCTCTTTTTTCTTGAAGGGCCTTATTGACCGCTTTGCTTCCTTCCACAGAGGAATACGCCTGTATTTCTATTCTTTTAATGCTGAAATCAGTAAGTCTAAGGGAATCATACAAAGGTTTGATGTCAGCTGGGGCAAACGAGGCCTTGTTCTTTTCAAACGGTACCTTGAAGCGCAAGGTTTTGTATTTCATTTCAGAATCTCCAGATGAAATTGAAGCGAACTCATTATCATAAGAAATGGAATCCAAGTACAAACCCATATCCAACAAATCATAATTGTAAGAATTCAGCTTGTAGAAGGTTTGATACCTGCAATTATAGTTTTGCTTCAAGAAAATTACATTGAATTCCAGTTCCTTGCGGTAATACTTCGCAGGGAGTTTGCCAACAAAAACGCGATAATACCCAGATTGGATTTCCTTGATGTTCTGATACAAGGTGTTGCGATACACTGGCTTTAGAATTTCACCGGTCACGCCTTCGGGAATCGTTTCAGTCGCACAGTCAAAAATATCTTTTGTAACCACATTGATGGCAAGTCCGTCCTTGGGGTTTTCGAAAAGGGTTTTAAACCAAGCCTTATCGTTGAATTGAAAGTAGACGTTCATTCGGTCATCTTGCCGAACCCCATAGCCTATTTCTTTTCTGGTGTTATTGAAAATGGTCTCCAATGGTTTGCAATGGGTCTGATATACATTCCCTCTATAATCAGGAGTGACAATACCATAATTTGTTTGGGCACACACTCCAAGCGTAAAGCATAGTAGGATAAAAAACAGCGTGTTCTTCATAAAGTGAGTGGTTGTGGTTACCAAAGAACGACCAAAATTCATTCCAAAGGCATAAAATGCCAAGTGTTATGGCTGTAGATGCGAATTCTTGCGTTGAATGGTTAAAGCGAACTCCCTGGATTATTTGAAAACCAGCATCCGTCAATTCAAAAGGGGCATCCATCAATTCAGCACCATTAATAAAACGGTAAGCCGCTAATATCGCGGCCGTAAACCTATAAAAATTAAAACAATGGAATTAAAAAACATTTTTTTTACAGCCTTCATTTCATTGGCGATACTGTCTTGTAGCGGCGATGATAATGGAGGGACCACATCAACTCCTGAACCAGAAAACCAAAATCCAACCGTTTCTTTTGTTAGCCCCGCCAATGCGCCAGTGGGTGGACCAAGTGTGTGGAATACGGTAGTGGTAGAACTCACTGCCAATGATAGTGATGGAGAAGTTGCCAAGGTGGAGTTTTTTGTGGATGGGGCAAAACAAGGTGAAGCCACCACAGCACCATACAACTTTGATTGGGATACCAAGACCGTCGAAGATGGTAGCGTTGAACTGAAAGCCACGGTTACCGATGATGAAGGAGCTATCGTGACGGAAGCTATCAACGTAAACGTTTACAACGTTTTGCTCGACTATGATACCTACGAAGGCTATTTTAGTGACGACGCCAGTACCTTGAATTACACTTATATTACCAGTCCTGCGCCTGAGAAGGAAATTTTATTTATAACTCAGGTAACAGGGGCCGCCTTCAAAGAGAAGGTACTACGTCCTGATGATTTTGAAGGAGAAACCTTTGATGTTCACTTTTTGCAGTACGTTAAGGGCGACATGAACGAAGGAGAAATCACTACCTACCACGGCGTGACTCCTGGTATTTTTAATCCCAAGCCATCACAGAGCATTGATTTTGGAAATGAGTTGGGTGATGCTGCGGTGACCTTTTCAAATGTGCCCGAACATGATTATGCCATGATTTTTTCAGGAGGAAACACCAACCCGATTGATGAAGGCACCGAACGCTCATTTACCATTTATGAAAATTTCGATATCGGTTACATCTATTTGCAATCGAATGGAGAAGGGTCCTACTTGGCGTCTCCTTTTAGCGTGGACAATCACGACTTGCTTTTAGATCAGATGAATACTTCAATGCAAGGATATACCTTTATTGATGATGACTTAAACAGCACGGCCAGTTTTCTGGTACAGGGGCATACCAGCTCTGGACGCTTTTCTCCTTCCACGACGGTGTACCGTCAAAACACTGTATTGAATGGTGCGTCGTTTGAAGCCAATTTCCATGTGCCCAATGAAGCAGATAATGTCTTTGACCATTACTATACGAACGCAAGGTTGCAAGCCAACAACAAAACCTATGTGCACGAAGCGTACAATGCCGTTCTAACCTCCATGAAAAAAATGGATGCGACCCTAGTGACCACAAATAGAACCATGTCTCAATTGGATGTCACGGCTACCTCCGGCGACGATTTCGATTTCTTAAGCATGACAAGCCAAATAGCCGCAAGTGACGATTTCAACTTTGTATGGAGAAGCTATTCTGCGGATGATAAATTGTCTTTTCCTCCAATCCCTACTGAAGTGGTAACTGCCACCAGTGAGGTATTCAATGCAACAGATATCGTTTTTAAAGACGCCAGTATCGTTTTGCTCTTGGAAGATATCGATGTGTTTTCAGGCTATAGTGATTATCGCGATGTCCAATTTGGAAGAAAAACCGAAGATCTGGACCGTGAAGAGCGCATTTACGTTTTTGAAGTCTTTCAATAATTCATTCAAATCAAAAGGAGCCCAATGCCATGAGCGTCTTTCTTAACCCTAAATAGAAATACATAATCTCCTCCTAAGCGCATGCAGCTTGGGTCGGACAACCTTAAATAATATAACATGAAACTAAATACAATTCTATTTGCCCTTGTTGCCGGAACGTTCCTCTTATCATGCAGTAGTGATGATGGCGGTACAACACCCGTTAACCCAAATCCAGAGTCAGAAAATACAGCTCCTTAAATCGTTTCACAAACCTATTCCGTTTTTGAAGATATTTCAGATGCGGAAACCTTTGCTGAAGTAACCGCTATAGACTCAGATGGTGATGATTTGACCTTTGAAATCGTGTCAAACTCCGATAATCTTTTCAAAATTTCGGAAGACGGCAATCTTGGTTTAGAAACCGGTGCTTCGCTCGATTATGAAACAGCAACAGAACATAATATCACCGTTAGCGTGTCTGATGGGGATAAAAATGCCTCGGCTGAAATCAAAATTACTGTAAATAATGTGATTGAAAACCTATTTGAAGACCCAGAATCGTTTATCACCACTTGGAAAACCCCTGCAGACGGGTTCGAGTTGGTCATTGGCACCGATAGCACATTCGATTACAATTTCACCATTGACTGGGGAGATGGTTCCGATGAAGAAACCTTTGTCGATTTGGCCGAAAACCCATCCCATGTGTACAATACCGAAGACACCTATACCGTGGCCATAAAAGGGACGTTTCCCGCTATAAAAATGTACGATATGGATAACGACGATTTAAGCAATTCGCAAAAATCGTTATTGGGCATTGAGCAATGGGGTACTATCGTTTGGGAAAGCTTTGAGGATGCATTCAGAGACTGTTCAAATTTAATTGAATATAGAGCCGAAGACATTCCAGATTTGAGCAATGTGGAATCATTGGCAGGCATGTTTGCGGGTGCGGTCTCTTTTAATGGAGCGATAGGGAATTGGAATACCGAGACTATTTTGAAAATGGAAAGGATGTTTGCGGATGCTACGTTATTTAATCAAGATATTGGTTCTTGGGATACCGCTAAGGTAACCGACATGGGCTTTATGTTTTTTAACGCACATGCCTTTAACCAAGATATTGGGGGTTGGAAAACCCAAAATGTGACCAGTATGTTTGCTATGTTCGCAAACCTAACGGAAAACAGCACATTCAACCAAGATATTAGCGAATGGGACGTATCCAAAGTTGCAAACTTTTTGTCTATGTTCAACGGGGCAAGTGCCTTTGACCAAAAGCTGGGCGCTTGGAATATTTCCAGTGCTGAGAACATGAGCGCTATGTTTAATGACACTAGTATGTCATCCGAGAATTATTCAAATACCTTAATTGGTTGGGATAGTCAAGGAGATATCCCGGGGGACATTACATTGGGAGCTGTCGGGTTAACATATTTATGTTCAGCCAATGTGGCAAGAAGCAATTTGTTAGGTAGAGGATGGACTATCGAAGATGATGGTTCAGACCCTACTGTGTGCCCATAAACAGGTAAATGAGTAAAAACGAAAAACCGCAGATTCTTAACAGTTTGCGGTTTTTTTCTTTTTAGACATCAAACACTTTAGTTGTCCGAAGCGACGCAGTTGCGCAGGGCAATCAGACCTCAGACCTCACCCCTCAGTTCGAGTATTTCCGGAGTGCTGTGCATGGAGGAAATGCCCGCCTAGCCGTCGAGGCTGGAATCGAGAACCGAACATGTGCTGAACTTCTTGTTTTCGATACAATTTTCTTTGATTTCGACTGTACTTACGCTAAAGCTTCAGCGACATGCGTGCGCTCAATCTGACAAAAAATCACTCAAACTGACGAATTTCAGCATGCCCTATAAACTGTCATTCCGCACCTGATGCGGAATCTACTCCCTTCTCAACCCCAAAAGAAAAATGGATTCCTGCCTTCGCAGGAATGACATTGAAAATGTATGGCAGAGCGAACATAGTAATCTAAAGCAGGTTGCTGAGCGGAGTCGAAGTAGGTTGCAGAGCAAATTCGAAGTAGGTCACCGAGCGTAGTCGAAGTGCCGTGTAGGGCAATCAAACACCAAATAATAAATTCCAAAAACCAAAAACCAAAAACCAAAGTTGAAAGGTCCAAGGTCGAATGTCAAAAGTCTTGAGTCTTATGTCTTATGTCTGAAGTCTTAGATCTGACATGTCAAGCACCAAACACTAAATTCCAAAAACCAAGCACCAAATACCAAAAGGCAAAAGTCCAATTAATTGGTGCAATTGGTGTAATCTGTGTAAATGGCCGGGCAGGTCCGTGTGAAAGTTCAAGTATCAAAGGTCCAAGGTCGAATGTCAAAAGTCTTGAGTATTGAGTCTTACGTCTGAAATCTTAGGTCTGACATGTCAAGCACCAAAAACCAAATCCCAAAAACCAAATTCCAAAAGTCAATGGTTCAAAATCTTACGTCTGAAATCTTACGTCTTAAGTCTTAGTACCGCGAAGGGCAATTAAACACCAAGCAATAAATTCTAAAAACCAAAAACTAAAAACCAAAAATCAAAGGTCCAAAGTCTTGAGTCTTACGTCTGAAATCTTACGTCTTAAGTCTAAGTATTAAACATCAAGTGTCAAGCACCAAACATCAAACATCAAGCACACCTTATGGTCCGAAGCGGCATCGCCGCGAAGGACCAACCCTTAGCCGTTCACCCTTAACCCTTATAGTCCGAAGCGGCATAGCCGCGAAGGACTATCCATCAACCCAAAACACCAAACCGTCAATTCACCAAGGGCAATCCCAAATGCAATCTCCAATTTGTGCCCGGTATAGCCCCCTTAAACTGTAATCTTTTTTTAAGTATGACATTCAAAAAACGCATTCTTTTAGGACTAACGGCGTGCTTCATCCTTGGCTGTGGCAGCGATGATGCTACTGTTCCCGTGACCGATGATACCCCGGACGAAAACAATCTGCCCGAGGTAGATCTGCAAACCCTTGAAATGGCAGCCAATGCCGATGCAACCGATACTGACGTGATTGGAACGCTAAAAGCTACAGACGCCGATGGCGATGCCCTTACCTTTAGCATGATTGCCAATAGCGAAGACACACTTTTTGAAGTAAAAACCACCGACGAAGGTGGTGAGGTAAGCTTGGCCGAAGGAAAAAGCTTTGACTTTGAAGGCGATGCCAAAACCTATGAAATTACCATTGGGGTTGACGACAACGTTGGCGTGGTGGTATCGGCCAAGGTGACCATTACAGTAAGTAAGACCAACACGCCCCCGGAAATTGGCGCACAAACCCTTGAGGTTTCCGAGCTTTTGGCCGATACCGAAAGCCTTGAAATTGCATTTAGCGATGCCGATGGCGATACCTTGGAGTTTAGCATTAGTGATGATGAAGACGATTTGTTCGAAATTTCCGCAACGGGTGAATTAAGCCTTCAAGCGGGCAAAAGCCTAGATTTTGAAACCAAACAAGAACATGTTATTACCGTAACGGTAGATGACGGTACGGCCACCGCCAGCGCAGCCATTACCCTTACGGTGAAAAACGAAAACGACGAAGCTCCAGAGATAGAAGCGGACCAGGTGTTCTCACCCTTGGAAAGCCTCATGGCTGGGGAAGATTTTGGTACCGTGAACGTTGACGATGCCGATGGCGAAACCACCTATACCTTTAGCATTGAAGGTGACAACGACCTGTTCGTCATCAACAGTGCAACCGGAGCCTTGCAATTGGCCGAGGGCCAGAGCCTGGATTTTGAAGGTGAGGATAATACCTATATACTTACCATAAAAGTAAGCGACCAAGTAAACGAAACCACCGCACAAATTACCATTGCCGTAGCCAACGTTATTGGAAAGCCTGTTTGAAGACCCCGATGCCTTTATCACCACTTGGGAGATACCTAATGCTGATTTTGAACTTGAAATTGGCATAAACCCCAATTTGGAATATGATTTTACCATAGATTGGGGCGACGGTTCCGACCCTGAAAGTTTTGTGGATATCTCAGAAAACCCAACACACGTGTACGCTGCGGGTGGCACACACCATGTGGCCATAACCGGAACCTTCCCACAGCTGATAAACGGAAATATAGTTCCACCAGCTTCAAGGGAAGCGCTTGTGGATGTGGCACAATGGGGGGCTATTACATGGTCGAGTATGGAAGCTATGTTCGCCTCCTGTGATAATCTGGTAGAGTTCAGCGCAATAGACCAACCTAATCTGGACAACGTGGAATCGATGGTAAGTATGTTCTTTGGTGCCATATCTTTTAATGGAGATATCGGTAGTTGGAACGTTTCCAATGTAAATAATATGAGTGGTATGTTTGCTAATGCCTTTAATTTTAACCAAAATATTGGCGGGTGGAATGTCTCCATTGTAACTGATATGTCAAATATGTTCGGTGCCGCCTCTGATTTTAATCAAAACATTAGTGGGTGGAACGTCTCCAAAGTGACTGATATGGAAGGGATGTTCCTCAATGCTTTTGATTTTAATCAAGATATTGGTGGGTGGGCAGTTTCCAATGTGGCCGATATGAATCAAATGTTCACGAATGCCAATGCTTTTAACCAAAATATTTCTGGTTGGGATGTATCTAATGTGGCAGATTTTGGCAATATGTTTCGAGGGGCAGATATTTTTGACCAAAATCTGGGCCAATGGGAAATCACCAGTGCCAATTCAGATTTAGAGGGGGGCATGGCTAACATGTTTGACGATTCAGGTATGTCGGCGCGCAACTTTTCCGATACCATCATTGGTTGGGCTACATTGGGAGACGATTTACCCCAAGACATTATCCTTGGTGTAGATAACATAAACCACTGTAGCGAAGTACAGGTTATCCAAGAGCTTGTCAATTTTATAGGTAAAGGATGGGACTTTCAAGGTAGTCTAGAGCAAGTGTTCTGTGAGTAAACAGTGTTGTAAGTTTCTAATATAAAATTCATAGGTAAGAAACCACCGCCGGAGAATGTTATTGTTTTCTGGTGGTTTTTTTGTTTCCTTTCAAGCGTGAAGAGTCAAGGGTCTAAGGTCTAATGTTCAAAGTCCAAGGTCTAATGTCGAAAGTCAAAAGTCCAACTAATTGGTGCAATTCGTGTAAACCGCCTTGACCGGAACGGGCAGGTTCGTGTCCAACGTCAGTTCGAGTGTTTCCGTAGCGCTTTGCGCGAAGGAAAAGTATCGAGAACCGAACATGTGCTGAACTTCTTGTTCTCGATATAATTTTCTTTGATTTCGACTGTACTTACGCTAAAGCTTCAGCGACATGCGTGCGCTCAATCTGACAGAAAATCACTCGAACTGACGAATTTCAGCATGCCTCATAAGCTGTCATTCCGCACCTGATGCGGAATCCACTTCCTTCACAACTCCAAAAGAAAAGTGGATACCTTCCTTGCGCCACCGCTAAGGCTAAGGCGACATCCGGTCGCAGGAATGACATCGCAAATGTCTGGAAGAGCGAACACAGTAAGTTGAATTGAGTTAAGCATGCCCTATAAACCGTCATTCCGCACGTCCAGCCTAGACTTTGTAAAAGACTACGGAGGGAGGTCGCTCGAAATGACCTCTAGAAAGTGATTTCTCGACTGCGCTCGAAATGACCTCTTCGCCCAAATAGTCCGAAGCGACATCGTCGCGAAGGACAATCAAGCATTAAACAGTAAATCCCAAAAACCAAATTCCAAAAGTCAAAGGTTCAAATGTCGAATGCCCTAAGTCTGATGTCTTGCATCTTATGTCTTACATCTGAAATCTTGCGTCTGAAGTCTAAGCACAGCGAATGACCAACCTTTAGCCTTTCACCCTAATATCCAAATAGTCCGAAGCGGCATAGCCGCGTAGGACTACTCCGCCGCAATCAAATTCAATTCACCTACAGCTTGCCTCACGTCTTTGGGCCAAATGAAAATACGATTGTGCGGTTCCACTTGGTAATATTTTTGGGGAGTGTACACCTTTAAGGTGGTCATGTCCACACAAAAGCGAGTCACCCAACTCGATTCTTTGATAAAAAAGCCATTGCTGGGTTTCGCATCTTTCATGGCTTTGTGCAGTTTCATACACATACGGTATTCATAACCCGTCAGCATGTTGGGGTCGCTCCAAGCACCGAGTCCATTTGCTTTGGCGTTTTTTACAGCCTCTCGCGCCAAACGCAAATCTTTGTTTTTGGGTAGGTTGGGGTAGATAATGATGCTCGCGGCCCAACCTGATTCCAGCATCAATAAATTGAAAGTTTTTCGGTCCTCGTCGGTTAGGGTTGCCAATTCGTTTTTGGAATAGTTTGGGGCAATATAGGCTAGCAGTCGCCCAAAACTGTCAAAATGGTCATCCGCCGACCGGATGAATAAACTTCTGGGGGTGCTGCTTCCCGGTTTGGTGAGTCTGTCATCCAACAAATCCTTGAAAACCACTTTGGCTGCCTCCCCTTGACTGATTTGTAACGTTCCCGCATTAGTGAGTTTGGGTAATAATTGGGCTTTTAGTCCCGCATCAATCCAATTGTCAAAGTCACCAGATTCCAATTTGGTTTTTAAATCAGCGAATTTGTTGTTCGCGGTGGTTTCACCCCCTTGATAGTTGGTTTCAGGCGTGTCAATGCCGAGCATGCGAATGGGCATGCGCACATAAGGCGTATCCCCATCAGTGGGGTCACCTGATTTCGTTTTTCTACCGAGTTGTTCGAGTTCGATGCCGTTGGGGTCCCAAAAGATTTGTACGTTTTCCATGTGAGTGCTTTTAAAGAAATATCCTCAAAGAAAGTAGGGTGAATTCTAAAGAAATCCTCCTGAACTTGTATGCCTAGCAGAAAAGAATGTATGAAAGGTTTACACCGAAATCGTCCAGCCCTCCGATTCCAAACTTTTCGGGCCAAAAGTGAAGTCAACCCGCCCAAGGTTAATCCCATAGCAACCTACTTGGTTGATTAAAACAGGTTGTCCTTTCGCATTGGTACGCACGTCGGGTTTATCCAAAAAAGTATGGGTGTGGCCCCCAATGATGAGGTGGGTGTTTTCGGTGTGTTGGGCCAGTTGCGTATCCGAAGCCCTATTTGGATTTTGATAATCATAACCCAAGTGCGAGAGACAAATGATGAGGTCACAGGCTTCTTCCTCTTTCAAAATACGTTCGGTATCCAAAGCCATCTCAAAAGGGTCTAAATATTGGGTTTCCTTGGATAGTTTTTTCAAAACAAGGCCCTCTAGAGCAATACCAATACCGTACACGCCAACCCGAATGCCGTCCAATGTAAAAACCTGATACGGTTTGACGAAAGTATCCATAACGGTATTCGAAAAATCGTAATTGGCAGACAACAATTGGAACTTGGCATGCGGCACTTGCGCCAGAAGTCCATCAATACCGTTATCAAAATCATGGTTGCCAATGGTGGCGGCGTCGTATCGAAGTTTGCTCATGAGTTTGAACTCCAACTCTCCACCATAAAAATTGAAATAGGGTGTACCTTGAAACATATCCCCGGCGTCGAGCAGCAAGGTGTTTGGATTTTCATTTCGCACTTGCTCCACCAAACTGGCCCTACGAGCAATCCCACCCAAATTGGGCCATCGCGAATGTGTATCCGGAAACGGTTCAATATGGCTATGCACATCATTCGTATGCAGAATGGTGACTTGCTTTTTTCGGGTGGTTGCGCAAGATTCCAATCCCAGGCCACCAACGGATAACAAAGAAGCAGAAGCCGCTGTATTTTTTAAGAAGGTTCTTCTTTTCATATCAGTTTTGGAATTGGATAAAACGTTGGTCAACCTCTGCCGTTAAGGTATCCTTGGCCTTAAAATGGTCAATAATGGCATTTCGCAAAAGGTATTCCGTTTCAAAAACCTGTTCTACTTCAGGAAAAAAACCAATTTCAGCACCACCAGTAACCAAATAGTCCGAAGTGGCAACGTGATAATTACGACTTTCATCAAAGGGTTCGCCGTTGATGTCAATGGACCGTAAAGTTCTATCTGCATTGAATTGAATGGAAATTCCAGCGACACCATGCGGACGTTCTGAGCCAACCAAGAAACGCACCAAGTCCCTTACTTGCGTGCCATTGAGTTCCACCACCGAAATAAAATTCTCAAAAGGCATGATTTCGTATGCATTTCGGGCATTGATGGTTCCCTTGGGCAATACCGCACGAATTCCGCCATGGTTCATAACCACGAAATCCACTTTTGGTTTATTTTGCTTTTCAAACAGAGCGCGGGTTTCTTCCAAGACCATATCGGAGAAAAAGTTTCCCATTGAAGTGTTTTTGACACCGTCATTCTTTGATAAAGCTATCGGAGAATAGGCGAGGGGCGCATCCAAAACATCATCCACGCTTTTCTTGTAGGGGGCAATCCACTGTTGAATGGAATCTACTGCAACATGGGTGGAATCAATAACCACCTGCCTTCCGGCGATAGCTTCGAGCTGGCTTTTCTGTTGTTTGCAACCGATACAAGATACGATTGTTGTAATTATAACAAAGTGTTTGATTTTTGAATAACCCAGCAGACCTATCTTTGTCATGTTATCTTAGGAGAAGTTTTACCTTTGCACAAAGGCCGAAAAATATGCTTTTCAGAGGAATCCAAGATAAATTTAAGGTTAAATCGGGATTGAAATATCTACAGGAGGCGTTGGAAAAACCACCAGTTCAGGTAGATAGGGAAAAGGGAATCACCAGTATCGGCTGTATTGTGGATACCGATAGGTTTTCGAAACCAGATATTTTTTACGAACTCATCGAAGAGTTTTCCCTTAGACCGAATGCCATAAAGATTATTGGATACCGTCGCGACTTTGATAACAACTCGCCCTATGCCATTCAAATTTTTTCAGATAAGGATTTGGGTTGGAAAGGAGACATTGAAAATGGATACGTTCTTGAATTTTTGGGAAGGGAGTACGACTTGCTCATCAATTATTATGAAGAAGATAATCTGTTGATGAAGTTGTTGTCCATTAAAACCATGGCCCGGCTCAAAGTGGGTTTTGGTGCGGTTGACACGAAATTCAACGACCTTATTTTGCACACCCCATTTCAAAACTTCAATGTATTCAAAGCTGAATTGAAAAAGTATTTAACCGTTCTTAACGAGTTATAATGGAACAGTTTATGGGTACGGGTGTTGCTTTGGTAACCCCTTTTGATGAAAATCAGGAAATTGATTTTGCCGCTTTGGAACAGGTGGTAGAACACTGCATACAAGGAGGCGTGGATTACCTAGTAGCTTTGGGTACTACTGCAGAAACTGCGACACTAGATGCGCAAGAAAAACAGCAGGTAGCCGGTGCCATTCGCGAAATCAATCGGAATCGCATTCCCTTGGTTCTGGGTATTGGCGGCAATAACACCCGATTGGTCTGCCAACAAGTCCAAAACACAGATTTGGCAGGCTACGACGGTATACTTTCGGTATCTCCATACTACAGCAAACCGACCCAAGAAGGTATTTACCAGCATTTCAAAGCAGTGGCGAGTGTGTCCCAATTGCCCATTATCATGTACAATGTACCTTCTAGAACAGGCAGCAATATGGCACCTGAGACGGTGGTACGTTTGGCGCGAACACAAAGTAATATCATTGGCTTGAAAGAAGCCTGTGGTGATATGGTTCAGGTCTCCGAACTCATCCGAACGAAACCGGAAGGTTTTATGGTCATTTCTGGGGATGACTTTACCGCCTTGCCCACGGTGCTTGCCGGTGGGGCTGGGGTTATTTCGGTCTTGAGCCAAGGTTTGCCTAGTGCTTTTTCCGAAATGATTCGGTTGGGATTGCAAAACGCAACAGCAGAAGCCTATGCCATTCATCATCAATTGAGTCCTTTGATGCGTATGATATTCGAGGAAGGAAATCCTGCCGGAATCAAAACGGTATTGGCCCATCAAAACTTGATGCAAGCTGGAGTGCGTTTGCCTTTGGTTCAAGCTTCCGAAAACCTTACCCAACGAATTTCAGGCTTTATGGAGCAGCATTTTGCAGTGGATCTCGCCTCCTAAAAAGGTTAAAGCTTCTTTAAAATCGTTTGAGCAGACTACTATCCCTTTAAATTTGGAGATGGAATACATTCCATAATCCACTGGAATTTCTATTTTTGCAAAATGTTTTTGAAGAAAGCAACACAACTTAGCCTTATAATTCTAATTGGCGCAATTACTTTCTCTTGTAGTGAATACCAAAAGGTACTCAAGGAGGACGATGTCAAGGCCAAATATGAATTAGCGGAGAAATACTACAATGAAGGAGATTACAAGCGAGCGCAACGATTGTTTGAACAAATCGCCCCAAGATATGTAGGTAAGCCCCAAGGGGAAAGGGTAATGTTCTTTTATGCAGATACCTATTTCAAAAACGAAGATTTTTATTTGTCGGGATATCAGTTTGAGCGTTTCGTAAAATCGTATCCAAAGAGTGATAAAATTCAAGAGGCATCTTTCTTAGGAGCGAAAAGCTACTATTACCTTTCTCCCAGATATTCTTTGGACCAGACGGATACTGATAAGGCGCTTTCCAAATTGCAGACGTTTATTAACACGTATCCGGAATCGGAATTCTTTGAAGAAGCCAACAAGATGGCCAAGGAGTTGACCACCAAAAAGGAGAAAAAGCAAATTGAAATTGCCAAACAATTCAACAAATTGGGTCAGTTTAACTTCCCCATTTTGATATCGGCCATCACGGCCTTGGATAATTTTATCTCGGATAACCCAGGTTCAGTATATCGTGAGGAGGCACTATATTACAAAATCGAAGCCACTACGGCTTTGGCTTTAAACAGTGCACCTGGAAAGAAAATAGCAAGATTGGAAAAAGCGGAAGAAGCCTACAATACGCTTTTAAAATATTTTCCTGAATCACAGTTCAAGAAAAAGGCGGATAACCTTTTTGCCAAAATACAGCGAGAAAAGAAAAGTATAGGACTTTCTCGGTAACCTTATAATTTGAAGAAGCACATGCAGGATTTAAAAAACACCAAAGCACCCGTTTCAACCAAAACGCTCAATCGTAACGAGTTCGACCAAAAGACGGACAACATTTACGAAGCGATTTCCATAACGGCCAAAAGAGCCATTCAGATTAACTCTGAAATCAAAAAAGAACTTCTTGAGAAGCTTGAAGAGTTTGCTACATATAGCGATAGCTTGGAAGAAGTATTCGAAAACAAGGAGCAGATAGAAGTATCCAAGTTTTACGAAAAACTTCCAAAACCACATGCCTTGGCAGTTATCGAGTGGTTGGAAGACAAGATTTATCACCGTAATACCGAGAAAGACGCCTAATATGTTGCGCGGAAAAAAAATCCTTCTGGGCATTACAGGAGGAATCGCCGCGTACAAAACTACCTTTCTCACACGATTATTGATAAAAGCGGGAGCGCAGGTCAAAATAGTCTTGACTGAAAGCGCTGCCGCTTTTGTTTCTCCCTTGACCTTGTCCACCCTTTCCCAAAATCCGGTATTGACTGAGTTTGTGAAAGAGGAAGAGGACAGTGTTTCTTGGAACAACCATGTGGATTTAGGACTATGGGCCGACCTCATGCTTGTGGCCCCAGCTACCGCGAACACGCTTTCCAAAATGGCCAACGGCACCTGTGACAATCTTTTGTTGGCAGTGTACCTCTCTGCCAAATGTCCTGTGTATTTTGCGCCGGCGATGGATTTGGACATGTACCGTCATCCTTCTACTACGGAGAGCTTTGAAAAACTCCAATCTTTTGGAAACATCATGATTCCGGCGGAGTCTGGTGAACTGGCGAGTGGATTGAGCGGTATGGGCCGCATGGCAGAGCCTGAAAATATTGTGAAGTTTCTCGAGGACGACCTTCTTCAAAAGTCTCCACTACACGGTAAAAAAGTATTGATTACGGCCGGACCGACCCATGAGGCCTTAGACCCTGTCCGTTTTTTAGGAAATCGCGCTACTGGAACTATGGGATTTGAACTGGCTAAAACCGCTGCTAATCTCGGCGCAGAAGTAACTTTGGTATCTGGACCTTCCCAACTTTCCGCTGAGCATGCAAATATCCACCGAATTGATGTCACCTCAGCTCAGGAAATGTACGAAGCTTGCCACGCACATTTTGAAACCTCAAATGTTATGATTGCAGCGGCAGCAGTCGCAGATTACCGTCCTAAAAATGTTTCCGAACAAAAAATGAAGAAGAAGGAAGGTGACTTGACTTTGGTGTTGGAACGCAATCCTGACATTCTAAAATCCTTGGGCGAAATCAAGAAAAAACAGTTTTTGGTGGGCTTTGCTTTGGAAACCGAAAATGAAATCGAAAACGCCAAAGGAAAACTCCAACGGAAAAACCTGGATGCTATCGTGTTGAACACCTTGAATGACAAAGGCGCAGGTTTTGGTGGGAATACCAATAAAATTACTTTCATCGATAAGAATTCCGCGATAAAAACGTTTGCTTTGAAGACGAAGCCAGAAGTGGCTTCTGATATTTGGAGCGAAATACTTTTACGAATCGATGGGTAAAAAAATCCCTATTCTTATTCTTTTTTTGGTTACTGTTTTTGCTAGAGGACAGGAGTTGAATTGTGAGGTAGTGGTCAATTCAGACCAAGTCAACCAAACCAATCAACAAATTTTTAGAACCCTTGAGCGCTCTTTGAACGATTTTGTCAACAAGAGTAAATGGACGGATAGGGTCTACAACGAAAATGAACGTGTCAACGCAAGAATGTTCATTACGGTTACCCAATACGAATCCGACCGCTTCGAAGCCAATATTCAAATACAGTCTTCAAGACCTATTTATAATACCTCTTACGAAAGCCCTGTATTCAATTTCAAGGACAATGCTTTCAACTTTCAATATCAAGAATTCCAACCTTTAGTGTACAATGAAAACGTATCTGCATCCAAACCTAAAATTACGTAGACATAATAGGTCAGAACCCCAATCAAATTGGATTCAAATACATTTTCATTGTACACTAAAG